>NZ_JBIVBI010000005.1:0-522841 GCF_044746005.1 Streptomyces sp. NPDC086766 | reverse complement strand
CCGGGCCCTCAGCCTGCCCCAGCCCCGAAAAGACCCCATCACACAGACACAGAGTCCCCGTCAGCAAGCTGACGGGCACTCATGAACGATCGAGGCTAAAGATCGCTAGCATCTCCGCTGACGGAGCTCAGAGGGCATGGTTGCCCGCGGGTGGGGCGAAGCGGAGACGAGGCAGTGCCGTGATCGACTGGCAGAACGACCCTGAATTCCCTGACTGGCGAGACACGAGCATTGGGACGAGGGTCCGTGTCGCCGCCTGGCTCGTGTCAGTAGTCGGCGAGGGCAACGAGTTCACGAAGCAGATGCTAAGAAAGGCCATTCCTGACCGCGAGCAAGTAGACCGGCGTATGCGCGACTTGCGCCCCGCCGCATGGGTGATCAAGACGTACCGCGACAAGCAGGTCGGCGGGGCGGAGATACTTCACCTGGAAAAGGTTGGGCTTCCTGTCTGGCAGAAGCAGTACAGGGGCGCTGGACAACGCACGATTAGCGACAAACTGCGGCGCGAGGTATTCGAGCGAGACAAGCACCGTTGCGTACGATGCGGTATCGCGGCCGGGGAAATTTACCTTGAGCCTCCCCATGATGCGGCCCGTCTTACCGCGGGCCACGTGAATCCCCATAAGCTTGGCTCTGCGGCCACACTCAAGGACCTTGTCACCGAATGTGCACGGTGCAACGAAACGGCTCGGCACCTCACAGGAGTACAGGTCGACGCGGAGCGCGTTTGGGACCAAATCGTAGAGCTCCCTAAGCGCGACAAAACCCGGCTACTGCGCTGGATGGTGGCTGACTCTCGCGATTTCGACAAGGCCGAACAGGTCTGGGCCGTATTCCGGCAGCTCCCCGGCGCTAGCCGCGAAGAATTGCACGAGCGCTTGAAAGGTGCGCTTGAAAGCTGACATTACATCAGCAACCTGCCGCTAGATCGCTTATCTAGCGGCAGGTTTTCACTCACCGGAGTACCAGTCAGCTGATCCGGGATCGCGACTCCGCAAAGCGTGCGTGCCGCTCGTGATCTTCCTGACCTATGAAGCCCTTGAAGCCCACGAGCCGGTATGCGCGACCGCCAAGCTGGTCGTCCTCGTCGATCACGAAGTCCCGTGCAAGCATGGCCATACGTCGCTCGAAGGCGGCGGAATCAATCTTCTCTCCGGCCAACTTCACCAGTTCTTTCTCCGTAAGCGGAGCTGACGCATTCTTCATGGCCAGATAGAGCCGGTCATGCATGACCTCATTCTCCACCTCGGACAGTTCCTTTGGCTGGCCCTTGCGATTCAACGCATTGGCGATTGACGTACCGATCGCCCTAGCCACCGGCGGGGGGAAGGCATTGCCGATCTGCCGATACTTCGTTGTCTTGCGGCCCGTGAATTCCCAGGCATAATCCGAGTCAGAGCCCCAGCCCTGGATGCGGGCGACCATTTCTGTCGTGAGCTTGGGCAGAAAGTCAACGGGATCGGATGCCTTCGGCGGAGCGTCAGCGACACCCATTGCGTCTACACCGAGTGCACGCCAAGCAGCCTTGGCACGAGTCGGGCCTAGATCTGCTCCGCCATGCTTCTTGGAACCGCCCACGATGGTGGGCGCAATGTCGTTCGCCTTGTCTCTCCATGCTTCAGCGCCGGGCCAGCCATCCTCGGCCATCAGGTCGAACAGCGCCGTCCCGACCGTGCCCTCATAAGGAGTCTTCTCAGGCCACTCGAACCACGGAGCATCTTCGTTACGCAGCGCGACTAGGACGAAACGGGGACGCAGTTGCGGTACGCCATAATCGCTAGCGTGCAAAAGCTTCCAATCAGACCAGTACCCGAGATCTTTCAGCCGGTCCTTCACGTGCTGGCGATACGCGGAGAAGCGCGGCATTGAAAGCCCTCGCACGTTCTCCAAAAGGACAGCCCGCGGCTGCATCCTTCCGGCAAGTTCAACGGCCCATGCGAAAAGATCCCGCTCGTCGGTGGCGCCGAGCTGCTTGCCAGCGATAGAGAACGGAGGGCAGGGGACCCCGCCAGCGAGCAAGTCAACGTCGGGGACCTCCTTAGGATCCCAGGTCCTCTCGTCAGCCACGTCGCCGCGCCGCACGTCCCAGTGCGGGCGGTTCTTCTTGAGAGTGTTCGCCGCGTTCTCATCGAGCTCGACGGCGAGTGCGTGGTCAAAGCCTGCCAGCTCAAGGCCGAGCGACTGGCCTCCAGCGCCCGCGCAGATTTCCACGGCCGTCAGATCAGCCACGCTCGTACCTCCAGGTCGTGATTGCACAGGTCTACCATCCTGGCCCATCAAACACCGAGGGTCTGACACTCTTGGCTACGGTGTAACCGATGGCTCCCAACAATGACCCCGTCTCGTTGACGTCGCCGACCCCCGGCCGCTCGCGCAACATGGCTGCGATCAAGCGGCGCGACACCAAGCCCGAGCGAACCATCCGGTCCTTGCTTCACGCCGCGGGGAAGCGGTACCGCGTTGATGTCCGCCTACAACTGGAGGGCGCGCGGCCGCGGCCAGACATCCTCTTCACGCGCGCACGAGTGGCTGTCTTCGTGGACGGGTGTTTCTGGCACTGCTGCCCCGAGCACGGTCGGCAGCCCGGCGTTAATGGCGGCTACTGGGGACCAAAGCTAGAGCGCAACGTCGCCCGAGATAGGGACGCCGACGAGGCCCTGACAGCCGCGGGGTGGACAGTCGTCCGTGTATGGGAGCACGAGGCTCCAGAGGAGGCCGTGGAGCGCATCATCGCGGCTGTCGACGCCGCTGCTCCGGCTAGTCGAGGCTCCCGAACTGGATGAGGTCCTGTGCCGCGTCCTCTTCCCTGCGCAGCACGATCCGGCCGTCGCCGTTGCTGTAGGCCAGCACGGAGCTCCCGGGCGATAGCCCTGCCTCGGCGAGCACCCCAAGGGGGAGGACGACCGAGCCGTCTTCTGCGATCGTCAGCTGGATAGGTTCCCTGAGCACAGGACAGAGCCTCCTATGACACGGTCGCTGTCGCAAGCAACGGGTGGCGGCGCAGGTCAGGGCGCTCGGTCGAGCGTGTTCGTTTTCCAGCGACTGAACAATGCCGGTCCCGGTCTGGTCTCAGTTTTGGTCTCATTCGTGGTTGGCCGTAGCCGTTCATGAGCGTACGAGCCACCCGACAGGAGCACGGTGGTGAACGACCGCGGATAGGACCGGACAGCACCTTGACCAGCAGGAACAGACCTCGAAAGCGAGTGTGGCGCAAGTCACCGAGGGTTCAAATCCCTCCGCTACCGCCGGTGAAGGGCCCCGTCCGACGGACGGGGCCCTTCGTGCGTGGATCGGTGGGTGGGGATGATCCGGAAGAACGATCCGACGGTTACACTCACCGCCGGCACCACCAGCCCCGAGAGCACCGGCAGGCCCGGGAACACCAGCAGTCCGCAGCAGTCAGAGGGAGAGGCCGCGATGGCGGTGAACGCCAAGAAGATCGCCGTCTACGCGCTCGTGGTCTTCGCGCTGTATCTGATCATCACGGACCCGGCCAAGGCCGCGGACTACGTGCAGATAGGCTTCGAGGGCATATCGGACGCCGCAAAGGCCATCGGCGACTTCATGACCTGGGTCGCGCACGGAGGAAAGTGATGATCCGCCACCTGGTCCTCTTCAAGCTCCACGAGGGCGTCGAGCGCGACGACCCGCGCGTCGTGGAGGGCGTCGAGGCCTTCCGCGCCCTGGAGGGCAGGATCCCGGAGATCCGCTTCTGGGAGTGCGCCTGGAACATCAGCGACCGCCCCATCGCCTACGACTTCGCGATCAACTCGGCGTTCGACGACCTCGCCGCGCTGCGCCGCTATGTGGAGCACCCGGACCACCAGGCGGGCGTAGGACTGTGGCGCGAGTTCGCCACGTGGGTGATCGCCGACTACGAATTCTGAGCCGTACGCACGCACGGCCACACCCCTGGCCCCGCACCGGACCGGTGCGGGGCTTCGCCGTGTCCGGGCGTCCCTGAGCCGGTATTTCACCCCTCAACACGTGCATATGCGGTGCTTGAACACGATGGACCTGTCTTGTGATGCTATGACCGCTTTTGACGGATCAGTTGACCGATGAAGAGGTGGCGTTGACCGTGTCGGCCAGTACTGCGCCACCCCAGGAGGAGACTCCGTCCCCGGCCGAGGCACCGGCCCCGGAGAAGCGCCGCGGCGCCGACACCCGGGCCCTCACTCAGGTGCTCTTCACCCAGCTGAAGGAGCTCGAACCCGGCACCGCCGAGCACGCCCGCGTGCGCGGGGCGCTCATCGAGGCGAATCTCCCGCTCGTGCGCTACGCGGCCGCCCGCTTCCGCTCCCGCAACGAGCCGATGGAGGACGTCGTCCAGGTCGGCACCATCGGACTCATCAACGCCATCGACCGCTTCGACCCCGACCGGGGCGTGCAGTTCCCGACCTTCGCGATGCCGACGGTCGTCGGCGAGATCAAGCGCTACTTCCGCGACAACGTCCGCACCGTCCACGTCCCGCGCCGGCTGCACGAGCTGTGGGTGCAGGTCAACAGCGCCACCGAGGACCTGACGACCGCGTTCGGGCGCACCCCGAGCACCGCCGAGATCGCCGAACGGCTGCGCATCACCGAGGAGGAGGTGCTGTCCTGCATCGAGGCGGGCCGGTCGTACCACGCGACCTCCCTGGAGGCCGCCCAGGAGGGCGACGGGCTGCCCGGGCTGCTCGACCGGCTCGGCTACGAGGACCCGGCGCTCGACGGCGTGGAGCACCGCGACCTGGTCCGCCACCTGCTCGTCCAGCTCCCCGAGCGGGAGCAGCGCATCCTGCTGCTGCGCTACTACAGCAATCTCACCCAGTCGCAGATCAGTGCGGAGCTCGGTGTCTCGCAGATGCACGTCTCCCGGCTACTGGCACGTAGCTTCCAGCGGCTGAGATCCGCAAACAGGATCGAGGCGTAACCGGCAGGAGCGAATCCCTCACCTGGGCCGATGCCGACATACGGCCCGTGAGACGCCGTCAGACCCCTTGTGTCCAGGGCCGATTCGCGCCACGGATGTCGACAAGTCCCTACAGCGCGTTGCCGACATGTGACATTCTGCGGGAAGAGCGTTTGCCGGGGCTTCGGCGCCGGTATTCAGGTGAAGGCTGCGTTCTCCCCGACGAGGGCGCCGGCCGCGACCGTCCCGCGACCCATAGGGGGTGGCATGTCCGCAGATCAGGGCAGCTCGAAGGTGCTCACGCTCACGAAGAGCGAGAGCGTGCCCGAGGCGCTCGACGCCCTCGACGACGTTGTGTCCCTCGAGGCCGCTCCGGCCCCGACCCCGGCCCTTCCGGCTCCGGAGGCCATCGACACCCGCACCCTGTCCCGCTCCCTGTTCCTGCGGCTCGCCGCACTCGACGAGAACAGCCCCGAGCGCGCCTACGTCCGGGACACCCTGATCGAGCTCAACCTCCCGCTGGTGCGCTACGCGGCCGCCCGCTTCCGCTCGCGCAACGAGCCGATGGAGGACATCGTCCAGGTCGGCACCATCGGCCTGATCAAGGCGATCGACCGCTTCGACTGCGAACGGGGCGTGGAGTTCCCGACCTTCGCGATGCCGACGGTCGTGGGCGAGATCAAGCGCTTCTTCCGGGACACCTCCTGGTCGGTCCGGGTGCCGCGGCGGCTGCAGGAGCTGCGGCTGGCCCTCACCAAGGCCAGCGACGAGCTCTCCCAGAAGCTCGACCGCTCCCCGACGGTCACCGAACTCGCCGCCGCGCTGGGCGTGTCGGAGGAGGACGTGGTCGACGGCCTCGCGGTCGGCAACGCCTACACCGCCTCCTCGCTGGACTCGCCGGCCCCGGAGGACGACGGCGGCGAGGGCTCGCTGGCGGACCGCCTGGGCTACGAGGACACGGCACTGGAGGGCGTCGAGTACCGCGAGTCGCTCAAGCCCCTGCTCGCCAAGCTCCCGCCCCGCGAGCGGCGCATCATCATGCTGCGCTTCTTCGCCAACATGACCCAGTCGCAGATCGGCGAGGAGGTCGGCATCTCGCAGATGCACGTCTCCCGGCTGCTCACGCGCACGCTGGCTCAGCTGCGCGACGGGCTCGTCTCGGACTGACCGTCCTCCCGCTCCCCCCTCCCCCGTCTGCGCTGATGTGACGGGGCATCGGCCACCAGGGCGCGATGCCCCGCCCCATGCGGACGACGTGGACGGCGTGGGCGACATCGACCCCGGCCGCCGAGGCGCCTTCACGGTTGCTTCGGCGGCCGTCGTCTGCCCGGGCGCGACACCGCCCGCGTGCGGAAGCGGCGCAGACCACGGTGACGCGACTCCGGCGGCACGCGGGTGAGTTCGGGCACCACGGCCCTCGGTGCGCGCGTCATCGGGGCGCTCGGCATCGCCTGAGCGACGGCCGGGGCGACCGAGACGCTCCCGGGGCCGATCGGGTCCGGGCGCGCGGACGGACGTGGACGGTGTGCGCCGACGCGACGGGGACCGCGACGGGGACCCCGCTCGAGCGCGGCCGAGAGCTTGGAGGAGGGTTCCGCCGGGCACGCACACGAGACGCGGGACGTGCCCGTCCGGTGGAAGTCGCGGCGGGCGACGCCTACTTGAGCGCCAGCCACGCCACCGCGGCGACGACCGCCACGGCGACCACGATGCCGATGATCAGGCCGACCCGGGGACCCGAGGAGGTCTGCTGCGGGGTGGCGCTCGGAGGAGCCTCGTCCACGAACGCGCGGAACATCTGCGTGCTGCCGGCGGGGTCGTAGTTGCCCTGGGGGCCCTGCGTGTTAGCCATGGCCCGAGACCCTAGCGAAAACGCGGGGACCGCCCAAGGGCGGGGGTTGCGCCGGCGCTCCCGGAGGGACGCCCGGCGTGGCCGCGGAGCTTGTCCGGGATGCCGCCCCCGGCCCCCGCCGCGACCGTGACGGGCTCGTTCTGAACGGTTTCGTCCTCAAGCGCCGGACGGACTCCCGCGCGCCGGGCCCACCCGCGTATTTACGATCGCGATACTTGTCTTTGCCAACTTTTTGCGTCGACCGGCCCCCGCTTGTTTGCCTGCAGCAACCAACTGCTCGTATGGTTGCCCCAAGCAACGAATACGGGAGGTGTGATGGCCGAGCGGTCGCAGTTCGAAGAGCTGGCGCGCCAGCTCAGTGCCGTCGGCGCCGTGAAACGGGACATGGGGCGGATACTGCCGCCCGACTGCCCGGCGGGCTCGGTCGCCGTGCTGACGCTGCTCGGACGGCACGGCGACATGCGCATGAGCAAGCTCGCCGAGCTGCTCTCCGTGGACATGTCGGTGACCAGCCGGCATGTCGCGCACGTCGCCGCACGCGGCTGGATCGAGCGGTCGCCCGACCCCGCGGACAAGCGCTCGCGCATCCTGCACCTGACGCCCGCGGGCGCGGCGCAGCTCGACGAGCTGTCACGGCGGACCACCCAGCTGCTCGCCGACCGGCTGAGCGACTGGACCGACGACGAGGTCGGCCAGCTCATCCGGCTGATGACGCGCCTGCGCGCCAGCTTCGGCGACTGCCGGTCCGCCCCGGCGCGGCTCCCCGCACCCGTAGTCGAAGAGACCACCCGTACACCCGCAAGCACGTAAGAGAAGGAAGCCCATGGCAACGACCACACCAGCCGGTGTGCGGGCTCACGCCAAGCACGGGGGAGGCTCCTCCGGCGACGCTCCGATGACACACCGGCAGATCATGGAGGCGCTCTCCGGGCTGCTGCTCGGAATGTTCGTGGCGATCCTGTCGTCCACGATCGTCTCCAATGCCCTGCCGGAGATCATCGGCGACCTCGGCGGCGGTCAGTCCGCCTACACCTGGGTCGTCACCGCCGCCCTGCTGTCGATGACCGCGGCCACTCCCCTGTGGGGCAAGCTCGCCGACCTGTACAGCAAGAAGGCGCTCGTCCAGATAGCGCTCGTCATCTACGTCGTCGCCTCGGCGGCGGCCGGTCTGTCGCAGAACCCGGGCATGCTGATCGCCTGCCGCGTGGTGCAGGGCATCGGCGTCGGCGGTCTGTCCGCGCTGGCGCAGATCGTCATGGCGGCGATGATCTCCCCGCGCGAGCGCGGCCGGTACTCCGGCTACCTCGGCGCCACCTTCGCCGTCGCCACCGTCGGCGGCCCGCTGCTCGGCGGTGTCATCACCGACACCTCGTGGCTCGGCTGGCGCTGGTGCTTCTACGTCGGTGTGCCGTTCGCGGTCATCGCGCTGATCGTGCTGCAGAAGACCCTGCACCTGCCCGTGGTGAAGCGGGACGTGAAGGTCGACTGGGGCGGCGCGTTCCTGATCTCGGCCGCCGTCTCGCTGCTGCTGATCTGGGTCACCTTCGCCGGTGACAAGTACGACTGGCTGTCGTGGCAGACGTACACGATGGTCGGCGGTTCCGTCGTCCTCGGTCTGCTGTTCGTCCTCGTCGAAACGAAGGCGAGCGAGCCGATCATCCCGCTGCGGCTGTTCCGCAACCGCACCATCACCCTCGCGTCGCTCGCCTCGCTCTTCGTCGGCGTCGCGATGTTCAGCGGCACCGTCTTCTTCAGCCAGTACTTCCAGCTGGCCCGCGACAAGTCCCCGACGATGTCGGGCGTCATGACCATCCCGATGATCGGCGGTCTGTTCGTCTCCTCCACCGTCTCCGGTCAGCTCATCACCCGCACCGGCCGCTGGAAGGCGTGGCTGGTCAGCGGTGGCGTGCTGGTGACGGCCGGCCTGGGCCTGCTCGGCACCATCCGGTACGACACCGACTACTGGAAGACCGCCGTCTTCATGGGCCTGCTGGGTCTCGGCATCGGCATGATGATGCAGAACCTGGTGCTGTGCACGCAGAACCAGGTCGCACCCGGCGACCTCGGCTCGGCCAGCTCCACGGTCACCTTCTTCCGTTCCCTCGGCGGTGCGGTCGGCGTCTCCGCGCTCGGCGCGGTGATGGCCCACCGGATCACCGACTACGTCAAGGACGGCCTGGCGGACCTGAACCCCGAGTACGCCCGCGCCCTGGCCGGTTCGGCCTCCGGCGACAGCATCCCGCACATGGACGCGCTGCCGAGGCCGCTGCGCACGGTCATGGAGAGCGCCTACGGCCACGGCATCGCCGACATCTTCCTGATCGCCTCCGGGCTGGCCGCGGTCGCCTTCCTGATCACCCTGTTCATCAAGGAGGTCCCGCTGCGGACCAAGGGCGCTCTGGCGCAGGCCGCCGACGGCGAGTCCCTCCCCGTCGACCCCGCCGCCACCCCCGCCGTCGCGGAGGCCCAGGCTCCCGCCGCCGAAGTCCCGGCCGAGCAGCACGCGCCGAGCCCGGCACCGGCCACCACCACGGAGGCCGGCCCGGAGGGCACGCAGCGGCTCGCCGCCGTCGCCATCGCCGCTCCCCCGGAGACCGGCGCCGGGGGCGGGATCCCGGTCCGCGGCTTCGTCCGCGGCGCCGAGAGCGCGCCGGTGCCGCGGGCCGCCGTCACGCTGATCTCGCTGACGGGCCGCCAGCTGGGCCGCTCCGTCGCCCAGGCCGACGGTGCCTACGCGGTGGACGCGCCGGGTGCGGGCTCGTACGTGCTGATCGCCTCCGCCGACGGCTACCAGCCGCAGGCCTCCACGGTCGTCGTGAACGGCGAGCCGGTGGCGTACGACGTCCTGCTCAGCGGCACCAGCGGGCTGAGCGGTGTGGTGCGGGCCACGGAGGGCGGGCTGCCGGTCAGGGACGCGATGGTGATCGTCACCGATGTGCGCGGGGACCTGCTGGCCACCGGGACCACCGGTGAGCAGGGCGAGTTCTCCTTCGCCGAGCTGGTGCCGGGCGCGGTGACGGTGGCGGTGAACGCCGCCGGGTACCGGCCGCGGGCCCTGCCCGTCGAGGTCGGCGGCACGGGGGTCACCCGGGTCGAGGTCGACCTCGACGCCGGCGCCGAGGTGCAGGGTGTCGTGCGGGCTCCGCACGGTCCCCTCGCCGACGCCCGCGTGACGCTGGTCGACGCGGCGGGCAACGTGGTCGGCACGGCCACCACCGGCGCGGACGGGGCGTACGCCTTCACCGACCTGAACAGCGGCGAGTACACCGTCATCGCGACGGGCTACCCGCCGGTGGCGACGGCGCTGACGGTCTCCGGCCGCGGCGTCGACGACCACGACATCGAGCTCGCCCACCCCGGCGAGTAGCACGGCCCCGGCCCGCGGCGGGCGCGCTCCGAACGGAGACGTGCCCCCGCGGGCCGAACTGCTTACGACCATTTTGTATGGGTTTCCAGGGAGAAAACGGGATGGGACTGACCGCGAGGATCCGCACCCGGGACGGATGGGCCGTGTCGCACGCGGTCGTCACGGTGACCGACATGACGGGCACGCAGGTGCTGCGCGCCGAGGCCGACCAGGAGGGCGCCGTCCGGGACGCGACCGCTCTGGCGCCGGGGGCGTACACGGTCATCGTCACGGCGGTCGGCTACGCGCCCGCCGCCGCGAGCGCGCTCGTCACCGCGAGCGGCAGGGCCGAGATCGGCACGGTCACGCTGGCCCGGCAGGGCGGCACCGAACTGCCGCCGCCCGGACCGTGGACCGTCGACCCGGCGCACTCCTCGGTGGCCGCGGTCGCCCAGCACCTGGGCATCTCCAGCGTGCGCGGCCGGTTCACGGACTTCGCGGCCACCCTCGAGATCGCCCCGGACGACGTCACCAAGTCCCGCGTGGAGGCGGTCATCCGCGCGGCCTCCATCGACACCGGCAACGGGATGCGCGACGGGCACCTGAAGTCCGCCGACTTCCTGGACGTCGAGCAGCACCCCGAGATCACCTACCGTTCGACCGGCGTGACGGCGGCCGGCGCGGAACGCTGGACCGTCCACGGCGAGCTGGGCATGCGGGGCGTCGTCCGCCCGGTCGACCTGGACCTGGCCTACCTCGGCACCGGCGCCGACCCCTGGGGCGGCACCCGGGCCGCCTTCCGCGCGACGGCCGAACTGCACCGCGAGGACTTCGCCATGAACTACAACCAGGTCCTCCAGGCGGGCATCGCGGCCATCGGCACGACGCTGAGGGTGGAGCTCGACATCCAGGCCGTGCAGGGCGAGGCGCTGCCGGCCGTCTGAGACGCGCCGGCCCACCGGGGGCACCGCGCCCGCGCGACCGGGCCGGGCGGGTGGTAGGCACGACAGGGTCACCCTCCGCGGCCCCTCCACCCGCCCTCCGGCCCCTAGGCTGCGGGCATGGCACCGAACATCGCGACCAACACCCGCGTCTCCCTCGACGAACTGCTGGACTTCGTACGCCCCCGGCACCACGCCCTGCTGCTGACCCGGCGGTCCGACGGCGGCCCGCAGGCCTCGCCGCTGACCTGCGGGGTGGACGACTCGGGGCGGATCGTGATCTCCACCTACCCGGAGCGCGCCAAGACGCGCAACGCCCGGCGGGACGCGCGGGTGAGCGTCGTCGTGCTCAGCGACGACTGGAACGGGCCCTGGGTGCAGATCGACGGGACCGCCGAGGTGATCGACACGCCGGACTCCGTGGAACCGCTGGTGGAGTACTACCGGAACATCGCCGGGGAGCACCCCGACTGGGACGAGTACCGCCAGGCCATGGTCAAGCAGGGAAAGTCGATCATCCGGGTCACCCCGGAGCGCTGGGGACCGGTGGCCACCGGCGGCTTCCCGGCGCGGCTGGTCGAGGAGGAGGGCTAGGACCGGGCGGACTTGGGGTCCGGCGACCGGCCGGACGAGGGGCCCTGCGGCCGGCCGGACGAGGGGGGCCGGGGCGCACGATCCGCCGTCGTCCGGCGGACCATCGTCTCGATGCCCGCCACCAGCAGGTCCAGGGCGAAGGTGAAGTCGCGGTCCAGCATCTCCTGGACCGTGTCGCCGCCGCGGGCCGCCATCAGGCTCGCGGACTCCGCCAGGACCTCGGCGGCGTCCGGGGCCCGCGTCGCCGCGCTCATGGCGTGCCGGAAGTAGTCGTCGGGGGCCATCCCGGCGTCGGCGCAGCGGGCGACGAAGTGGCCCTCGATCGTCCCGTAGCCGTAAACGAACCGGAAGACGGCCGAGATCGCCCCGGTCAGCGCGTGCTCGGGCAGTCCGGTGCGGCGGACGACGCGCTGGACCGTGCCGGAGAAGGCGAGCGCGTGGGGGCCGATGTTGAGGAAGGTTCCGGCGAGCGGTGACAGCCACGGGTGGCGCACCAGCAGCGACCGGTACTCGACGGCGAGCCGGCGCAACTGGTCGCGCCAGTCCTCGCCGGCCTCCGCGTCGGGCAGGCGCAGTTCGCCGAAGGCGGCGTCCAGGGCGAGTTCGAGCAGGTCGTCCTTGGTGTCGACGTACCAGTACAGGGACATCGCCGTGACGTTCAGCTCGGCGGCGAGGCGACGCATGGAGAACCCGGTCAGTCCCTCGGCGTCCAGCAGGCGGACCGTGGTCGCGGTGATCCGCTCCCGGTCCAGTCCGGAGGGCTGCCCGCTCCCGCGCCCGGCGCCGCGCGCCTTGCCCTCCAGCCAGACGCTGGTCCGCGCCGCGCCCTTGGCCCTCGGGGCTGCCTTCGCCATGGCGCACCTTCCTCAGCTTCTCACCGCCGGCTCCGCGGGGCGCCCACCTGGGCCGCGCCCTCTCCGAGTCTGCCCGCTCCGCCCCGCCCGGCAACAACACCGCCACCGGCCGGGCGCGGTGCGCGCCGCTCCCGTACGGCGGAAAGGCGGTGGCCCGGGGAGTACGCACCCCGGGCCGCCGCCCGTCTCCCGCGCAGCTTCCGCGCTTCCCCCGTCCGTCTCCCGCGCGGATCGCATCCTCGTCCGTGGCGGACCGTCAGCCGTCGCGGACCGTCAGCCGCCACCGCTCGTGCGCCGCGTGAGGTCGTAGAAGGTGGCCGAGCCGGCCGTGACCTTCTTGAAGTTCTTCTCGACCCAGGAGGTGATCCGCGCGGAGGTCCCGTCGTCGCCGCCCATGCGACCGCCCATGCCGCCGCCCGCGATGAAGTAGTGGATCCTTCCCGCTGCCACGTACGTCTGGAACTGCGCCAGCGTCGGGGACGGGTCGGTGCCGTTGAAGCCGCCGATCGCCATCACCGGGTCGCCGGTGGCGAGTTGGTAGCCGGCCGCGTTCTGCGATCCGACGGAGGCGGCGACCCAGGTGTAGCGGGAGGCGTCCTTCTCCAGCAGCTTCTTGGCCGCGGAGCCGACCCGCGCCCCGTTCAGCAGGCCGCCGGGGCCGCCGCCCGTACGGCGCCCCTCGCCCAGCGGTCCGCCCCCGGGGAAGCCGTTGCCGTTCCGGCCCTGGCCCTGGCCCTGGCCCTGGTTCTGGCCCTGGTTCTGGCCCGGCGCACCTCCCCCGGGGAGACCTCCGGGACCGCCGCCCGGGAATCCGTTGCCGTTCCGGCCCTGCCCCTGCGCGGCGCCGTTCCCGTTGCCGTTCTGCTGGTTCCGGCCGGGCATCCCCCCACCGGGTGCGCCGCCGGGGAAGCCGCCGGGAGCGCCGCGACGCCCGCCGAAGCCCATCGTGCTCGCGCCCGCGGGCCCGGCCGTCGGGAGGGAACCGGTGTGCGCGGAGTTCACCGTGCTCAGCGTGTACGCGGTCGGACCGGCCAGCGAGGTCACGATGCCCGCGGCCACCGCGGCGAGCGCGAGCCGCCGGCCCAGCCGGGCCGCGAAGATCAGGCCGAGCGCGGCGGTCAGGCCCCCGACCAGGACCAGCCACTTCAGCCAGGGCAGGTAGTCGGGCGTGCGGTCGAGCAGGACGTAGCCCCAGGCCGCGGTCGCCGTGACAGCGGCCGCGAGGGTGAGCGACGCCCACGGCCGGGAGCGCTCCTCCCACAGCGTCGTCGCGCCCATGCCGACGACGGCGGCGATGCAGGGAGCGAGGGCGACCGTGTAGTACTGGTGGAAGATCCCCGCCATGTAGCTGAAGACGACGGCGGTGACCAGCAACGAGCCGCCCCAGGCCAGGAAGGAACCGCGGGCCGGGTCGGTCCGCCGGGCCCTGAGGGTCAGGACCAGGCCGGCGACCAGCAGGATCAGCGCGGCCGGGAGCAGCCAGGAGATCTGGCCGCCGATCTCGGAGTCGAACATCCGGTCCCAGCCGGTCTCCCCCCAGCGCCCGAGGCCGTTGCCCCCTCCGCCACCGCCGCCGACGCTGCCGGTCTCGTCGCCGTTGATGCGGCCGAGGCCGTTGTAGCCGAAGGTCAGCTCCAGGAAGCTGTTGTTCTGCGAACCGCCGATGTACGGCCGCGAGGAGGCCGGCCACAGCTCGACGACCGCGACCCACCAGCCGCCGGAGACCACCAGGGCGACCGTCGCCAGCGCCAGCTGGGCCAGCCGTTTGCGCAGCCGCACGGGCGCGCAGACCCCGTACACGAGGGCCAGCGGGGGCAGGATCAGGAAGGCCTGCAGGGTCTTGGTCAGGAAGGCGAAGCCGACCGCGACCCCCGCCCACACCAGCCACCTGGTACGGCCGTCCTCCAGGCCCCGGATCACGAGGAACACGGTGAGCGCCATCAGCAGCGCCAGCAGCGCGTCCGGGTTGTCGAACCGGAACATCAGCGCCGCTACGGGGGTGAGTGCCAGCACCGCGCCCGCGATCAGTCCCGCCGCGGGGCGGAACCGGCGGCGCACGGCCGCGTACACCACGGCGACCGTGAGGACGCCCATGAGGGCCTCGGGGACGAGGATCGCCCACGAGTCGAGGCCGAAGAGCCGGACGGACAGCGCCATCGGCCAGAGCGCGGCCGGGGGCTTGTCGACGGTGATGGCGTTGCCCGCGTCCAGCGAGCCGAAGAACATCGCCTTCCACGACGTACTGCCCGCCTGGGCGGCCGCCGAGTAGAAGGAGTTGGCGTAGCCGGAGGCGCTCAGGTTCCAGAGGTAGAGCAGCGCGGTCGCGAGCAGCAGCGCGAGGAACGCGGGGCGCGCCCAGCGCGGGTCCTCGGGTCGGCCGCGCCACAGCCGGCGCCCGAAGGGCTGCCGCGGCTCCCCGGCCGAGGGGGAGCCCGGTGAGGGGGAGTCCGGCGAACCGGGGCCCGACGAGGGGGAGTCCATCGAGGGAGGGTGCGGTGAGGGGGAGTCCGTCGAGGTGGAGTCCGTCGACGCGGTGGCCTGGTCGGTCGGCGGGGGATTCGGGGGAGCGGCCGTGGGCGGCCCCCAGGAGGACGGGCTCGTGCCGCCCTGCCCGCTCGGACGGTCGTGGTCAGTGGTCATCGCGGGTCCCTCGGGTCGTGTCGTACGGACGCACCGGCCGCAGTGGCATGGCCGCGTCGCGCCGGGCGCGGTCCGCGACGTCACCGGCTCGGAGGCGGTGGAGGTCGAAGTCGGTGCCGAGACCGGTGTCGTGGTCGGGGCGGGCCACCGGGCGCCGGGGCCGCGGGGCGGCCGGCGGGGCGCCCTGGTCGCGCTGCTCGGGGAACACCCAGGCGCGGAAGAGCAGGAACCGCAGCACCGTCGCCGCGAGGTTGGCCGCCACCAGGACCGCGAGCTCGGTGGAGTGCGCCGGGCTGTCGGCCGCCGTGTTCAGGGCGGCCAGCGAGCCGCTGGTCAGCGCGAGGCCGATGCCGAGGACGACGAGTCCCTGCGCCTGGTGGCGCACGGCGCCGCCGAGGCCGCGCACCCCGAAGGTCAGCCGCCGGTTGGCGGCGGTGTTGGCGACCGCCGAGACGAGCAGGGCGAGCGCGTTGGCGGGCTGCGAGCCGGCGAACTGCCGGAAGGCGCTGTAGAGCAGCAGGTAGAACAGGGTGGACAGCCCGCCGACGACGCAGAAGCCGACGAGCTGGCGGGCCAGTCCCCCGGGCACGTCGGCCAGGCCGCGGTCGCGCGGGTCGTCGCCGAAGGGGCGGGTGAGCCGGTCCAGCGGCAGCGAGCCGGTGGCCAGGGCCCTGCCCACCCGCCACACCCCCTTGAGGTCGTCCGTGGCCGTCCGTACGAGGTCCACCGTCGAGTCGGGGTCGTCGACCCAGTCGACGGGCACCTCGTGGATGCGCAGCCCGGCCCGCTCGGCGAGCACCAGCATCTCGGTGTCGAAGAACCAGCCGGTGTCCTCCACCAGCGGCAGCAGCGCCTGCGCCACGTCACGCCGGATGGCCTTGAAGCCGCACTGCGCGTCGGAGAAGCGGGCCCGCAGCGAGCCGCGCAGGATCAGGTTGTACGAGCGGGAGACGAACTCCCGCTTGGCGCCGCGCACCACGCGCGAGCTGCGCGCCAGCCGGGAGCCGATCGCCAGGTCGGAGTGGCCGGAGATCAGCGGCGCCACCAGCGGCAGCAGCGCGTTGAGGTCGGTGGACAGGTCGACGTCCATGTACGCGAGGACCGGAGCGTCCGAGGCCGCCCAGACGGTCCGCAGCGCCCGGCCGCGGCCCTTCTGCTCCAGCCGCACGGACCTGACCTCGGCGATCTCCGCCGCCAGCCGGGCCGCCACCCGCGGGGTGGTGTCCGTGGACGCGTTGTCCGCGACCGTGATGCGGAACGCGTACGGGAAGGTGCGCGTGAGGTGCGCGTGCAGTCCGCGCACACAGGGCGGAAGGTCCTTCTCCTCGTTGTAGACGGGGATCACGACGTCCAGTACAGGCGTGCCGGCGTCTGCGGCCGGGAGGTGCTCCCGCACCGGCAGGGTGCCGGGAGAAGAGTCGGTTCGCATGGGACCGACTCTTCTCAAGTGCCCTGTCCCACCCGTGTGGTGACGCTGTGCCCTGCCTGTGAGTGCGCTCGCCGGACGGTCGCGGCCACCGGGTGCGGGGCGACCGTCAGCGGGGCGACCGTCAGCGCGGGCAGCCGCACGGTGAACACCGTCCGCCCGGGAACGCTGTCGACGGTCACGGCACCGCCGTGCGCGGCCGCCACGGCCCGCACGATGGCCAGCCCCAGACCGGTCGAGCCGGTGGCGCGGGAGCGCGCCGAGTCGCCGCGCGCGAACCGCTCGAAGACGTGCGGCAGCAGCTCGGCCGGGATCCCCGGCCCGTCGTCCTCCACGTCGGCGCACAGCCACGTCCCGTGCCGCCGGACCCGGGCGGTGACGGTGGTGCCCGGGGGTGTGTGGGTGCGCGCGTTCGCCAGCAGGTTGACGAGGACCTGGTGCAGCCGGGCCGCGTCCGCCGAGACCGGGGCCGGTTCGTCGGGCAGGTCCAGCCGCCAGGCGTGGTCCCGGCCGGCCGCGTGGGCGTCGCTGACGGTGTCCACGACGAGCGGGACCAGGTCGGTCCGCTCGAACCGGAGCGGCCGGCCCGCGTCCAGGCGGGCGAGCAGCAGCAGGTCCTCGACGAGCAGCGTCATGCGCCCGGCCTCGGACTCGATCCGGCCCAGCGCGTGCCGGGTGTCGGGGCCGACCCGCTCGCGTCCGCGCCGGGTCAGCTCGGCGTACCCGCGGATGGAGGCGAGCGGGGTCCGCAGCTCGTGGCTGGCGTCCGCGACGAACTGCCGTACCCGCGTCTCGCTCCGCTGGCGGGCGTGCAGGGCGCCGTGGACGTGGTCGAGCATCCGGTTGAGGGCCGCGCCGACCTGGCCGACCTCGGTGTGCGGGTCGGTCTGGGGCTCGGGCACGCGCTCGCTGAGATGCACCTCGCCGGTGTGCAGCGGCAGTTCGGAGACGTGGGTGGCGGTGGCGGCGATCCGCCGCAGCGGACGCAGCGCGACCCCGACGATGGCGGCCCCGGCGAGCGAGGCGGCGATCAGCCCGGCGGCGGTCACGCTGATCTCGACGAGGACGAGGGTGGTGAGGGTCCCGTCGGCCTCGCCGGTCGGTATGGCGACGTAATAGGCGCCGTGGGGGCCGGTGGCGTACTGGACGCGGTAGCCGCCCAGGCCCGGGAGGTCGACGGTGTGCTTCGGGTCGTCTCTGGGCACCGCGCCGAGCGCCTCGCGCTGGGCCTCGGTGAGCGACTCGGGGCTCATCTGCAGAACGCCGTTGCCGTCCCTGGTCTTGTCGCCGACCTTGGCCTCGGTGATGGATCCGTTCTCGACCCTCGCCGCGACGGTGCCGCTCGGCTGCGGCCCCCTGGTGACGAAGTCCGCGAGACTCGTCTCCTTGGGCTCCCTGTCCTGCCGCCCGGGCGCCTCGAACTTGTCGGGCTGGCCCGGCGGGCGGAACACACCGGACGCCCGCGCCGCGATCTCGTCCAGCTGGCCGTCCAGCTGCTCGTACAGATGGGACCGCAGGGCGAGCGTCGTCACCGTGCCGATCACCGCGCAGACCACGGCGATCAGCACCACCGACGCGACGACGAGCCGGGCCCGCAGGGTGCGCTGCCGCCCCGCTCGCCGCCGCGGACGTCGCCGCGGACGCGGCCGCCGTCGCACGCTCACGACGTGGCGGGCTTGATGAGGTAGCCGGCGCCGCGCCGGGTGTGGATCATCGGCTCCCGGCCCGCGTCGATCTTCCGCCGCAGATACGAGACGTACAGCTCGACCACGTTGGCCTGGCCGCCGAAGTCGTACGACCACACCCGGTCCAGGATCTGCGCCTTGCTCAGCACCCGTCGAGGGTTGCGCATCAGGAAGCGCAGCAGCTCGAACTCCGTGGCCGTCAAATGGATGTGCTCCCCGGCCCGCGCCACCTCGTGGCTGTCCTCGTCGAGGGTGAGGTCGCCGACGACCAGCACGGAGTCGGAGCGGCGGTCGGCCGCGCCCGACCGCCGGATGAGCCCGCGCAGCCGCGCGACGACCTCCTCCAGGCTGAACGGCTTGGTGACGTAGTCGTCCCCGCCGGCGGTGAGCCCGGCGATGCGGTCCTCCACCGCGTCCTTGGCCGTGAGGAAGAGGACGGGCACGTCGGGCAGCTCGCGGCGCAGCCGCCCGAGGACGGCGAGACCGTCCATGTCGGGCAGCATCATGTCGAGGACGACGGCGTCGGGCCGGAACTCGCGCGCGGCCCGGACGGCGCCCTGCCCGTCGCCCGCGCTGCGGATCCGCCAGCCCTCGTAGCGCAGGGCCATCGAGAGCAGTTCGGTGATCGACAGCTCGTCGTCCACCACGAGCACCCGGACGGGGCTCCCGTCCGGCCTCAGCAGTTCGGTGCGCCCCTGGGGCGAGATCGTGGTCATGGTGCACACCCTGTCGGGGGCCTCTGAGAGCACGCTTTCACGTGTCTGTGATTTCCCTGAGAAACGCACAGGCGCCGCTCAGGGAACTCCTGGGAACCGCCTGCCCGATGGGCTGCCTCGGCCGGGCCGGACGGCCGTCCCGGTACCCGCCGGGCTCAGGACAGGCCGAAGAGCCGCGCCCCGTTGTCGTGGCACACCGCCCGCAGCCAGGCGTCGCCGAGGCCGAGACGCTCCAGGGCGTGCAGCTGATGGACGTACGGATAGGGGATGTTGGGGAAGTCCGAGCCGAGCAGGACGCGGTCGCCGAGGCCGGCCAGCCGGGGCAGGGCGTGCCGGGGGAAGGGGGCGAGCCGCTCGCTGAAGTCGGTGAACGCCATCGTGGTGTCCAGCCGCACCTCGCCGTAGCGCTCGGCGAGGTCGAGGAAGTCCTCGTACTCCGGCATCCCGCAGTGCGCGACCACCAGCCGCAGCCGGGGGTGCCGGGCGAGCACCCGCCCGATCGGCTCCGGCCCGGTGTGCTTGCCGGGGGCGGGCCCCGAACCGCAGTGGACGACGACGGGAACACCGGCGTCGGCGAGCAATCCCCACGCGGCGTCGAGGAGTTCGTCGGCCGGGTCGTACGCCCCCACCTGGACGTGTGCCTTGAACACCCGGGCGCCCGCCTCGACGGCCTCACGGACGTACGTCTCGACGTCCGCCTCCGGGAAGAGGGTCGAGGTGTGCAGGCAGTCGGGCGTGCGGCGGGCGAAGTCGACCGCCCAGCCGTTCAGCCACCGGGCCATACCGGGCTTGTGCGGGTAGAGCATCGCGGTGAAGGCGCGGACGCCGAACTCGCGCAGTCGGGCCAGGCGTTGGTGCTCCTCCTCGCGATAGGCGATCGGCCACTCGACACCGCCGGTGAGCGGGCCGAGCCCGTCGAAGTAGTCCCAGACCTTGCGCAGCACCCGCTCGGGCATGAAGTGCGTGTGCACGTCGACGAGTCCCGGCAGCCCGAGCCGCTCCCAGAACGCCCGCACCTCGGCGGCGTGCCCGGCCCGTGCTGTGCGTTGATCACTCATGCCGACCACGATGAGGCCGGGCGCCGCACGACGTCCAGCCTCCCGGGCACGGGAGGCCCTCCTCGGCACACGCCGCGCCCCCGGTGCCGCTCAGAACAACCCGTCCTGCACGCCGGGCGGCTCCCTGAACTCCCGTACCGGCACGGTGAGTCCCCCGCCGGAAGCCGGCCCGAGCGCCCACCCGGTCACCAACCGGGTGTCCAGCACCACGATCCCCGCCTCCGACGCCAGGTGCAGATCCGGTCCTGCGGCGGCGACCAGCTCGCCGCTCACCACGCCCCCGGCGACGAGCTGGCGCACCTCGCCCACGGCGGCGGGCAGCCCCGGCAGGCCGAAGGCGGCGGCGTGATCGACGGGCCGGAACGGCTCCCGCCCGAGCGACTCCGGCCAGCCGCCGAGCGCCACGGCCCGGCCGTGCAGGTCCGCCACCTCGGCCGCGCGCTCCGCCGCCGTCGCGGGCAGCGCGGACCGTACGGCACGCTTCTCGGCGTACGGAACGCGGTCCGGGACGCCGAGCGCGGCGCGCAGCAGCTCCTCGGTGCGGCGCGCGGCCATCAACGGCCCGGCGCCGAGCCAGGTGAAGCAGACCGCGCCCTGCTCCAGCAGCCGCGCCGGGCCCCGCTCCAGCGCGGTGATCCCGACCTTGACCATGCCCGGCCCGAACCAGGCCAGGTACACGCGGTACGGCCGTGGGTCGTCCGCGATCGTGTCGGCGGCCACGGAGTGCGCCCGGTCCAGCCGCGCGCACTCCTCGCACCGCGCGCCGGTGCTCCGCCCCGGTACGGCCGCCCGTGCCGGACACGCGTGCCCCCGCGCCCCCACGCAGGTCCGCACTCCCCCTCCCACGACCTCGAAGGCCACCCGCTTCCCCCACGACAGCGCGCTCGTGCGCCCCCCGTGCCACGCCAGCACGGGACCGGCCGCCGTCCACCGCAGCCCCGCACACTCCCACGCCCGTGCCATCGCTCCCACGGTAGAGGCACCCACTGACAACGCCCGAACGATCGCGCCCGACCGGACCGCCCGGGACCGGCCACGTTCGGCCGTGGCGCCCCGACGGGTCGCGCCCCTCTCAGCTCCGGCCGCCGTGCCCGCCCGTCCCCTCGTGCGCCGCTGCCAGCGCCTGCCGGTACAGGTGATGGGCCCACACCTCCAACCCCAGCGTGGCCTCGACGTAAGCCCGGGCGGCGCCCACCCCGTCGGCGGCGTGCTCCTTGCACTCCACGGCCCGCCGGTGACGGTCCTCCACCTGCTCCCGGACGATGTCGCACAGCAGCCGGGTCAGCTCCTCGGCGGAGCCGGTCTCCACGGCCCGTTCCGCCGCCGGGATCACCGGCCCGACGTCGAGCCCGGCCGGCTTCAGCCCCGTGAACGGCGCGCCCTCCCCCGCCCGGTGCACCCGGACGACCGTCTCGAAGAACCAGCGATCGGCCACGTCCCGGGCCGTGGCCCCGGCCGCCCGCGCCTCGACGGCAAGCCGGAACGCCTCACGGACGTCCGCCTCCCCCTCCTCGTGCACATAGGGGAGGACGAGATCGACGTCCTGCTTCATCAGAGCCTCCCGCGCGGCCGTGACCACGGGCCCGTCGAGGGAGTCGCAGTGCGGTGGCATCACGGATCACCTCCTCCCTCCACCATGACGACGGGGAGGGCCCCCGGCAACGCGGGCGGGCGGCACCCGGCGACGGCGCGCACACGGGCCCACCCAAGGCGCCGTGAATCCGGTGGACCACCCCCGGGGCCGCCGCCGCACCCTCGGTCCAATCGGACGACATACGTATGGATAAGCAACGAAACGTAGACATTTGACCCTACCGTTTGACCCGCCGTCCAAACGGGGGCGAAAGGAAGGTCAGTACATGCGGAGGTACGTAGAGATGCTCAGATCGTGGGGGAGACCTGGCCGTTTCCCCCGGGCACGGGGTCTCCTGACGGTATGGATGTCGATGGTGACGGCGACGGCGCTCGGACTGGGAGCCGCCCAGTCCGCCGCGGCCGTGTCGCCGTCCCGTCAGCCGGTCAACTGCCCGTCGAGCCGGGCCGTGAACGAGTTCGTCACGGCCGACAACGTCTCTGCCGCGTTCACGAACAATGGGGACACCACCACCTACACGTTCGACTCCCTCAGGGACGAGAACCCCGTCGGCGGTGTTCCGGGGCTGATCGGCTACTGCGTCTATCCGGGAAGCACCCAGCCCACCGACGTCACGGCACAGGCGGTGGGAGCCAACGGCGCGGCATGGTCCGGCACCACGGACACCGACCGTTTCGCCTTCTCGCGCCCCGACGGGAACCCGAGCAACATCCCGCTCGACGGGACCTCCACCACGATGGGCACCGCCGTCTTCCCCGGCACCGCTCCCACCAGCCAGACCATCCTGCTCCACATCAACGACGCAGCGGTGTGCGAGGCGCTCTACGGCCACGGCGGCAAGCCCGGCGACCACGGCGACCACGGCGACCACGGCGACGAACCGGGGAAGCCCGAGAAGCCCGGGGATCACAACAAGCCCGGGGACCACGACAAGCCCGGCGACCACGAGAAGCCCGGCGACCACGAGAAGAAGTCGACGTGCTACGTCAAGCCCACCCCGCCCTCGACCGCCTGCGACTTCGGCGGCCGGGCCCCGGGCACGGTGTACTCCTCCATCCCCACGAACTTCCCCGCCTGCCAGGCCCCGCCCAGCCTCGGCTTCGAGGCGACCGGAACCAGCGAGTTCGGCGACGGGGTGGGGCTCAGCACAACCGGCGTGCTACGCACGCTGAAGGTGGACTTCCAGAGCTACGGGTGCAGCGTCAGCGGGCACTGGAACACCGGTGACTGCGTGACAACGCCGGGGGCGACCTTCACCCACCCGATCACGGCGAACATCTACGCCGTGAACGGTTCCGGGACGCCGGGCGCGCTCCTCGCCACGGTGACCCAGACCCAGACGATTCCCTACCGGCCTTCGGCCGACCCGAGGTGCACGGGTGCCGACGCGGGCAAGTGGCTGAACCCGGCCACCAACCAGTGCGTGAACTCCATCTCGGCCCCGCTGACCTTCACCTTCCCCGCCGGGACGAATCTGCCCAGTCAGGTCATCTGGACGGTCGCTTTCAACACGACGCACTACGGCGCCACCCCGATCGGCGAGCAAGCGGCCTGCTTCTCCACCGCACCGGGCTGCCCGTACGACTCCCTCAACGTCGGGACGCTGACGTACCCCGGCTCGCCCTACGTCGGCACGGACCTCGACCCGAACGGCGCCTACTTGGACTCCGTCGTCCCGAGCAGCTACTGCGACGGCGGAGCCGGCGGCACCGGCAGCCTCCGCCTGGACACGGCACCGACGGACTGCTGGGCCGGCTTCAGGCCCCTCGGAGAGATCCGCATCGCATAGCCGGGAACCCGGCTGCGCCACCCGGCCTTCCACCGCCGGTAGCGGCGCCGTGAGGAACAAGCAACACCGATCGCCAAGAGGCCCTGTGGATCACTCCACAGGGCCTCTGGTCTGCTGTGCACTCGGCAGGATTCGAACCTGCAACCTTCTGATCCGTAGCTCTACAGAAATCGGTCGGCGGAGATCATACAGGTTGCCCGGAAGCCCATGACGGCCCGTGCGGGGTGCTGCCGGTTGCTGGGGTTGCTGTACGTCGCTGCTGTACCGGCAACTCCCTGCCGCCATCCCGTTGACAGTCCCCCCTGCTAGCTTGCCTGGCGGAGTGAGACCGGTCAGAGAACCTTCGAGGTCCGCGGTCAAGGGGGTGGGCACAAAGGTCCCCGGGAGCGACCTCGGGACTATGTTGCAGGCCACAGACCCCACCCCCCTCATCACCTGGCCAACACGCTTTCCAAGCCTGGAGCGGTTGTCAGCTCTCGGAGCTAGCCTGCCGGCTGTTGGTGGTGCCGACCCGATGCCTCGCTCGCTGGGGCATGGCGGCCAAAGGGGGTGGCTCAGAAGAGTTCTCCGGGCCCGATGGCTCCGGGGCCTCGTGCAGCTCCGACCCCACCCCCCTTTCCAGCACTTGGCGCCCCGCCGGCCCTCTGTTCCGTAGCTCTGTGTGGATGGTCGGTGAGGGGCATGATGACGGGGCGAACGTCGCCTTTGGGGCACTGGTCGCCAGTCTCGGCTTCGCGAGGCGGCGGGCGCGGCAGACCTGGTGGGACCCGCCGCGCCCGCGCTCTTGGCCGGACTGGGAAAGGGCGATCTACGTCGTGGTGGTGATCGCGCCCAGCGGCCGGAAGTCGGCGAAGCCGGAGTCGGGCCGGAGTGTGCCTGTGATCGGCGGGGTGCTGAGGTAGGCGATGTCGGGATCGACGTCGGTCCCGGCATAGGGCGCGTTGGGGAAGCTGGTCGCGCCGACGTTCAGGCTGTCGTACGGGCAGCCGCCCGGCTCGGTCGAGCACGCGGCCGTCCCGATCGGGTCGTACCCGGAGTGCGAGGTGTTGAAGGCGACTGTCCACACCACCTGGTCGGGGAGCGTCTGTCCGCTGAAATCGAAGGTGACCACGGTGCCGATCGAGTTCTGGCAGCGATTCCCTGCCGGGTTGTACCACTGCGAAGGGTTCCGTGGGCAGTTGGCCGGATCCGAGGACGGCCGGTAGGGGAACGTCACCGTCCGGGTCAGTGTCGCAAGGGGGTGGGTGAGGTCGTCCGGCGCGTAGACGTTCGCCGTGATCGGGTGGTCGAACGTCGCCCCTGGAGCCGACGTGCATCTGGAGGTCCAGGATCCGGACTGGCAGGCGTAACTGGCGAACATCACCTGCAGGGTGTCAAGCCGCCGCCCGGTTCCCGCGAGAGCCACCTCGTCGCCGAACTCGTTCACGGACTGCGCCTCGAAGCCGAGAGCAGCGGTGTAACAGTCCGTGACCCCGTACGGCATCGCGTTGTACGCCATGTCCGAGGCACCGCGGTTGCAGATCGGCTGCTGCGGATTGTTCGACGGCTTGACGAAGCAGGTGCCCGGGTCGTCGCCGTAGATCCTGGCGCATACTGCCGGGTCGTTGATGTGCAGCAGGATGGTCTGGGCTCGGGGCGCACTGTTTCGCCACGTCGCCGTACCCATCTGCGTCACTTGCCCGTTCAGCGGGATGTTGCTGGGGTTGCCGTCCGGACGCTGGAAGGCGAAGTTGTTGGAGCCGATGGCCGACAGCCACTGTTGCCCGTTCGCCCCTCGCGCCTCGGGACTCACCGTCCGCGGGCGCGTCGACGGGTACACGCAGTAGTCCACCAGGCCCGGAACGCCGTTGGTCGGGTGCTCATCGGTGAACGAGTAGAAGGTGTACGTCGTGGTGTGGCCCGAGACCGTATAGGTGGCCCCGACGTTGTCGGCGGCCCTGAACTGCCTCAGCGCGTTACTGCGTGGGCACGGTCCGGTTCCCTGCGCGGCCGACGACGGCTGTGCCAGGCCCAAGGCGGCCAGGGCGGTGAGCACGGCGACCGCTACGGCCGCCAAGCGTCGCCGGCCCGGTAGGGACCGTGGCCAGCCTTTCCGAATGATCACGCTTCCTCCTGCCGAGCACCAGTGATACTTTCGTGCCGGTATTCGACGGAATAAGCGCTTTTCTTGAGTCCAAAAGTTGCGAGATCACCCCAATGGTGTTGAGCTCCCCACGCGGGCACTCTGGATCCGCGGTCAGCCTCCGCACAATCCCCCACCAGGCACCTCGGCTCCCATCCAGGGGCGGCATAGGGCGTTCGATGGTGGACATCGGTCGATTGTCGCCAGCGGCCTAAGTCGTCGACAGGTAGGGCCTCACAGCAGGGCGAACGTTCCCTGATGCGGCACTAGAACCAGCTCAGCATCAGGCGGCCGAGCGCTTACGGCGCCGGGCGAGCCCCACGCGATCCGCCTCACGAACGCCATGAAGTGTGAGGATCTGGACGATGAGCAGGCTGCCACGGCGTCCGTGCCGCCGTCCGGCTTCACTCTGACCGGCATCGTCCAGCACATGGCCGAGGTGGAGCGGAACTGGTTCCGCCGCGTGCTCGCCGGGGAACAGGCCCCGCCCATCTACGACCCGCAGGCCGACCCGCACGGCCCCGACGGCGGCTTCGAACTGGCCGAGGGTGCCCCCCTGCGCGGGGCCCTCGCGACCTGGCACGCGGAGATCGCCCGCGCCCCGCGAGCTCTGCGCCCACCGTGCTCTGACCGACACAGGCCGCTTCATGGACCAGGACGTCAACCTCCGCTGGATCTACGTCCACATGATCGAGGAGTACGCCCGCCACAACAGCCACGCCGATCTGCTCCGGGAACGCATTGACGGCACCACCGGCGTATAGCGGCGGGTCGGTTGTGATGTGACGCGCCGCCCAGGTGCGATGCCGGGCGGCGTGTGGTTGTCACCCTGGCCGACGCGGGCCTTCTTGGCTGCGTAGTCGGGGTCGCGGGACCACGCCGACGACAAGCGCCTAGGGGCAGAGCGGCCATGACCTGATCTTCACCACGAAGTACGGCACGCCGATCGAGCCGGGCAACCTCACCCGCATGTTCGCGCTGCGGGCTCGTCGTGCCGGCCTCCGGGTCATCCCGCTGCGGAACACCCGACACACGTGCAGCTCGCTGCTGGTCGCCCTCACGGTGAACCCGAAAGTGGCACAGCGGATCCTGCGGCACTCGCAGATCGCCATGACGTGGAGGTCTACGCAGAGGCGAGCGAGGAAGAGGTGCGGGCCGCGATCGGCCCGACGCGATGGGCGGTAGCGGATGACACGGTTGCTGTACTTCGCTGCGGTACGCCCCTGAAACGCCAGAGGCCCCGGATCTCTCCGGGGCCTCTGATCTGTGTGCACTCGGCAGGATTCGAACCTGCAACCTTCTGATCCGTAGTCAGATGCTCTATCCGTTAAGCTACGAGTGCTTGTTCTGTTGTTGTCTTCGCTTTCGGTCCTTTCGGCCCGCTCGCGGCGACAGGAAGAACATTACATGACTGCCGCCGTCATGTGAAATCCGTTCCCCGCACCGCTTGCGACCTGGGAAAACGCGGTTCGAGGGGCGTCTCGCCGAAGGATGGGAGGCGAGGTGGGGGGCGGACGACAACGAAGCCCCGGTCGGGTGGACCGGGGCTTCGGTGATCAAGCGCGGAGGCGGAGGGATTTGAACCCTCGATGGGCTTTAAGGCCCAAACCGCATTAGCAGTGCGGCGCCATAGACCGGACTAGGCGACGCCTCCAGCACAACCGCTCCCGCGAGCGCGCGAGTGGTGCGTGCAGATGATGACACAGCCGAGCGCGGTGTCACCAATCGCCCCCCACGGTACTAGGCAGGCGGGCCGCAGGGCAAAGTCCTTCCCGGAGCGTCGGGCGCGGCGCAACGTACCGGGGGGGTGGCGCGTTAGTCCGGGCATGGTGCAGGTCAGCTCCCTCGATCATCGTTCCCGACGCCCTGGACTCCCCCGGCTGCCCCGGCTCCTCCGGCGCGCCGAGGGGCCCGGCGCCCCGCGGCCCCTGAGGCGGCTGCTCCTCGGGGCCTCCGCCTCCCTCGTCGCGCTCACGTCGCTCGCCGCCGCCGGGCCGGCCGCCCTCGCGTCCGCCGCCGCGCCCCCGCCCGTCCGCGACGAGGACCGGGCCGGTGACCACCTCACGGTGACCGTGCGGCACGCGGGCGGCGGGCGGGACGGGACGTACGAGCTGTACTGCCATCCCTTCGGCGGCAGCCATCCCGATGCGCGGGGCGCGTGCGGGGCGCTCGACCGGAACACGCGCTGGGGGCGCGACGTCTTCGCACCCGTCCCTGACGACGCCGTATGCACCCTGCGGTACGGCGGGCCGGCCACCGCCCATGTCAACGGGACCTGGGCCGGGCGCCCCGTCGACACGTCGTTCGACCGCGGCGACGGCTGCCGGATCGACCGCTGGGACCGGCTCGTGCCGCTGCTGCCCCGCGCCGGTTCCAGGCTCGCGGGCGCGGCACACGCCGGGCACGGCAAGGCACCCGGCGGGCACGGCACGGGGCCCGCACGGCGGTGACAGCGACCGGAGGGCGTGTGCGCGAGCGCGTCCGTAAAGGTCCGGCGAAGGTCGTGCGAAGTGGAAGCGCAGGGTCACCGGTTCGGCCTCACTTTGTGGTGCGACCTCCCTCTCATCCTGCGTCGCGGGCGCAACCTCAGCGCATAGACTCCCTCGCGTGACACGTCGCGGGCCGGTTGGCAAGATGGCCCCCGCGGTCGGCTAGGTGCGGTAATGCGGTAACAGGGAGGAAGCGTCTCGTGAGCAGCAGGCCATCCCGAGGCGCTGCTCGCCTCGCAGCCATACTCGACGCGCTGCCCGACGCGTTGCTGCTGGTCAACGCCAACGGGACGGTCGTCAACGCCAACACCATCGCCCTGGAGGCCTTCGAGACCCCGGGGACCGCGCTCGTCGGGCGGGGTCTGCTCGACCTGCTGCCGGAGTTCGACTCCAAGCTGATCCCCGGCTCCATGCGGCGCCCCGACCACATCGACCCGCGCGGGCGCACCAAGCCGACCCGGATGACCGCCCGGCGCACCGACGGGACCGACTTCCCGGTCGAGGTCACGAGCGCGAATCTGGAGAACGGGCAGCAGGCCTACGACGGGCACGGCTACAGCGGCGACGAACTGCTGATGCTGGTCGTGCGCGACCTGTCCGGCACCGTCGACACCGAGGCCGAGCTGGCGCGTTCGCAGCGGCAGACCGAGATGATCCTGCGGGCCGCGTCCGAGGGCGTCGTCGGCACCGACACCGACGGGCGGATCGTCCTGGTCAACCCGGCCGCCGCCCAGATCCTGGGCTACCGGGCCGGCGAACTCGGCGGCCGCGAGCTGCACGACCTCGTCCTCCACTCGCGCCCCGACGGCTCGCCCTTCCCGTACGACGAGTCCCCGCTCGCCGACACCCTGCGCTCCGGACGCAAGCACCGGGTGCGCGGGCAGGTGCTGTGGTCCAAGAGCGGCGGCAAGGTGCCGGTCGACCTCACGACCGCCCCCGTCCGCGACGGCGACCAGCTCGTCGGCGCCGTCATGACCTTCGCCGACCGGCGTCCGCTGGACACGCTCACCGAGGAGAAGGCCGCCGCCGACAAGCGGCACGAGGAGGAGCTGGAGCGTCTCGCCGAGGAGCACGCCTCGGAGCTGACCGCCCTGCGCCAGCGGCACGTCGCCGAGATCGAGGAACTCACCGAAGGCCACGCGGAGGAACTCGCCGCGAACGAGGAGCGGTACGCCGCCCTCGGCGAGCGGGAGAAGGACCGCTTCGAGGCGCTGGCCGCCCGGCACGAGCAGCTGCTCACCCTGCTGGGCCGCTCCCTGCGCGGCCCCCTCGACGAACTCCGCCGCGAGCTCGCCGCGCTCGCCGCCGACGACGCCGGGCAGCTGTGGCCCGAGGCCAACCAGGTGCTCCACCATCTCTCGGCCGGCTACTCGCGCATCACCACCCTCATCGACAACGTCCTCGGCTACCAGCGCATCGACGCCGGCAGCGAGGAGATCACCCGTACGAAGGTGATGCTCGACGCGGTCGTCGCCGCCGGCGTCGACGGGGCCGTCGAGCTGGTGGGCCCGGGCCGGGTGCAGTTCGCCGTGCACGCGCCGCCCATCGAGGCCGAGGTCGACCCGCGGCGGCTCGCGACCGCGCTCGCCCACCTCGTCGCCGACGTGGCGGGCGTCGACGCGACCGGCAACGCCCCGGTGTCGGCGGGCGGTTACATGGACAACACCGTCGTGGTGGCGGCGGCGCAGCGCGGCGAGGTCGTACGGATCGAGGTGCGCGGACCGTACGCCGGGGGAGACCCGGTGCACGAGCCGATCGTCCGCGGGATCGTCCGGGCGCACGGCGGTGTGCTGCAGACGCACGAGGTGCCGGGGATGAGCGGCAACGCCTACGTCCTCGAGGTGCCGCTCGGCGCGGGCGCGGGGGCCGTCACGGCCGGCGCCCCCGTTCCCTTCACGGACACGCGGGCGGACCTGGTCCCGGACGCGGCCACGGGGGGAGCGGACGTCTCGGCGGAGGTCGCCCTTGCCGAGCCCGCCCCGAGCGGGGGGCGGCGGCGTGCCCGGCGGTCCTCCACGGACGCGTTCCTCGAGAGCGAGCACGAGGCCGCCGGCGAGGCATCCGGCGCCCCGACCGCTGCGACCGCCCCGACCGGACGGCGCCGCCGGCGTGCCGCCGAGCAGTCCGCGCAGACGGCCGACCAGGGTGCCGACGCCTCCGGCGGCACGGGACGGCGCCGCGGACGGCCCGCCGAGGGCGCCGGGGACGCCGGGGACGCCGAGGGCGGGACGGACGACGTGACCGAGGGCGCCGTCGTCACGGCGGCAGAACACGCCGCCGGGACCGCGGCGTCCGGCAACGGCCTGGGCGGCACGGTGCCCCCGCAGGGCGTGCCCGTGCCCGCCGGGCGGCAGGCCCGGCGCGACGCCGGTGAACCGCAGGCGCTGCCGCCCGCGCTGCCCGCGGTGGCGGAGCAGCGGACGGACGGGACGCAGGCGGCGCAGCCGACCGGGCGCCGTCGGCGTGCCCTCGCCGCGGCGACCGAGCGTGCCGCCGCGCAGGAGGCGGCTCCCCGTGCGGTCTTCGCGCTGCCGCCCGCCGAGGCGGACCGCCCGTCCGGCGCCCCGCAGGGACAAGGACAGGGGCAGGCCCCGGTCCAGGTGCCGCCGCAGGGCGTCGCGCCCGGCGCCGGTACCGACGGCGGCCGGCACGACGCCGTGCCCCACGACCAGGCCGACGACCACACCCCGCCGCAGCCGCATCCCACGAGCGCGCCGACGGGACGCCGTCGGCGCGCGATGGCCCAGCCCGCCGACTCGACTGCCCAGGGAACGACGCCCGCCCAGGGGATTCCCGCGCAGGGCGCGGCCGCCGCGCAGCCCGCGCCCGTACAGGCGGCGCCCGTGCCGGGCGTCCCGCCGCAGGCACCGGCGGCCGCCGCGGCCCAGCCTCAGGCCCAGGGTGCCGTACCGGGGCAGGGCCGTGTGGTTCCGCCGCAGGGCGCTCCCGTCCCGCAGGGCGGCCTCGTGGCTCCGGGACAGCAGGCGCCCCAAGCTCTGCCCGGCCGGCCGGAGGTGCCGGGTCAGCCCGTACAGCCGGGCGCGCCCGTGCCGGCACACGGCGCCCCGGGCCAGGTGGCACCAGCCGCACAGGCCGTCCCGCAGGCGGTTCCGCAAGCCGTCGTTCCCACCATCCCCCCGGTCGCGCCCGGGCAGCCGGTCGTGGCACCGGTGATTCCCGGGCAGCCGGTCCTGGCCCAGGCCGCCCCCGGCCAGCCGGTCGTCGCCCAGCCCGTCGCGGCCCCGTCCGGTGTCGTCCAGCCGGTCGTCGTCCCGCAGGCACCGGCGCAGCAGCCGGTGCCGGTGCAGCAGCCCCCCGCGCGGAGCATGGCCGGGCCGGTCCCGCCGCCCGCCCAGGGCGGTCCCGCCCAGCCGCTCCCCCCGCAGGGTGCCGGTGCCGTTCCCGCCCCGCCCCAGGCGGTCCCCGGCGGCGGCCTTCCCCCGGAGGCGGTCCCCGGCCAGGCGGTCCCACCGCAGGCGGTGCCCGCCCCGGGCGTCCCGGGACAGGGCGTACCGGCGGGACAGCCCGTCGCGCCGCAGGGCGCGGCGGCTCCGGGCATCCCGGCTCCGGGTGTCCCCGCCGGACAGCCGGCCCCGGGCGTCCCGGCCCCGCAGCCGTGGCCCGGCGCCGACGACACCTCCGGCACGGGCACCCCCGTACCGCCGGACGGTGCCGCCGTGCCCGTACCGCCCCACGCGCCCGGCGCACCGGCGTCCACCCCGCAGAGCGCGCCCGGCGCCCCCGTGCCGCCCGCTCAGGGCGCTTCGCAGCCGGCCGGGCCCGCCCCGGCCGCCGGTACGCCCGCGCAGGGCACGCCCGCCCAGGCGGCCCCGCTCCCGCCCGAGCAGACCCCCGGACGGCCCGCGGCTCCGCCGGCCGGGCAGCCGGCCGCCGGCGGTGCGGCCGCGCGGGCGTCGCAGCCGCTGCCCGCCGAGGCCGCCGCGCCGGTCGACCCCCACTCGACGCAGGGGCGGGCGTTCAGTGTGCGGACGCTCGGTCAGGGCGTCCCGTTCAGCCGCCAGGCGGCGCAGGTGCAGGTCCCCCAGCCCGGCGGGGCCACGCCTCCGCACGGGACCGGCGGTTCCGGTTCCGGACGCCGGCGCAAGCTGGGCACCCCGCCCGACCCGGCCGCCGCCCGCCCGGAGCAGACGGGCCGCCAGGCGCAGAACGTCCGGCCGGAGCAGACCGCCCGGCCGCATCCGCAGGCCGAACAGCCGCCCGCGCAGCCCCCCGTGGGCGGACAGCCCTCGCAGGCCGGGCAGCCGTCCCTGCCCGCGCAGCCGTCCCTGGCCGGGCAGTCCCGGCTCGCGCCCGCCACCGAGGGTGCCGGACGGTCGTACGCCATAGGAGCACCGGACGAGAACGCGGCCGAGGGGCCCGAGCCGCTGGACGGTCCGGGCGGTGCCGTGGAGATCGCGGACACGCCGCGGCCGCAGCCGATGGACGACGAGCTGCCGCCGGAGCCGCTGGACAACCCGCGCCGGCTGCTGGTGTGGCCCGCCCCGGACGTCGACACGCAGCAGGCGCTGAGCGACCGCGGCTACCGGCCGGTCATCGTGCACTCCCGCGAGGAGGTCGACGCGCAGATCGCCGCCTTCCCCGCCGCGCTGTTCGTCGACCCGCTGACCGGGCCGATCACGCGCACCGCGCTGCAGTCGCTGCGGCAGGCCGCGGTGGCCGCCGGGGTGCCCGTGCTGGTGACCGCGGGACTCGGACAGGCCACCCGCGAGGCGGCGTACGGCGCCGATCCCGCCGTCCTGCTGAAGGCGCTCGCCCCGCGCGACAGCGAGCAGCACCCGCCGCGCGTGCTGCTGATCGAGGAGCACGCGGAGATCGCGCTGGCGCTGACCTCGACGCTGGAGCGGCGCGGGATGCAGGTGGCGCGGGCCGCGAGCGACACCGACGCGGTGACGCTCGCCGGGCAGTTCCGGCCGAACCTTGTCGTGATGGACCTGATGCAGGTGCACCGGCGCCAGTCCGGGATCGTCGACTGGCTGCGCGCGAACGGGCAGCTCAACCGCACGCCGCTGGTCGTCTACACGGCCGCGGTCGACCAGGCCGACCTGCCGCGGCTGGCCTCCGGCGAGACGGTGCTGTTCCTTGCGGAGCGGTCCACCAGCGCCGAGGTGCAGGACCGGATCGTCGACCTGCTGGCCCGGATCGGGACCAACTGACCGCGGCCGGGACCGCGTGGGTCCCGGCCGCGTGCCCCACGGGGGGGGTGTCAGAGGTTGGTGACGTCCAGGTCCCCGGCGGCGTACCGGCGGCGCAGCACCTTCTTGTCGAACTTGCCGACGCTGGTCTTCGGGACGGCCTCGATCACCGTCCAGCGCTCGGGGAGCTGCCACTTGGCGATCTTGCCCTCTTCCAGGAGGAAGGTGCGCAGGGTCTCGAAGTCGGCGCCGGCGCCCTCCTTGAGGACCACGGTGGCCAGCGGCCGCTCGCCCCACTTGTCGTCGGGGACGGCGACGACGGCTGCCTCAGCGACGGCCGGGTGGGACATCAGGGCGTTCTCCAGCTCGACCGAGGAGATCCACTCGCCGCCGGACTTGATGACGTCCTTGGCCCGGTCGGTGAGGGTGAGGAAGCCGTCGGGGCTGATGGTGCCGACGTCTCCGGTCTTCAGCCAGCCGTCCTCGCTGAACTTGTCGGCGGGGCGCAGCGGTTCGGCGTCGGGGCCGTTGTAGTAGGCGCCGGCGATCCAGGGGCCGCGGACCTCCAGCTCGCCCGCGGACTCGCCGTCCCAGGGCAGCCGCTCGCCGCCGGGGCCGGTGAGCCGGGCCTCGACACCGGCCGCGAAACGGCCCTGGGTGAGCCGGTAGGCGAACTCCTCGTCCGTGCCGACGGCGTGGGCCGGGGGACGGGCGACCGTGCCGAGCGGGGAGGTCTCCGTCATGCCCCAGGCGTGGCAGACCCGCATGCCCAGCCGGTCGAAGGCCTCCATGAGGGAGGGCGGACAGGCGGAGCCGCCGATGGTGACCTGGGTGAGGGAGGAGACGTCCCGGGGCCGGGCGGTCAGTTCGGCGAGCAGGCCCTGCCAGATGGTGGGGACGGCGGCCGCGTGGGTCGGCTTCTCGCCCTCGATCATCTCGGCGAGCGGGGCGGGCTGCAGGAAGCGGTCCGGCATCAGCAGGTTGACACCGGTCATGAAGGTGGCGTGCGGCAGGCCCCAGGCGTTGACGTGGAACTGGGGGACGACCACGAGCGAGGTGTCCTGGTCGGTGAGGCCCATGGACTCGGTCATGTTGACCTGCATGGAGTGCAGGTAGACCGAACGGTGGCTGTAGACCACGCCCTTGGGGTCGCCGGTGGTGCCGGAGGTGTAGCACATGGAGGCGGCCCGGCGTTCGTCCAGCTCGGGCCAGTCGTACGCGGTCGGCTTCCCGGCGATCAGGTCCTCGTACTCGTGGACCCGGACGGAGGCGTCCGCGAGCAGCGCGCGGTCGCCGGGACCGGAGACGACGACGTGCTCGACGGTCTTCATGTGCGGCAGCAGCGGGGCGAGCAGCGGCAGCAGCGAACCGTTGACGATGACGACCCGGTCGGCCGCGTGGTCGACGATCCAGGTCAGCTGCTCGGCGGGCAGGCGCAGGTTGAGCGTGTGCAGGACCGCCCCCATGGAGGGGATGGCGAAGTAGGCCTCGACGTGCTCGGCGTTGTTCCACATGAGGGTCGCCACGCGCTCGTCGTCCACCACCCCGAGGTCCTCGCGCAGGGCGTGCGCCAGCTGGGCCGCCCGGGTGCCGATCTCGGCGAAGGAACGGCGGTGCGGTTCCCCCTCGCCGGTCCAGGTGGTCACCTGCGAGGTCCCGTGGACCGTCGACCCGTGGGTCAGGATCCTCGAGATCAGCAGCGGTACGTCCTGCATGGTGCTCAGCACGGCGTCCTCCCGGGGGCGACATTGCCTACGCGGCGGTAAGGGCTGCGCTGATTCTGCTCACATACCACGCGGTATGTCACTAGGGGCGGGCCATCGATCACGTGACCTTTCGCACTGGTGGACCGTGCCACAGGACACACGGGCCGCCGCGGAGGGGCGCGGGACGACGCGCGGGACGGACGATCAGCGTACGAGGCCCAGCTCGGGATTCTCGCGCAGTTTGCCGAGCGCCCGGGAGACCGCCGACTTCACCGTGCCCACGGACACCCCGAGCACCTCCGCCGTCTGGGCCTCGGAGAGGTCCTCGTAGTACCTGAGGACGACCATGGCCCGCTGCCGGGCGGGCAGCTTCGCGATCGCCCGCCACATCGCGTCGTGCAGCGCCTGCTGCTCCGCCGGGTCGGGCGCGCCGGGCACGGGCTCCGGTTCGGGCAGCTCCTCGCACGCGAACTCGTCGACCCTGCGCTTGCGCCACTGGGAGGTGCGTGTGTTCAGCAGCGCCCGGCGCACATAGCCGTCGAGCGCCCGGTGGTCCTCGATCCGCTCCCACGCCACGTACGTCTTCGTCAACGCGGTCTGCAGCAGGTCCTCCGCGTCGCTCGCGTTCGCGGTCAGCGACCGGGCGGTACGCAGCAGCACCGGCCGGCGGGCCCTCACGTACGAGGTGAACGACGGATACGCCGGGGTCCGCGTCATCGGGGCGGCGGCGTGCGACGCACTGGTGCAGACGGGTGTGGTCATGGCTCCACGCTAGGAGCGCGCCCGCCCCCGCGGATCGGCCCCAGGTCCCGAAGCGGGGTCCCCCTCAGGTTGTAGGGGTGGGGCCCGCCGCACCTCCTGAAGGTGGACGAGCGGGCCGCGCGCACTGGGGGTTCACCCCGGGGCCCGGCCACCCTTCTGACCATCCGTCAGCCGGTTGCAGCCCCAATCCCGTCGCGGCCGCGTGAAAGCGCCTGCGCGGCGGCGCCGAAGCACCGCCGCGCAGGCGTTGTGCAACCCCACAAGCACACCCCACAGGGGCGCTCAGGACCGGCGGATCCCCAAATGCGCCGGTCCGACCCGGCTCACCAGAGGCGGGTGAAGTGGACGGCCGTACGGATGCTTGCCATGTGCGCTCCTCCAGTACGAGGTAGGAACCGGCTTCCCTGCCGGAGACATTGAGGCGTGAGGTACCTGAACTTCGGCTGTCACCAGGGCGGTCGGCCGACCGGCCCCGGGTTTCTCCACGACGTCGCAGGATCAGGGTTGCCCAGGGAATCCCGGATGATTCATCCCGGACGCCATGATTCGCACGCAAGCGTGAGGACAAGTCGATAAACCCCCTTCGCCACCTTTCATGGCCCAGAGGCCACGATTCGTACCACCACGGGCACCCCGCGCCCGGCCACCGCACACGCTGAAGCGTTTCGGCAACCAGGGCGTCCGCATCGACGGCCCCCGGTGTGTCGAGACGGCCGACGGGCACCCTCTTCCCTTTTTCGAACGTGAGTACGAACATAGGGGCATGGCCACCATCGACCGGCAGGCCGCGACGCTGGCCCTCGCACACGCCCTGTCAGCCGCCGAACGCGGACTGGCCGTCATCCCCCTGTCCCGGACGAAGCTGCCGGCCCTGCGCTCCCCGCACCGCGACGACCCGGCCCCGGCCCCCTGCCACGGCGAGTGCGGCCGCTTCGGCCACGGTGTGTACGACGCCTCCACCGACCCCGCGCGCATCCGCGCCCTGTTCGCCGCGGCCCCCTGGTCCACCGGCTACGGCATCGCCTGCGGACTGCCGCCGTACCACCTCATCGGCGTCGACCTGGACACCAAGTCCGGCACGGACTCCTCGGCGGCCCTGCGCGAACTCGCCCTGCGCCACCTGTTCACGATCCCCCCGACCGTGGTCGTGCTGACCCCCAGCGGCGGCCGCCATCTGTGGCTGCGAGGTCCCGCGGACGCCGTCGTCCCCAACTCGGCGGGGCGACTCGCCCCCGGCATCGACATCCGCGGTGCGGGCGGCTATCTCGTCGGTCCCGGCTCCCGCACGGAGCACGGGGTGTACGGCACGGCCCCCGGCACCGCCCGCCTCGCGCCCGCGCCCTGTCCGCCGGCCCTCCTGCGGCTGCTGCTGCCGCCTCCCCGCCCGGCGCACCACCCGGCGCCCGCGTCGGCGGGCCGGCACGGCCAGGGGCTGGTGCAGTTCGTCCTCGGGGCGCACGAGGGCCAGCGCAACACCCGGCTGTTCTGGGCGGCCTGCCGCGCCTACGAGGACGGCATCGGACCGGCCCTCGTCGATCCCCTGGTCGACGCGGCCGTACGCGCGGGCCTGCCCGAGCACGAGGCTCGCGCGACCGTCGCCTCGGCGGCCCGCATGACGGCTCACCGGCCGTGACAGCGGCCCGTACCCGCTACGGCGTGAACACCTCGTCCAGCCGGTGGATCGCGCCGTCGTCGCCGGTCTCGTACCGGAACACCAGGCCGGAGTCCGGATGCGCCTCGATCCAGTCGATCAGCTCCTGCACGCCGATCCGCCGGTTCTCGCTGCTGTCGGTGACGGGGTTGGTGGCGGTGACGTACGCGGCCTGGTCGAGGGCCCAGCGGCTCTCCTCGCCGGTGACGACGAAGGGCGCGCCGTCCGTGTCCTTGCCGGGACACCCCCAGGCCCCGTGCTGGATCACGAGGTTGACCTTGCCGGTGGCGCCGTCGAGTTCCTCGACGCGGTAGACAGCGAATTCGTCGGGATCGACGTGGTCCGGGTCCGGCGCCTTCCCGGCGCAGTCGGCGGCGGGCGCGCCGCTGGCGGCCGGTCCGGGGCCGGCCTTCCCGGCGGGTCCGGCACCCGTCTTCCCGGCGGGTGTGGTGCCGGTCTTCCCGGCGGGCGTGGCGCCGGCCGTCGCCCCCGCGCCCGCAACCGCACCGGGCTTCTTCGCGGCGGCGCCGGAGGACGGGACGGTGGTGGTGGCGGCGGTGGCCGCCGCGTCGGGCGAGGCGGTGGCCGTGCCGCCCGCACCCGGCTTCGCGGCGGCCCCGGCGGCGCCCGCGCTCCCCCCGCATCCGGTGAGCACGGCGGACAACGCGACGGCCGCGAGCGCGACACCGGCGGGTCTGAGACGGCTGGCCTTCATCTGGGACGCCCCCCTGTTGTGCATACGGCTGTGCACACAGCCGTTGGTACGGCGGCCCGTCCGGGCCACCCGGACCGGGACCGTAGCAACGCCCTTCTCCGGCCGCAGCACACCGACCGCCGATGTCACAGACCCGGGACGCGACCGTCACGGGGCGAGGACGGTGCGACACCCGAGCGGAGGGTGTCCTGGACCACGCCCGCTCCACGGTCTGTCGGGCGACGGCGGACGGGATGGGAGCGGGGAGGGTGGTGGGGTCGAGGAACTCGCTTCTCGCTACCGGTGGCCGAGGACAGGAATCCCAAGGCGGGCAAGCGGGGCTATTGGGACGCCCGGCATAGGATTCTTCACATGAAAGATCTGATGACGGCTGCTGTGCTCACCGGCCACGGAGGCCTGGACAAGCTGGAGATCCGCCGCGACTGGCCGGTACCCGTTCCAGAGCCGCATCAGGTGCAGGTCCGGGTCACGGCCGCGGCGGTGAACAACACGGACCTCTGGACGCGGGAGGGGGCCTACGGCAGCCCCGACGATCCGAACGCCGTGTCCGGATGGCTGGGGCCGATCGACTGCCCCCGGATTCAGGGGGGCGACATCGCGGGCGTGGTCAGCGCCCTCGGCCCTGGGGTCCCGCCGGACATGCTGGGGCGACGCGTCCTGGTCGACCCCGGGCTCTACCGTGACAGCAGTGCGGACAAGCCGCCGGTGGGGTTCCTGGGCAGCGAGGCCGACGGTGGATTCGCCGAGTTCGTCACCGTTGACGCCGATCATGTGCACGATATGACCGGCAGTCCCCTGACGGACGAACAGTTGGCCTGTCTGCCCGTCGCCTACGGCACCGCCACCGGGATGCTCGACCGCGCAAGGGTGCGCTCCGGGGAACGGCTGCTGGTCACCGGCGCCTCCGGAGGCGTGGGACTGGCCCTCGTTCAGCTGGCGTCCGCACGAGGCGCCGAGGTGGTGGCCGTCACCAGTGCGGCCAACGCCGAGGCGGTACGGGAATCCGGAGCCGCGCACGTCCTCCTGCGGGATGCGGAGGATCTGGCCGCGCAGGTGAGGGCCCTCGCCCCGGACGGCCTGGACGCGGTGGCCGATGTCGTCGGCGGGCCACTCATCGGCACGCTGATGCCTACGCTACGGGACGACGGCCGCTGGGTGATCGCAGGGGCTGTGGCCGGCAGAGTCGTGGAGTTCGACCTTCGCCGACTCTACCTGCACAACATCACGCTCATCGGTTCCTCCATGCACACACGGGCGCACTTCGCCGCTCTGGCCGACGCGGCACGAGCAGGGGTTCTGGCCCCTCGCATCGCCGCGCGCTTCCCGCTGACCCGTCTGCACGATGCACAACGAGCATTCGCCGAGACGCGTGGTGCCGGGAAGATCGTCATCAACATGGACGAACCGAGCGACGCCCCCGTCGAAAGGCATGCCGACCAGGGCACTTGCTGACGTGAGGCCTGACGGCTACACGCTGTTGCATCTGGTCCGGTGGTTCTGCGGTACAGCAGCGGAATGCAGCAACCCCTGCAACCGGCAGCATCCCGTTCGGGCCGTCAGGGGCCTCCGGGCACCCTGCATGACCGCCGCTGACCGATCTCTGTAGAGCTACGGATCAGAAGGTGTCCGTGCCATAGGCGTGCCAGAAGGGGAACAGCGGGGAACAGCGGACAGCGACGGTGACCGGACATGAGAGTGGCCCCTGACCGAATCTTCCTGGTCAGGGGCCGTTCTCACTGCTCGCCGTGCGGAGGCGGTGGGATTTGAACCCACGGTGACATCGCTGCCACGACGGTTTTCAAGACCGTTCCCTTCGGCCGCTCGGGCACGCCTCCCCGCGCTGCCCGTGATCGGCGGCGCGGGGACAAGACTAACCGGTGGGCGCGGGCGTGTGGGGTCAGCCGTTGTCGCCGATGCGGGCGCCCAGCGTGACCTCGGTGGTGCGCTCCTTGCCGTCGCGCAGGTAGGTGATGGTCACCTTGTCGCCCGGCTTGTGGGTCCAGATCTCGCCGATCAGGGTCGGGCCGGAGTCGATCACGCGGTCGTCGAGCTTGGTGATGACGTCGCCCGGCTTGAGGCCGGCCTTGTCGGCGGGGCCGCCCGACTCGACCGGGGCGGAGCCGCTGACGCCCTGGTCGGTGATCTTCGCGCCGTTCGCGCGGTCCTCCAGGGACACGGAGGCGCCGATCTTCGCGTAGACCGGCTTGCCGGTCTTGATCAGCTGCTGGGCGACGTACTTGGCCTGGTTGATCGGGATGGCGAAGCCGAGACCGATCGAACCGGACTGGCCGGAGCCGCCCAGGCCGCCGCCGCTGCCCGTGGACTGGATCGCGGAGTTGATGCCGATCACCGCACCGCGCGAGTCCAGCAGCGGGCCACCCGAGTTGCCCGGGTTGATGGAGGCGTCCGTCTGCAGGGCGCTCATGTAGGACGCCTTGCTGTCGGAGCTGCCGTCGCTGGAGGCGACCGGGCGGTTCTTGGCGCTGATGATGCCTGTCGTGACCGTGTTCGACAGGCCGAAGGGGGCGCCGATGGCGATCGTCTCGTCGCCGACGGCCACCTTGTCGGAGTCGCCGAGGGCGAGGGGCTTGAGGTCGCCCGGTGCGTTCTTGAGCTTGACGACGGCGACGTCGTAGCCCTGCGCGTGGCCGACGACCTCGGCGTCGTACTTCTTGCCGTTGGGGAAGGTCGCGGTCAGCTTGCCGCCGTCGACCGCCTCGGCCACCACGTGGTTGTTGGTCAGGATGTGGCCCTGGGTGTCGAAGACGAAGCCGGTGCCGGTGCCACCCTGGCCGCCGGCGCCCTCGGCCTCGATGGTGACGGTGCTCGGCAGTGCCTGGCCGGCCACGCCCGCGATCGAGTTCGGGTCCCGCTTGACCTGCGAGGCACCGGTGTCGGAGGCGGAGACGGTGGTGGAGCCGCCGGCGTCGTTGTTCTTGGCCAGGGTGTAGCCGAGGCCGCCGCCGAGGCCACCGGCGACCAGCGCGGCCACCAGGACCGCGGCGACCAGGCCGCCACGCCGGCCACCGGGCTTCGGCGCGGGCTGCTGGTACGTCGAACCCCACCCGGAGCCCGAACCGCCGCCGTCCCCGTAGGACGGGCCGGCGGGCGGGGCAGGAGGGGGCCAGGAGCCGTCGACGGGCCCGCCGGGGCCCTGCGGTCCGGGCGCGCCGGTCCCGCCGTGGCCGCCCGCCGACGCGTGCGCGGGCGGCGGCCCGCCGTGCACCGCGTCCTGCTGCGGGGCGCCCGGCACGTGCGGAGGCGTGCTCGGCGGCGGGGGCGTCGGGCCGCTCCGGGGGGCGGTCGTACCGGGGGAAGCAGCGGGAGATTCCACCGGCACGGGAGGTGCGGACGGGGCCGGGGGTACCGCGGTGCCCTCGTTCTCGGTGCTCACAGCTCTTCTCCTCGAATCACGGCTGCTGGTGCAGGCCTCACTCGGTCACACTCGATCACGCCTGTCGACGACCCGGCGCGCTTCAGCATGTGCATGTGCCTGTGTATGTCCTCAGCTTTTCCCACGGGCCGTCAGAGCACCATAAGCGGTGGCTGTGGGTCCGGGGCCATCCCTTACATAGGTCATCTCACACGAAACGGACACATTGTCTACGCCCGCCCGCCGTCACGCGTACCCCCGAGCGGTGGCACCATGACGCCGTGACCCACGCACGGCAGCAGCACCCCATTCAAGTCGTCGCCCACCGCGGAGCCTCCGAGGACGCCCCCGAGCACACGCTGGCCGCCTACAAGAAGGCCATCGAGGACGGCGCGGACGCCCTTGAATGCGACGTACGCCTCACCGCGGACGGCCACCTGGTCTGTGTCCACGACCGTCGTGTCAACCGTACGTCCAACGGCCGCGGAGCCGTGTCGGCCCTGGAGCTCGCCGACCTGACCGCGCTGGACTTCGGCTCCTGGCCGGCGCGCGCCTCCCGGCGCGGCCGGGACGAGGAACCGGACTGGGAGGTGCGCCCCGAGGACCCCCAGGAGACCGCCGTGCTCACCCTGGAGCGGCTGCTCGAGCTCGTCGCCGACTCCGGGCGCCGGGTGGAGCTGGCGATCGAGACCAAGCACCCCACGCGCTGGGCGGGGCAGGTCGAGGAGCGGCTGCTGTTGCTACTGAAACGGTTCGGCCTGGACGCCCCGGCCTCCGCCGAGGAGTCCCAGGTGCGCGTCATGAGCTTCTCGGCGCGCTCGCTGCACCGGGTACAGGCGGCCTCGCCGACGCTGCCGACGGTCTACCTGATGCAGTTCGTCTCGCCCCGGCTCCGGGACGGGCGCCTTCCGGCGGGCGTCCGGATCGCGGGGCCCTCCGTCCGGATCGTGCGCAAGTATCCGGCCTACATCGAGCGGCTGCAGCGGGCCGGGCACCGGGTGCACGTGTGGACCGTGAACGACCCCGAGGACGTCGACCTCTGCCTCGACCTGGGCATCGACGCCATCATCACCAACCGGCCGCGCGCGGTTCTGCATCAGCTCGGCCGCTGATCGGCCGCACCCCTTGACCCGGGGGCCGTACTGCACCATCCTCCGGAATCGGCCACACCGCAGCAATCCAGCCACACCATGACAGGGAGTGCTCCGGCGCGTTCGGAGCGTGTTCGACCGTTGCCAGTGCGTCACCGGACGGGGATTGGCCGGTTTCCGGTTCAGGCCAATGGGGCATCCACACCGTGGCGTGGGGCGAAGGAGGTCTCGGGGGTGGCGTTGGTGGTGGCACAGGAGGTGCCCGCGTCGTCGAGCATGGCCGTACCCCATGGCCCTGCGGGCGTGGGGGCAGCAAGACACCGGATGCGTGAGCAGTTGCGCGGCGATGGCGTGGCGGAACCGGTCATCGACGACGCCGTACTGATCCTTTCCGAACTTCTCAGCAACGCCTGCAAGCACGGGAGGCCCCTGGGCGGCGCCCTGACCGGCGACGGCGCCATCCGGGCCGCGTGGCGCGTGGACACCGGCGGCCGGCTGGTCGTCGAGGTGACGGACGGCGGCGGACCGACCCGCCCGGCCCCGGCCACCCCCTCGGTCACCGCGCACGGCGGCCGCGGGCTCAACATCATCACCGCCCTCGCCGACGACTGGGGGGTGCGCGACGACGTCCGCGGCGAGGTCACGGTGTGGGTCGTGGTCCACGACGACGTGCACGATCCCGACGCCGGACACCGCCGCGACGACTTCGCTACGCGCGTCACCGCCCCGCCGGTGTCGGCGATACCGGAGCTGAGCTTCGCGGACGCCTTCGACGACCTGGACTGAGGCGACGCCCGGAAGCGCAGCGACACCCGGGGACGAGACGACATCCGGGGACAAATGACGTTCGAGGTCGAGGCGAGGCGCCGCCGGCCGCCGCTGTTCACCGCCGCGCCCCCTCACCCACCGCCGGACGAGTTGTCCACCGTCGGTGCGTTGTCCACAGGATCCCGTCGCTGATGGCCTGAACGGCTAGGCTCCCGCCGTACGAGACGAGCCGTAACCGGGAGACAGCCAGATGGCCAAGAAGCGACCCCAGACGAAGGCCAAGCGCCCGCAGCTCACGGACGGAGAGATCCCGGTCGTCGGCGCCCGCGAGCCCTGCCCCTGCGGCAGCGGGCGCCGTTACAAGGCCTGCCACGGCCGGGCCGCCGCGCACGCGGCCACCGAGCTGGTGCGACGGCCGTTCGAGGGTCTCCCCGGCGAGTGCGACTGGGTGGCGCTGCGCGAGCTCGTCCCCGCCGCCACGGTCCGGCTGACGCTCCGGGAGGACCTGCCCGAGGGCGTCCCGTCCGTCACGCTGGCCACGGTCCTGCCGATGGCCTGGCCGGCGCTGCGCCGCGACGACGGCTCGGTCCTGCTCGGCCTGCAGAACGACACGGCGTCCGGCGACATCAGCCGCGACCTCGCCGACACGCTCCAGCAGGCCCTGGAGGCCGAGCCGGGCACGCCGGTGCAGGGGCGCCGCGCCCCGGCCGACGGACCGCGGCTGCAGGACCTGCTGGACCCGAAGGCCCCCTTCGAGCCGGATGTGCACGAGGGCTTCGAGTTCTGGGTGCCGGACGCGGAGCACGCGACGCCGGAGGTCACCGCCTCCCTGGAGCGGGCCAACGCCGCGGCCATCCCGACGGTGCGCCTGCAGGGCGTGGACGCCGCCTACTGGTGCGAGACGCCGGAGAAGAACCACCTGCGCTGGGTCATGCCGCACCCGGAGGAGCAGCTGCTGGACGCCCTGGCGCGCCTGCACGCGGCGGGCCGTTCGAGCCTGGGCGAGGGCACCCGCCTCGTGGGCTCGTTCCGCGCGCACGGTCTGACGGTGCCGGTCTGGGACCTGCCGAGCGGAGTCGGCGCGGAGGACGTGGAGAAGCCGGCCGCCGAGTTCGCCGAGCGGCTGGCCGCCGCCCTGGCCACCGAGGCGCCGCTGACCGCGGAGGAGCGCCGGGCGCGGGGCGGTCTGACCAACCGTCAGGTCACGCTCAGCTGACCGCCGGTTCGGGGTCCACGGAGGCCGCTCTGCGGCCTCCGGCCCACGGACGCCGCCTTTCCGTTTCAGGAGCGGCGGACCCGGGTCCCGGGCTCGTGAGCCACGGCTTCGGCTGACCGGCCGGTCAGCCGAAGCACCCGCCCGGCGTGCGTGACACCGGTCACAACTCACGCTCGGGAAAAGGGAGTCGGTGTCCGGAATGGCGGCACACGCGATGACTGGAAAGCCGAGATCGAATTTGCGAACCGCCGATCTCTTGTTACCGTTCCACTAGCCCGGTTGCTGGTGCATCCCCCGTCGCCAGCAACCGGGTCTTTCCATGCGCATCGGTGTTCACGGTGCGCATCCGGCACCTCAACCGCCCGTGTCCGCCGCCTAGTTGCTGCCGGAACGCAGCAGCAGCGGCCCGCGCCCGCCGGGTGCCGCGAACTCGGCGACGGCCGAGTACGCCGCCGGCGTCCCCCGGGTGTGCTCCCGGGGCGTCTCGCACGTCCCCGGCTCGTCGCTCCCGTCCAGCGCGCAGCGCGTCTGCACCGCCCGGTCGCCGGGGGCCATCAGACTCAGGGCCGCGTCCAGGGCCTTGCCGGTCGCGTTGCGGTAGTAGGCGCGCGCCCAGGTGTCCTCGCCCTGGGTCAGTACACAGGTCTGCGCCTCGACGCCGCCGGGAGACGTGACCTCCGGGCCGCAGCGGGCGGCGGTGGCCAGGCCGAGTCCGAGCAGCAGCGGGGACGCGGTGCGCGCCTTCGAGGGCGCCCCGTCGTCGCCGGAGGGCACGCGGTGGCCGTCGCGCGGCATCTTGTCATCGCCTCGCGACAGCGGACGCGGGGCGGCGGCGCGGCCCTCGCTGTCCACGGGACCCGCGGACGCCACGGCGAACGGCAGCACGACGGCGCCCGTCACGACGCCCAGGAGGGCGAGCAGACGGAGGTTCATGAACGGAAGATAGCGACCGCGGCCCACCCACCCCTCCGGCGCGCCCGGCACCCCTACAACTCGGGGGCGCTCACACCCGTACGGGTGAGGGCGTCCACCGCGGCGTCCACGACGGCCTCCACGTCGGGCACCCAGGGCGAGGCGGAACCGGGCAGCGGGGCACGCTCCCAGCGGATCGATCCGGTGCCGGTCTCGGAGGGGGGCAGGGCGAGGTAGCCGCCCTCCCCGTGGAACCGGAGAGAGCCGGGCACGAAGTCCTTGGCGTAGAGCAGTTCGCCCAACTGCTCCATGGAGTACGGCTTCACCAGCAGCGCCCAGCGGGTGGGCGAGGCGACGACCGGGCCGAGGCGCATGCCGACGCGGTCGAGTGCGTCGAGGGCGCGGGCGGCCGGGAGGGCCGGCAGGCTGACGGCGCACGGGGCCGTGCCGCCGGTGGCCAGGACGATCGGCGCGGTGGGCCGGTTGGCCCACCACCAGCGCACCATGCGGGCGTCGGTGGTGGCGGCCAGGAGTCCCGGGTCGAAGGGATGCGCGCCGGGCACCGTGCACTCCGGGTCCGGGCAGCCGCAGCGGCCGCGGCCCTGCGGATCCGGTGCCACGCCCGGGAGTACGGGCCACCGCCACCGTGTCGCGTAGGTCAGGGCCGCGCTGATCTGCTCAGGCCTCCCGTCGCTGCGCCGGGACAGAAGCCTGCGTCGCCTTCCGGGGATCTCGCGCATGAGCGCTCGTCCTTTCCGTTGCACCGCTGGCAACACCGTGGGTCGTATCACGCCATGTGTCGATCACTTCACTGTGCGTACCTGGTGGCGCATCACACCCCTGCCGTCAGGCACGGGGAACCCCTGTGGGTCGAGCGTGGGCTGCGTCCGCGGCGGCCCCGTCCGTACTGCGTCTACCTGCGTCCGGCAAAAGTATGGGCGTGGCGTGGGGTGGCGGAGCGTGGCGTTTTGCCGTTGCGCGTTTTGCTCTCCGCCTCCACCGCGGAGGATGGGGCACGGTCGTCGGTGGCTAAGACGCCCGGGTCCGTCGCCAGGTTCCGGGCGGTTCCCACCACCCCTGGCCTTCACCGAGTACGTACCCATCACGACCGCTGTGACGCTCCGTGGAGCAAACCCAGTCGACCGCAATAGACCGTTACCCGAGGCAGTTTTAAGCCAACTTCGCTATTTCGCAAGGGGTCCGTCGGAGAACCCCTGGAGTCCCTCTGACACCAGGAATACCGGCAGGACAATGCTGGACATCCCCTTACGAGTGCGTGTACATGTGGAGACACTGCTGGCGGCGCAGAATGACATGGGGGTTTTGCGATGCTTTTGAGCAATCCGCACCGGTCGGAAAGCCGGACGCCATGAACGCCCCTCACCCTCCGAAAGTGGCTGGAATCGATTCAGCGGTTCCGACCCCCGCACACACTGTCGCCTCCGTGTCCGCCGCTCCGGGTACCCCCGAGGCCGCCGCCCCGAACAGCCCGGACCCCGCACCCGCCCCGTACCCGCCGGGAGCACTGCTCCAGGACCGGCTCGCGGGCTGGGTCTCGGACCTGACGACCCTGCACGAACTCACCGAGCGGCTGGCCCGGACGAACGGGCTCGACGCAGCCCTGGCGGAACTGCTGCGCGCCGGCGCCGCCCTGGTGGGTGCCCGGCGCGGCCTCGTCGTCCTCGAACCGGGCGACGGGCTCGGCCCCCGCACCACGGTCGGCCTGGGCCTGGGCCGCGCGGACCTCGGGCACATCGAGACCGTGCCGCGCCGCGCGCTGCCCTACGGGGCGCTCCTCGGCACCGGGGTCGTCCCGCCGGGCGGCGCCGGCGAGATCGTGCACGCCGACCTGTTCGCCGAGGACGGCCTCGACCCCCGCCACCGCGAGGTGGCCACCCGCCTCGGCTACGCCGCCAGCTACGCGCTCTCCCTGTCCGCCGAGTCCGCCGGCCGCCTCGGAGCGGCGGTGTGGTTCTACGACGAACCCGCCGAGCCGTCCGACCGCCGCCGCCATCTCGCCGGACTGTACGTCCGCTACGCGTCCGAGCACCTGGCCCGGCTGCTGGAGGTGGAGCGCACCCGCGCGTGCCTGCGGACGATGTCGGAGGAGCTGCTGCCCTCCCGGCTGCCCCGGGTCCCCGGCGTCCAGCTCGCGGCCCTGCACCGCACCGGCCCGCGCGGCGGCGGCGACTGGTACGACGCGCTGCCGCTGCCCGAGGGCGCGCTCGGCCTCGCGGTCGGCTCGGTCACCGGGGCGGGGCCCGGCGCGGTCGCCGCGATGGGCCGGCTGCGGGCGTCGCTGCGGGCGTACGCGGTGATGGAGGGCGAGGACCCCGTCGCCGTCCTGTCCGACCTCGAACTGCTGCTGCGGCTGACCGAGCCCGCCCGCTCCGCCACCGCCCTGTTCGCCTACTGCGAGCCCTCCCTGGGCAAGATCACCCTCGCCGGGGCCGGGCACAGCCCGCCGCTGCTGTTCGGCGACCGGCGCACCGAGTTCGTGGAGACGTCGGTGTCCGCCCCGCTCGGGATGCTCGCCTGCTGGGAGGCGCCGAGCCTGGAGTTCGAGGTGGAGCCGGGCGAAACGGTGCTGCTCTACACCGACGGGCTGCTGCACCGTACGGGCGAGCCGGTGGACCGCGCCTTCGCCCGGCTGCGCACGGCCGCCGCGAGCGTTCCGCGGGCGCTGCGCGACGACCCGGCGGCCGTCGCCGACCACGTCCTGCGGACGGTCCTGCCGGAGGGCCTGGACGCCACGAACGGCGCGGAGGACGTGGCCCTGCTGGCGGCACGCTTCGAGTGACGGCCGGCGCCCGGGCGGACGCCGCCCGGGCGTGTGCGCGCCGCCGCGCTCCGTGACCGGCCCCTTCCCGGCCCGGCACCCCCGCCGCCCGACCGTACGATGGGGGCGGTCCAGTGCCGTATCGAGGAGGAAGACCGTGGCCGACGAGCTCACTGCGACGGTGTCTGATCCTGCTGCTGACGCAGCGGGCCCGGAGACAGAGCCGGAAGAGCCGATCAAGCAGCGTAAGAACGGCCTGTACCCGGGCGTGTCCGACGAGCTCGCCGAGAACATGAGGAGCGGCTGGGCCGACACCGAGCTGCGCGGCCTGGAGCCCGTCGAGCAGGCCGGGCACACCGCCCGCCGCCGTGCCGCGCTCTCCGCGCGCTTCCCCGGCGAGCGCCTGGTGATCCCCGCGGGCAACCTCAGGACCCGGTCGAACGACACCGAGTACCCCTTCCGGTCGTCGGTCGAGTACACGTACCTCACCGGCGACCAGACCGAGGACGGCGTCCTCGTGCTGGAGCCGACCGCGACCGGCCACCGCGCGACGATCCACCTGCTGCCGCGCTCGGACCGCGAGAGCGGCGAGTTCTGGCTCTCCGGCCAGGGCGAGCTGTGGGTCGGCCGCCGCCACTCCCTGACCGAGGCCGAGCGGCTCTACGGCATCCCCGCCGCCGACGTGCGCGAACTGGCGGACAGCCTGCGCGAGGCCACCGGCCCGGTCCGCGTGGTGCGCGGTCACGACGCCGGCGTCGAGAAGGCGCTGACCGACAAGGTCACCGCCGAGCGCGACGAGGAACTGCGGGTCTTCCTCTCCGAGATGCGGCTGGTCAAGGACGACTTCGAGGTCGGCGAGCTGCAGAAGGCCGTCGACTCCACCGTGCGCGGCTTCGAGGACGTGGTGAAGGTCCTCGACAAGGCCGAGGCCACGTCCGAGCGCTACGTCGAGGGCACCTTCTTCCTCCGCGCGCGCGTGGAGGGCAACGACGTCGGCTACGGCACCATCGCCGCCGCCGGCCCGCACGCCTGCACCCTGCACTGGGTGCGCAACGACGGCCCGGTCCGCTCCGGCGACCTGCTCCTGCTGGACGCCGGCGTGGAGACCCACTCGCTCTACACCGCCGACGTCACGCGCACGCTGCCGGTCAACGGCGCCTACAGCGAGATCCAGAAGAAGATCTACGACGCCGTGTACGAGGCCCAGGAGGCCGGGATCGAGGCCGTCCGGCCGGGCGCCAAGTACCGCGACTTCCACGACGCCGCGCAGCACGTGCTCGCCGAGCGGCTCGTCGAGTGGGGTCTGGTCGAGGGCCCGGTCGAGCGGGTCCTGGAGCTCGGCCTGCAGCGCCGCTGGACGCTGCACGGCACCGGCCACATGCTCGGCATGGACGTCCACGACTGCGCCGCCGCGCGGACCGAGACGTACGTGGACGGCACCCTGGAGCCGGGCATGGTCCTCACCGTCGAGCCGGGCCTTTACTTCCAGGCGGACGACCTGACCGTGCCGGAGGAGTACCGCGGCATCGGCGTCCGCATCGAGGACGACATCCTGGTCACGGAGGACGGCAACCGGAACCTGTCCGCCGGGCTGCCTCGCCGGTCGGACGAGGTCGAGGCATGGATGGCGTCCCTGAAGGGCTGACGTCACGGCGGTGGCCGGGTACCGGGGAGGTGCCCGGCCACTCGTCTGCGGGCGTCCGGACGGCCGCCCGCGTGCGCGCGGCCGGGCCGCGTACGCACCTTTCCGCGCTCCTTTCGGGGCGCGTTCTTCACGTGGGGGGATCGTGGACGACTTCTGGTCCGGTGTCGGGGTGGACCTGCATCTCGAGCCGGACGCGGCGGCGGGCCGGCGGGCGGGACTGGAGCGGGCGCTGCGGGACGCCGTACGGGACGGGCGGCTGACGCCCGGGACGCGGCTGCCCGCCACCCGGCGGCTCGCGGGCGAGCTGGGCGTCTCGCGCGGCACCGCGAAGGCCGCGTACGACCAGCTCGTCGCCGAGGGTTATCTGACGGCGCGGCAGGGCTCGGGCACCCGGGTCGCCGCGCTGCCGAGCGTCGACGCGGAGGAGCCCGGCGCGGCGGCCCGCGCGCGTGCGCCCCGGCTGGATCTGCGGCCCGGCAGCCCGGACGTCGGGGCGTTCCCGGCGGCGGCCTGGCTGCGGGCGCTGCGCCGCGCCATCGCGACGGCGCCCTCACTGGCGTACGACTACGGCGACCCGCGCGGCCGGATCGAGCTGCGCACGGCGCTGTCGGGCTACCTGGGACGGGCCCGCGGGGTGATCGCGCCGCCGGAGCGCATCGTGATCACCTCCGGGTATGTGCAGGGTCTGGCGCTGCTGACGCGGGTGCTGGAGGGCGGCGAGGTCGCCATGGAGGACCCCGGGCTGCCCTTCCACCGGGAGGTGGTGCGCCGCAACGGCGGCGATGTGGTGCCGGTGCGCGTCGACGAACGGGGGACCCGCGCGCAGGAGCTGGGCGAGGAGAACGCGGTGGTCGTCACGCCCGCCCACCAGTACCCGACGGGCGTGACCCTGCACCCCGAGCGGCGCCGGGCGCTCACCGACTGGGCACGCTCACGGGGCGGGCTGATCGTCGAGGACGACTACGACGGGGAGTTCCGCTACGACCGTCAGCCCGTCGGCGCGCTCCAGGGCATGGCGCCGGGCCTGGTCGCCTACCTGGGCACCGCCTCCAAGAGCCTCGGGCCCGCCCTGCGGCTGGGCTGGATGGTGCTGCCGCCGCACCTGGTCGACGTGGTGGCCGACGCCAAGCTGCACAGCGACCACCACACCGAGACCATCGGCCAGTTGGCGCTCGCCGAGCTCATCGACAGCCACGCGTACGACCGGCACGTGCGCGCGTGCAGGCTGCGCTACCGGCGGCGCCGGGACCAGCTCGTCGCCCGGCTGGGCGGACGCCGGCGGGTGCGGGGGATCGCGGCCGGCCTGCACGCCCTGGTGGACGTCACCGACGAGGCCGGGGTGCTGGCCCGGGCGGAGGCCGAGGGGCTCGCGCTCGGACGGCTCGGCGACCACTGGCACACCCCGGGCGGGGACCGCCCGCAGGGACTGGTCGTCGGCTACGGGACGCCCCGCGAGAGGGTGTACCCGGAGGCGCTGGAGGTACTGGCGAAGGTCCTGGAGGGGAACTGACATGCGACTGCGGTGCGCCGTAATCGACGACTACCAGAACGTGGCGACCACCGTCGCCGACTGGTCGCCGCTCGACGGCCGGGTGGAGGTCGTCCCCTTCACCGGCCACTTCGGATCCGAGGACGAACTCGCCGCGGCTCTGGCGGACTTCGACATCGTGGTGACCCTGCGCGAGCGGGTGCCCTTCCCCGCCTCGCTGCTCGGCCGGCTGCCCCGGCTGAGGCTGCTGGTCGCCTCCGGGATGCGCAACTCGGTGATCGACCTCGCCGCCGCCCGGGCGGCCGGGGTGACCGTGTGCGGCACCGAGAGCTCCTCGGCCCCGCCTGCCGAACTCACCTGGGCCCTGTTGCTCGGCCTCGCCCGCGGCATCGTCGAGGAGGGCAACTCCCTGCGCGCGGGCGGCCCCTGGCAGTCCACCGTCGGGGCCGACCTGGAGGGCCGCCGGCTCGGCCTGCTCGGGCTGGGCAGGATCGGCGGCCGGGTGGCGCGGGTCGGTCTCGCCTTCGGCATGGAGGTGCGCGCCTGGAGCCGGAACCTCACCGCGGAGCGCGCGGCCGAGGTCGGCGTGCGGCGGGCCTCCTCCAAGGAGGAACTGCTCGCCGAAAACGACTTCGTCTCCGTCCACCTGGCGCTGAGCGAGCGGACCCGCGGTCTGCTGGGCGCCGCCGAACTCGCCCTGCTCAAGCCGACCGCCTACCTGGTCAACACCTCGCGGGCCGCGATCGTCGACCAGGACGCCCTGCTCGCCGCCCTGCGCGAGGGCCGTATCGCGGGCGCGGGCGTCGACGTCTTCGACACCGAGCCGCTGCCCGCGGGTCATCCGATGCGCACCGCCCCGCGCCTGCTGGCCACCCCGCACCTGGGCTATGTCTCCCGCGCCAACTACGCCCGCTACTACGGGCAGGCGGTGGAGGACGTCCTGGCCTACCTCGCGGGCGAACCGGTGCGGGTCCTCGGCTGATCGGGGGCGGTCGCCGTACGGCCCGCGGCCGGTCGTGCGCCGGACGGCCGGGAGCGGCGGAGACGCGGCCAGGAGCGGGGCTCGTCGGACGGCCGGGGGCGGCGCGAGCCGCCGGCGGGCCGGGGGAGGGTGCGTCAGACCGCGATGAGCGGCGCGTCCTCGCGCCACTTGAGGAGCTTGTCGAAGGACACCACGGTCCCGCCCAGTCCGGGCTTGCCGCCGATGTGGACGTGGTCGGCGAGCGCCTGGATGAGGAACAGGCCCCGCCCGTGCTCGTCCTCGACGGAGGCGACCCGGACCGGGAGGGGGCGGCTGGGCGGCCGGAAGCCGGGACCCGAGTCGGCCACCTCGATACGGCACTTCTCGCCGTCGAGGTAGGCGGTGACGCGGTAGGCCTCCGCGGAGTCGCCGTCGCCGCCGTGCTCGACGGCGTTCGCGCAGGCCTCGCTCAGGGCGACGGACAGGTCGTAGGAGATGTCGGGGTCGACGCCCGCGGTCTCCATCGTGCCGAGCAGAAGCCGCCGGGCGAGCGGAACGCTCGCAGCATCGCGACGCAGATGGATGGACCACCAGATGCTCATGCTCCAGCCTCCCGGCTGCGGCTCGACATACCGTTACGTATTGCCCCGGGTTGACCGCCGTAAGCACATTTCCGATGCATGGCCGCCCGATCGGCGGATGCGGCCGGAAGGGAATCGGTGTATGTGCGTGCCTGTGGTGGCAGACCGGGACCTTCCGGTCGTACGTCATCTTGCGGACCTGCCGTACGGAACGCGGAGGCCCGGTGGGATGATGGGGCCGCCATGACTGCCCCCCACCCGCGCACGGCGCACGCCGGAGGCGACCTCCGGATCCTGCGGGCCGCGATGTTCGCCGCGGTCTGCGTCGTGCTGGCCGCGGGCGGTCACACGCTGGCCTCGTGCGCCACGGTCCCGCTGTGGAGCCTGGGCGCCGGGTTCCTGGGGGCGCTCGTCGTCGTGGCGCCGCTCGCCGGACGTACGCGCTCGCTGCCGGGGATCGCGGCGCTGCTCGCGGTCGGCCAGACCGTGCTGCACACCCTGTTCGGGCTGGCCCAGCACGGCACGGGAGCAGCGGCCTCCGGCGGTGCGATGCCGGGATCCGCGGGCGCGACGGGCCCGATGACGTCCATGGGATCGATGGGCTCCATGCCCGCGATGTCCGACGCCGCCCTCGTGGAGCGGGCCGCCCGGCTCGTCTGCGGTACGACCGCAGCCGCGATCAGTCCCACCCAGGCCTACCGGATCCTCGTCGACGCGCGGATCTACGCCGGCCCCGCCCCGGCGGCCATGCACCACCCGGCGCACGCCCTGCCCGCCACCGACCCGGCGGTCTCGCTGCTGCCGTCGCTGCCCATGCTGCTCGGCCACGTCCTCGCCGCGCTCGCCGCGGGCTGGCTGCTGCGCCGCGGCGACCTGGCCCTGCTGCGGCTCATCCGGCTGTCGGCGCACGAGGTAGCCGACACGGCGTCGGTACGGTCCCTGCGCGCGGCGCTCGCCCTGGCGCGGGCCCTGCGCGCCGGACTGCCCACCGCGCCCGAGGCGGGCCCGCACTGCCGCCGCACCCCCCACCCGGTGCCCCCGGCACCCACCACCACCGCACTCCAGCACTCGGTGATCCGGCGCGGCCCGCCCGCCGCCCCCTTCCTCACCCTCGCCGCCTGACGCGACGCGACCAGCCTCCACCGAGCGGAGTTCCGCCGGAGGACAGCGGCCGCCGTCGTGCGGCACGCACGCGTGCCCGCTTCCCGGGAGCCGCACCGCCGGCCGCCCCCGCGCACGCGCGTTCCTCCTGACCAACGGAACCCGACGAACCCACTCGAAGTGGAGTGCTTCCTGCCATGAAGGCCTCTCGTCCCACCACTGCCGCCGCCGTCGCCGGGGCGGCCGTGCTCGCCCTGACCGCCCTGGCCACGCCCGCGTTCGCGCACGTCGGCGTGCAGCCCGAGACCACGCCCGCCAAGGGCGGTTACACCGTCGTCGACTTCAAGGTCCCCAACGAGCGCGACGACGCCTCCACCACCCGGCTCGAGGTCAACTTCCCGGCCGACCACCCGCTGGCCTCGGTGATGCCGCAGCCGATGGACGGCTGGACCGTCAAGGTCACCAAGTCCAAGCTCGCCAAGCCGCTGGACCTGCACGGCGAGAAGATCTCCGAGGCCGTCACCAAGGTCACCTGGACCGCCGACGGCAAGGGCATCGAACCGGGCTTCTTCCAGAAGTTCCCGGTCTCGCTCGGCGCCCTGCCCGAGGACACCGACAGGCTCGTCTTCAAGGCGCTCCAGACGTACTCCGACAACGAGGTCGTGCGCTGGATCGAGGTGCCCCAGGAGGGCCAGGCCGAGCCGGACAACCCGGCGCCGGTGCTGGAGCTGGCCGCCGCGACCGGCGACCACCACGGCACGGCCGCCGCGGGCGCCTCCGACGACGGCGAGGCGACCGCGGAGAACGCCGCCGCCGACACCTCCGCCCCGAAGGGCGGCAGCGACACCACGGCCCGCGTCCTCGGCATCGCCGGGATCGTCGTCGGCGCGGCCGGAGTCGCCTACGGCGTGCTCGCCGGCCGCAGGCGCACCACCACCTGATCCGCTCGTCCGCGACGCGCGCCGGGGTCGTACGCCCCTGGCTCAAGCCCCCGGTGCGCGCCGGAGTTCTCACATCTGGGACATTTTTCTATGCGCAACAAGACGTTCGCCGCGGCCGCGCTGCTCGCCGCCGCCACGATGACCCTCTCCGCCTGCGGCAGCGGCGACACCGGCCAGAGCCCCGTCTCGGTCGTCTCCGAGGACACCTCGCGGAAGGCCGCGACCGTCCTCGACAAGCCGTTCGAGAAGCCGGACCTGGTGCTCACCGACACCCACGGCAGGAAGTACGACCTCCGCAAGGAGACCGCGGGCCGGCCGACGCTGATCTACTTCGGTTACACCCACTGCCCCGACGTCTGCCCGCTGACGATGAACAACATCGCGGTCGCCAAGAAGGCGCTGCCCCAGGCCGAACAGGACAAGCTGCGCGTGGTGTTCGTCACCACCGACCCGGCGCGCGACACCCCCGCCGAACTCGGCAAGTGGCTCAAGGGCATCGATCCCCGCTTCATCGGCCTCACCGGCGACTTCGCCACCATCCAGGCCGGCGCCCGCACCCTCGGCATCTCCATCGAGCCGACCCACAAGGACAAGAACGGCAAGCTCGCCTCCGTGCACGGCACCCAGGTCGTCGCCTTCTCGCCGAAGACCGACGGCGGGTACCTCCTCTACGGCGAGGACACCACCGTCGACGACTACACCAGGGACCTCCCCAAGATCGTCAAGGGGGAGAACCCGTGAGGCGTCCGCCCCCGGCGGCCGGAGCCGTCTCCCTGGCCGTGGCCGTGACCGTGGGCTCCGCCGCGCTGGCGGGCTGCGGCGCCCCGGACTCCGGCGGCGGCAAGGCCGAACTGTCCGTCGCCGCCGCCTACATGCCCCAGCCGGTCTCGGACACCATGGCGGCCGGTTTCCTCACCGTCGTCAACAAGGGCGGCGCACGGGACGAACTCACCTCCGTCACCAGTGACATCGCGGGCAGCGTCACCGTGCACCGCACGGCCGGAGGGGCGATGGAGGAGGCCGGCCGGCTCGCCGTCCCCGCCCACGGCAGGCTCGTGTTGCGCAGCGGCGGCACCCATCTGATGTTCGAGGACCTGAAGCGCCGGCCGCGGCAGGGCCAGAAGGTCCCCGTACGGCTGCACTTCGCCGAGTCCGGCACCGTCACGGTTGAGATACCGGTGAAGCCCGCCACGTACAACCCCACGACCGGACACTGAGGAAGGACCACCGTGACGCCGACCATCGTCCCCCGAGTCCGGGCCGTGATGCTGCTGCTCCTCGCCGTCGCCGGCGCGCTGCTCGCGGGCGCCGCGCCGGCCTCGGCGCACGCCGCGCTGACCGGCAGCGACCCCCAGCAGGGGGTGGTGGTCGGCAAGGCGCCCACCCAGGTGTCACTGACCTTCTCCGAGAAGGTCGCCCTGAACGACGGCTCGCTGCGCGTGCTCGACCCCCGCGGCGAGCGCGTCGACACCGGCAGCCCGATCGAGGTGAGCGGGACGACGTACGCCGTGCGGCTGCGCGGCGGGCTGTCCGACGGCACCTACACCGTCGCCTACCAGGTGGTCTCGGACGACAGCCATCCCGTCGGCGGGGCGTACACCTTCTCCGTCGGCGCCCCCTCCAGCACCTCCGTGCCCGTCGACGGCCAGAACGTCGGCGGCGGCCCGGTCGGCGTGCTCTACGGGATCGGGCGGTACGTGTCGTACGCCGGCTTCGTCGTCCTGGTGGGCGGCGCCGCCTTCGTGCTGGCCTGCTGGCAGCGCGGGTCGGGGGTGCGGGCGGTGCAGCGGCTCGTGGTCTCGGGCTGGGTCGCGCTCACCGCGGCCACCCTCGCGCTGCTGCTCCTGCGCGGCGCGTACACCACCACCGGAAAGGCCGGGGACGTCCTGGACCTGGACCTCCTCGGGCAGGTGCTCCAGACCAAGACGGGCGCGGCCCTCGTCTCCCGGCTGCTGCTGCTCGCCGCCGCCGCGCTGTTCATCGCGGTGCTGTTCGGGGCGTACGACAAGCGGGAGGACGACGAGAAGCGCGATCTGGCCTTCGGGCTCGCCGTGGGCGGCGGTGTCGTCGCGGCCGGGCTCGCGGCGAGCTGGGCGCTGGCCGAGCACGCCTCGACCGGCCTCCAGCCGGGGATCGCCATGCCCGTCGACGTCGTCCACCTGCTGGCCGTCGCCGCCTGGCTCGGCGGACTCGCCGCGCTCCTCGTCGCGCTGTACCGGGCCCCCGCGGACACCTCGCTCCCCACCTCGGCGGTACGCCGCTTCTCCAGGGTCGCCTTCGCGTCGGTGCTGGCGCTGGTCGCCACCGGGACCTACCAGTCCTGGCGCCAGGTCGGCTCCTGGCCGGCCCTCACCGGCACCCGCTACGGACAGCTGCTGCTCGCCAAGATCTGCCTCGTGGTGCTGCTGGTCGGCATCGCGTGGACCTCACGGCGGTGGACGGGTCGCCTGGCGGGGACGGTGACGGCCTCCGCGGCGGCGACCCCTCGCGCGGGGGAGAACGAGCAGGAGGAGGGGAAGGAGAAGGAGCCCGCGGGAGTCCGGCAGGCGGCGGTGACGAAGGCGGACGCGGGGGCTGCGGCGGACGCCACGGCTACGGCGGACACCAGGGCTGCGGTGGACGGCGACTCCCCGCAGGCCGATGCGCGGGACGGCGGGGACGTGTGCGCCGACGGCGACTCGCGGCGGGCCGCGCAGCTCGCGCGTCAGCGGGCCGCCGTCGACACCGCGCGGCGCAAGCGGCTGCGGGACGCCGACCCGAACCGGTTCGGACTGCGCCGCTCGGTGCTCGCGGAGGCGGCGGTGGCCGTCGTCCTGCTCGCCGTGACCACCGTGCTCACCCAGACCGAGCCGGGCCGTACCGCGGAGGCGGCCGAGGCCGCCTCCTCGTCCTCGGGATCCTCCTCGGCGTCGTCCTCCGCGGGAGCCGTGACCCTGGACATGCCGTTCGACACCGGCGGCCGGGACGGCAAGGGCGTCGTACGCCTCGACCTCGACCCCGCGCGCGTGGGCGGCAACGAGATGCACGTCTATGTCCAGCGCCCGAACGGCCGGGCCTTCGACGTCCCCGAGGTGAAGGTCGCCCTCACCCTGACCGCGAAGAAGCTCGGGCCGCTCCCCGTGGCCCCCGACCACATCACCACCGGACACTGGGCGGCGAGCGGCGTGCAGATCCCCATGGCCGGCGACTGGAAGATCGCCGTGACCGTACGGACCTCCGACATCGACCAGGCGACCGTCACCAAGAACGCGCAGATCGGCTGAACCCCACCATGGCTGACCAGTCCACCCCGGGAGCCACCTCCCAGGACTCCCCCGCCGCCCCCTCCCGGGACTCCTCGACCGCGGCCGGCCCGCGTGGGCACGTCCCTGCCGGAGCGGGCCTCTCCCGCCGTCGGCTGCTCGGCACCGCCGGAGCCACCGGCCTGGTCCTCGGGGCGGCGGGCGGGGCCGTGGGGTACGCGGCCGCGCCGTCCGGCGCCGTTCCGCTCACCTCGCTCGGCTCCGGCCGGGCGATGTTTCACGGGAAACATCAGCCCGGCATCACCGACGCCCTCCAGGCCCGCGGCCATCTGGTCGCTTTCGACCTGGCCGCGGGGGCGGGCCGCAAGGAGGCGGCCGCCCTGCTGCGCCGCTGGTCGGCGACGGCCGAACGGCTCATGGCGGGCGAGGCGGCCGCATCCGGCGACACCGACGTCGCGCGGGACGCGGGCCCGTCGTCGCTGACGATCACGTTCGGCTTCGGCCACGGCTTCTTCGACCGGACGGACCTGCGGGAGCGGCGGCCGGCGGCCCTGGACCCGCTGCCCGACTTCTCCGCCGACCGGCTCGACAAGGCCCGCAGCAACGGCGACCTGTGGGTGCAGATCGGCGCCGACGACGCCCTGGTCGCCTTCCACGCCCTGCGCGCGATCCAGAAGGACGCGGGCGGTGCCGCCCGTCTCCGCTGGCAGATGAACGGCTTCAACCGCTCCCCGGGCGCCACCGCGCACCCGATGACGGCCCGCAACCTGATGGGCCAGATCGACGGCACCCGCAACCCCAAGCCGGCCGATCCCGACTTCGACCGGCGCGTCTTCGTCCCCGAGGGCGGCGAGCCGGACTGGATGGCGGGCGGCTCCTACGCCGTGGTCCGCCGTATCCGGATGCTGCTCGACGACTGGGAGAAGCTCTCCCGCACCGCGCAGGAGCACGTCATCGGGCGCCGGAAGTCCGACGGGGCGCCGCTGAGCGGGGGCACCGAGACGACCCCGATGGACCTGGAGAAGACGGACGCGAAGGGCGACCTGGTCGTGCCCGTCGACGCGCACGCCCGGATCACCCGCCCCGACCAGAACGGGGGCGCGGCCATGCTCCGCCGCCCGTTCTCCTACCACGACGGCTTCGACGCGGACGGCGTCCCCGACGCGGGGCTGCTCTTCATCTGCTGGCAGGCCGACCCGTCGCGCGGCTTCGTGCCGGTGCAGCGCAAGCTCGACCGCGGGGACGCGCTGTCGCGGTTCGTCCGGCACGAGGCGAGCGGCCTGTTCGCGGTGCCGGGCGGGGCGGCCGCGGGGGAGTACGTGGGGCAGCGGTTGCTGGAGGGCTAGATGTGCCGTCCCGGGACAGCACACCTGGGAGTCACCCCGATTCACCCGCGGGAGGGGCGCCCGTGAGACGCGTGGGCCGAGGCTCCAGAAGGCCATTAGGGTGAGGTCATGCCAGCGAGTTACGCGTATCTCGGTCCCGAAGGCACCTTCACCGAAGTCGCCCTGCGCACGCTTCCCGAGACGGCCACCCGGGAGCTGATCCCCTACGTGTCCGTGCAGTCGGCCCTGGACGCGGTCCGCGCCGGGGAGGCCGAGGCCGCGTTCGTGCCGATCGAGAACTCGGTCGAGGGCGGCATCACCACCACCCTCGACGAGCTGGTCGCGGGCGAGCCGCTGATGATCTACCGCGAGGTGCTGCTGTCGATCACCTTCGCGCTGCTGGTACGGCCCGGCACCGCACTGTCGGACATCAAGACGGTCACCGCCCACCCGGCCGCCCAGCCGCAGGTGCGCAACTGGCTGAAGGCCAATCTCCCGGACGCCCTGTGGGAATCGGCCGCCTCCAACGCGGACGGCGCCCGCCTGGTGCAGGAGGGCCGCTACGACGCCGCGTTCGCCGGGGAGTTCGCGGCCGCGCGGTACGGCCTGGAGGCCCTGGAGACGGGGATCCACGACGCGGAGAACGCGCAGACGCGGTTCGTCCTGGTCGGCCGTCCCGCCCGGCCCGCCGCCCCGACCGGGGCGGACAAGACCTCCGTGGTGCTGTGGCAGCGCGACGACCACCCGGGTGGGCTGCGTGACCTGCTCGGCGAGTTCGCCACCCGGGGCATCAACCTGATGCTGCTCCAGTCCCGCCCGACGGGGGCCGGCATCGGCAACTACTGCTTCTGCGTCGACGCCGAGGGCCACATCAACGACCGGCGCATGGCCGAGGCGCTGATGGGGCTGCGGCGGATCTGCCTCCAGGTGCGCTTCCTGGGCTCGTACCCGCGTGCGGACATCGGCGCGGCCGGCGTACGGCCGACGTCGCGCGGGACCTCGGACGAGGAGTTCGTGGCCGCGGCGGAGTGGGTGGCACGCTGCCAGGACGGCCGCTTCTAGGGCACGTCTCCGCCGGTCGGGGCCGCCCGGCGGCGTTATCCACAGAAGTTATCCACAGGCCCCGTTCTCGACCTGGGGACAAGTCGACACCGAAGTGCCACTCAGTCGACAAATCACCCTTCGAGCCCTCAGTGCGGCCACCGCCGCACGCATCACCCTTCGTCCACCCGTTTCCTTTGGTTCATCTTTTGGGGCGACCCTTTTCCACCCGAACGCGGGTGTCACGGGGGTTTGCACCGGGAATTCTTCCCTCCGGCCCACCCTTCCGGAGTGATCAATTCCGAAGTCCACAGATCTTTCGCACAGCCTGTGGATAACTTTCCCGGCCGGAGGATTCCTGTGGACAAGGGGCCGGCCAAGTCCCCGTTCCCGCACGGAAGTCCAGTCAACACCACGCCCGCCGACTGCTCCGTCCCAGGGAGTGAGACACGACTTATTGACACTGGGGGCAATTCCTCCATAACGGTGGGTAAGCCGCGGTTCGGAATACAGGGTCGTGAGCCGGAACGCGGCACCGGTAGCCTTGGCCGCGTGATTGACCTTCGCCTGCTCCGTGAGGACCCCGACCGTGTGCGCGCGTCGCAGCGCGCCCGTGGAGAGGACGTCGCGCTCGTCGACGCTCTCCTGTCTGCCGACGAGCGGCGCAGGTCGTCCGGCGTCCGCTTCGACGAACTGCGCGCCGAGCAGAAGGCGCTCGGCAAGCTCATCCCCAAGGCCGCCGGGGACGAGAAGGCCGAGCTGCTGAAGAAGGCCGGCCAGCTCGCCGCCGACGTCAAGACGGCCGACGCCGAGCGCGACGCGGCCGCCCACGAGACCCAGGAACTCCTCCAGAGGCTGAGCAACCTCGTGCACCCCGACGTCCCGGTGGGCGGCGAGGAGGACTTCGTCACGCTGGAGACGCACGGCACGATCCGCGACTTCGCCGCCGAGGGCTTCGAGCCCAAGGACCACCTGGAGCTCGGACAGCTCCTCGGCGCGATCGACGTCGAGCGTGCCGCCAAGGTGTCCGGCTCGCGCTTCTACTTCCTCACCGGCGTCGGCGCCCTGCTGGAGCTCGCCCTGGTGAACGCGGCGATCGCGCAGGCCACGGCGGCCGGCTTCACGCCGATGCTGCCCCCGGCGCTGGTCCGCCCCCAGTCGATGGCCGGCACCGGCTTCCTCGGCCAGGCCGCCCAGGACGTCTACCACCTCGAGAAGGACGACCTCTACCTGGTCGGCACCTCCGAGGTGCCGCTCGCCGCGTACCACATGGACGAGATCATCGACGCGGACCGCCTGCCGCTGCGCTACGCGGGCTTCTCGCCCTGCTTCCGCCGCGAGGCGGGCTCGCACGGCAAGGACACCCGGGGCATCTTCCGCGTGCACCAGTTCGACAAGGTCGAGATGTTCACCTACGTCGCGCCGGAGGAGTCGCAGGAGGAGCACCGGCGTCTGCTGGAGTGGGAGAAGCAGTGGCTGTCGTCGCTGGAGCTGCCGTTCCGGGTCATCGACGTCGCCTCGGGCGACCTCGGCGCCTCGGCCGCGCGCAAGTTCGACTGCGAGGCCTGGGTCCCCACCCAGGGCAAGTACCGCGAGCTGACCTCCACCTCGGACTGCACCGAGTTCCAGTCCCGCCGCCTGCAGATCCGCGTCCGCGACGGCAAGACCGTCCGTCCGCTGGCCACGCTCAACGGCACGCTGTGCGCCGTCCCGCGGACGATCGTCGCGCTCCTGGAGAACCACCAGCAGGCCGACGGCTCCGTGTGGGTGCCGCCGGTGCTGCGCCCCTACCTCGGCGGCCGGGAGGTCCTGGAACCGGTGACCAGGTGAGCGCCGCCGCCGAGGCGTTCCCGTACAAGCTGATCGCGACCGACCTCGACGGGACGCTGCTGCGCCCCGACGAGTCGGTCTCGTCACGCACGCGTGAGGCACTCGCCGCGGTCACCGCGGTGGGCGCCGCGCACATCGTGGTGACCGGGCGCGCGGTCCCCTGGACCCGGCACATACTCGACGACCTCGGCTACCGGGGCCTCGCGGTCTGCGGGCAGGGCGCGCAGGTCTACCACGCCGGGGAGCACCGTCTGCTGACGTCGGTGACCCTGGACCGGCAGCTGGCGGCCGTGGCCCTGGCCAAGATCGAGGCCGAGGTCGGCGCGCTGTACCTGGCGGCGAGCCGTGACGGCCTGGACGGCGAGGTGCTGGTGGGGCCCGGTTACGCGGTCACCGGCGCGCTCCCGGCGACGCCGTTCACGGACGTCTCCGACCTGTGGTCGGCGCCCCTGAACAAGATCTACGTCCAGCACCCGACGCTGTCGGACGACGAGCTCGCCGAGGTGGCCCGGCAGACCGCGGGCGGCTTCGTCTCGGTCACCATGGCCGGGGAGGGCATCGTCGAGCTCCTCCCGCTCGGCCTGTCGAAGGCCACCGGCCTGTCGCTGGCGGCCCGCCGACTGGGCGCGAAGGCCGCCGACACCCTGGCCTTCGGCGACATGCCCAACGACATCCCGATGTTCGCCTGGGCGTCCCGGGGCGTGGCCATGGCCAACGCGCACGAGGAGCTGAAGGCGGTGGCCGACGAGGTGACGGCCTCCAACGAGGAGGACGGCATCGCGGTGGTGCTGGAGCGGCTGCTCGGGTAGCGCCCGCGGGCGCTCGGGCGGCACGCCCGAGGGCGGCCCACGCGACGGCGCGTCGCGTGCTCGAAGCGGCCGCCCCGGGCGGTGCGCCGGTTGCGTCGCGGCGCCGTCCGCACCACCACTGTGCCCGGACGCCGCCGCGTACGCCATCGAATAAGGGCAGGTCGCCGGCCCCGCCGCGGACGGCGGGACCAGCGGGTCACTCCTCGCCGGCCAGGGTCAGCGAGCGCAGCTTCTGCCCGGCGAACCAGGTGGCCAGCACGGTGACCGCGACCAGCAGCACCGTCGCCGTCGTCAGTCCGACCTCGGAGGTCACGAGGTCCCCACCGGCCACCTGGTGCGCCACCGCCAGCGACCACTGCTGGACGCTCAGCGTGCGCGCCCCGGGCACCAGGGAGCCGAACAGCGCCTCCCAGACCAGCGCGTAGACCAGGCCGAAGACCACCGCGTGCCGGGAGACCGTGCCGAGCAGCAGGAAGAGCGCCGCGTAGGCGATCGAGGCGACCAGCGCGGCCACCGTGTAGGCCACCGCGATCTGCTGGCCGTTGCCGTTGAGGATCAGGCCGGCGATCAGCGTCGGCACGGCGGAGAACACCATCGTCACCGCGATCGCCACGATCAGCTTGGTGAAGATGATCGTCGGCCGCTTCAGCGGCTTGGACAGCAGGTACACCACCGAGCCGTCGTCGATCTCCGGTCCGATGGCGCCGGTGCCGGCGATGACGCCGATGAGCGGCACCATGGTGGCGAGGGCGAACCCGCCGAGGACGTTGACCGCGGTCTGGTCGTCGGCGCCGGCGAGGGCGCGGACGGCGACGGCGATCACGATCAGCAGCAGCGGCAGCGCGCCGAGGACGAGGGCGCGGCGGCGGCCGAGCAGGCCGCGGTAGGTGAGCCGGGCGACTGTGGGGTCGTACATCTTCGGCCTCCTACGCCGCGACCAGATACGAGAAGACGGACTCGAGGGACTCGTCGGACGGCGAGACCGTGAGCAGGCGGATGCCGTGGTCCCGGGCCACCCTCGGCAGCAGGGCGGTGAACCGGCCGAAGTCGACGGCCTGGATCCGCAACGCGCCCTCGGCGAGGTCGACCTCGATGCCGGACGTGGACGGGTCGGCGATCAGCGCGGCGGCGAGGGCGCGGTCGTCGCTGGAGCGGACCAGGTAGCGGTGCGGCCGGTCGGTCATCAGGCGGCGGATGCGGCGGAAGTCGCCGCTGGCCGCGTGCCGTCCGGCGACGACGACCTCGATGTGCCGGGCGAGCTGCTCGACCTCCTCCAGGATGTGCGAGGAGAACAGCACCGTGCGGCCCTCGTCGCCCATGCGCCGCAGCAGGTCCATCAGCTGCATCCGCTGGCGCGGGTCCATGCCGTTGAACGGCTCGTCGAGCAGCAGCAGCGAGGGGTCGTGGACCAGTGCGGAGGCCATCTTCACGCGCTGCCGCATGCCCTTGGAGTACGTGGAGATCTTCCGGTCCTGCGCGTACTCCATCTCGACCGTGGCGAGGGCGCGCTGGGCGGCCTTCGCGCCGAGGCCGTGCAGTTCGGCGTTGGCGAGGACGAACTCACGGCCGGTGAGGAAGTCGTACATCGCCTCCCTCTCGGGGACGACGCCGATGTGCCGGTAGATGCGCTCGTTGCGCCACACCGGCTGCCCGTCGAGGGTGACGGAGCCGGTGGAGGGGGCGAGGAACCCGCCCATCATGTTGATCAGGGTGGACTTGCCGGCGCCGTTGGGGCCGAGCAGGCCGGTGACGCCGGGGCCGATCGTCATGGTGACGTCGTTGACGGCGACCACGTTGCCGAACCAGCGGGAGACGTGGTCGATGCTGAGGGTCGTCACAGTCCCACCTTCTTGTAGCGGCGCACGAGGAGGCCGTGGCACGCGGCGATGAGTCCCAGTACGGCGAGGACGTAGACGGCGCCCTCCGCGTGGGAGGGGCCCGCGCCGGCCCCGCCGGGGAAGGACGAGGTCGCGCCCAGGAAGGCCGTCTGCACGCCGTCGATGAGGGTGAGCGGCGAGAAGAGGCCGATCCAGGCGATCGCGCCGGTGCTGCCCTGGGCGTCGGCGATGGCCTGCAGGGTGGAGACGGCGCCGTAGGAGATGGTCAGGACGGCGATCACGGCGGCGATGCCGAAGCCGCGGCGCGGGGTGACGGCGGCGACGACCAGGCCGATCCCGGCCAGGAGCAGGGAGAGCAGGGTCACGGAGACGAGTCCCTCGGCGAATCCCCTGGTCTGGTGGGCGAAGTCCATCTTGGCCAGCAGGGCGCCCACGTAGAGCACGAGCAGCGGCGCGGCGGTCAGGACGAACAGCGCCGAGGCCAGGGCGGCGTACTTGGCGCGGACGTAGTCGACGGTCTCGATGGGCCGCGAGAAGTACAACGGCACGGTCTTGAACCGCAGGTCGCGGGAGACCGACTGGGGTGCCTGCGAGGCGACGTACAGGCTGATGACGCCCTGCATGATGATGGCGTAGCGCGTGTAGTCGACGGGCAGGTCCTTCATCTTCGTGGCGACCGCGACGGCGACCATGATCGCCGCGGGCACGCACATCACCACGAACAGCAGCATCGGCAGCACCTTGGACTTCAGCGAGCGGCCGAGGCCGTAGGCGCCGCGCAGGGACTGCGAGTACAGCGAGCGGCGGGCGTAGGCGCGGCCGAGTCGGGGGCCGTCGTAGCCGCGGTAGCCGATGTCGTGGATGCGGGTCTGGTCCCCCGAGGGCGGGACGGGTGTCCGCGTGGGCTGCTCAACCGCCATGGCCGACCGCCTCCTTCCGCTCTGCGCCGTGCCGTGCGTCGTCGTCCCGGAAGACCTCCGAGATGTGGTGCCTGCGCTGTTCCATGCGCACCAGGCCGAGCCCGAGGTCCGCGATGACGTCCCGCACCACGTCGTACGTCTCCTCGCCCTGGGCGGTGAGCAGCAGGACGTGGCCGGCGCCCGGCAGGCCGGTGCCGTCCTGGGTCGTCACCCCGCGCGCGTGGAGCGCGTCGCGCAACGCGCGGGTGCCGTCCGGGTGCTCGTCGGTGTCGGTGACCTCGACGGCGAGGGTGGTGGTGGTCTGGGTGAAGTCGGTGGTGGAGCTGGAGCGGAGCAGGGTGCCGCCGTCGATGACGACGACGTGGTCGCAGGTGCGTTCCAGCTCGCCCAGCAGGTGCGAGGTGACCAGGACCGAGATGCCGAAGTCGGTGTGGATGCGGCGGATCAGGCCGAGCATCTCGTCGCGGCCGACCGGGTCGAGGCCGTTGGTGGGCTCGTCGAGGAAGACCAGCCGCGGGTCGTGCACCAGGGCCTGGGCGAGCTTGACGCGCTGCTTCATGCCGGTGGAGTAGCCGCCGATGGGGCGGTAGCGCTCCTCGTAGAGGCCGACGTGGCGCAGGGTGTCGGCGGTGCGCTCGCGCGCGGCGGTGGGCGGGAGGCCGGACATGCGGGCCATGTGGACGACGAACTCGGTGGCCGAGACGTCGGGCGGCAGGCAGTCGTGCTCCGGCATGTAGCCGACCCGTTCGCGGATGGCGGCGCCCTGGGTGGCGACGTCGAGGCCGAGCACCTCGGCGCGGCCCTCGGTGGCGGGGGACAGACCCAGCAGGATCTTGATCAGGGTGGACTTGCCGGCCCCGTTGGCGCCGACGAGTCCGGTCACACCGGGCCCGACGTCCACGGAGAGCCGGTCGAGCGCGGTCACCCGGGGGAACCGCTTGCTCAGGCTTTCGGTCGCGATCACAGTCACGTCGTAGACGGTAGTGACGCCCGCCGGGGCCGTCGTCAGACCCCAGAGCAGTGTTGGTGTCAGCCTCCAGTCGTACGGGGCCGCGGGGGTCCCCCTGAGGTCTCAGCCGGGTCGGCCGTTCTGCCTGGTTCCTCCCGTCCTCTGCCCCGGTCTTCCCCCGGCCTTCCCCGCTATTGACGATCGGTCTAACAACTGCCACAGTCGCCAGATCACGTGACGGACACTTACGGCGGCCGAAGGGCTGGGTGGACCGGTGGACGGTGGAAGGCGGGCGCGGGGCGGTGCCGCGCCGGGCGGAGGGGACGGGGCGCGCGTGCCCTCAGTGAAGGGGGCGCGGGAGCGCCGGGTGGCGACCGGCGGGGTCGAGCTGTGCGTGGCCGAGCTCGGCGACCCGGCGCGGCCGACGGTCGTCCTGGTGCACGGCTACCCGGACAGCAAGGAGGTCTGGTCGGAGGTGGCCGGGCGGCTCGCCGACCGCTTCCACGTCGTGCTGTACGACGTACGGGGCCACGGTGGCTCCACCGCGCCCCGGCCGCTGCGCGGCGGCTTCACCCTGGAGAAGCTCACCGACGACTTCCTGGCCGTGATCGACGCGGTCAGCCCCGGCCGGCCGGTGCATCTGGTGGGACACGACTGGGGCTCGGTGCAGTCCTGGGAGTTCGTCACCGTCGGGCGCACCAAGGGCCGGATCGCCTCCTTCACCTCGATGTCCGGGCCCTCGCTCGACCACTTCGGCCACTGGATCGGCCGGCGGATCAAGCGGCCCACCCCGCGCCGGGTCGGACAGCTCCTCGGCCAGGGCGCCCGGTCCTGGTACGTGTACCTGCTGCACACCCCGGTGCTGCCGGAGCTGGCCTGGCGCGGCCCGCTCGGCAGGCGGTGGCCGGAGATCCTCCGGCGCGTGGAGAAGGTGCCCGGCGGGGACTACCCCACCGCGTCACTGCCGACGGACGCGGCGCACGGCGCCTGGCTCTACCGGGACAACGTCCGGGCCCGGCTGCGCAGGCCGCGCCCGGACGCCTACGCCCACGTGCCCGTGCAGCTCGTCACCCCGGAAGGGGACGCGTTCCTGTCGGAGCGGCTGTACGACGACCTGGAGCGGTGGGCGCCGGAGCTGGTGCGCCGGACGCTGCCCGCCGGGCACTGGATCCCCCGCACCCGGCCGGACCAGGTGGCGGCCTGGATCTCGGAGTTCGTGACGGCCACCGAGGGAGGGCGTCCCGTACCGGCGGCGACCGGGAAGCACGCCGACCGCTTCGGCGGGCAGCTCGTGCTCGTCACCGGGGCGGGCAGCGGCATCGGGCGGGCCACGGCGCTCGCCTTCGCCGAGGCCGGGGCCCGGGTGGTCGCCGTCGACCGGGACGCGGAGGCCGCCGCCCGCACCGCCGAGCTGTCCCGGCTGCACGGCGCGCCGTCCGCCTGGGCGGAGACGGTGGACGTCTCCGACGAACAGGCGATGGAGAAGCTCGCAGCCAAGGTCGCCGACGCGTACGGCGTGGTGGACGTGCTGGTCAACAACGCCGGCATCGGACTGGCCGGCTCCTTCCTCGACACCACGCCGGAGGACTGGCGGAAGGTCCTCGACGTCAATCTGTGGGGCGTGATCCACGGCTGCCGCCTCTTCGGACGGCAGATGGCCGAGCGCGGGCAGGGCGGCCACATCGTCAACACCGCCTCCGCGGCGGCCTACCAGCCCTCCCGGGCGCTGCCCGCCTACAGCACCTCCAAGGCGGCGGTGCTGATGCTCAGCGAGTGCCTGCGCGCCGAGCTGGCCGGGCGGGGCATCGGCGTCACCGCGGTCTGTCCCGGCTTCGTCAACACCGCCATCACGTCGACGGCGCGCTTCGCGGGGGTCGGCGCCGAGGAGGAGCGTCGCCGGCAGAAGCGCGCGGCCCGCCTGTACGGGCTGCGGAACTACCCGCCGGAGAAGGTCGCCGACGCGATCCTGCGCGCGGTCGCCCGCAACGAGGCGGTGGTCCCGGTGACGCCGGAGGCGCGGGTGCTGCGCGCGATGTCCCGGTTCGCGCCGGGGGCGCTGCGCAGACTCGCGCGGGCCGAGCCCCCGCTGTGAGCGGAAGTCCCTCCAGTCGGTCCTGCCGACCCCCGAGCGGGCGGGTGGTTGTCCACAGAATCGCGGGCTCAGCCTGTGGATAACCCGGCCTGCTTGTGGATCAAACCTTCACCGGGAAATTCGGCTGCGTGATCCGCGTCTCCCCCGGCAGGCTGGGGAAATGGACGAAAGACGCACCGTCACGGTGTCGAAGTACCTGTCGAAACACCTCCGCCACCAGCCCGAACGGATCGGGCTGGTGCCGGACGCGGCAGGCTGGGTGGAGATCGACGTGCTGATCGCAGCGGCCGGCGCACACGGCTTGCCCTTCACGCGCGAGGAACTGGACCATGTGGTCGCCGTCAACGACAAGCGGCGCTTCGCGATCGAGGGCACCCGGATCCGCGCCAGCCAGGGCCACAGCATCGAGGTCACCCTCGGGCTGCCGCCCGCGACCCCGCCACCCCACCTCTTCCACGGGACCGTGGCCCGCCACCTGGACGCGATCCGCGCCGAGGGGCTCCGCCCCATGAGCCGTCACGACGTGCACCTCTCAGCCGACCGCGAGACCGCGACCCGCGTGGGCGCCCGCCGGGGGCGCCCGGTCGTCCTCTCCGTCGACGCGGCCGCGATGCACCGCGACGGCCATGTCTTCCACGTCAGCGCGAACGGGGTGTGGCTGACGCGGGCGGTGCCTCCGCGGTATCTGCGCCTCCCAGGGAACCGGTAGAGGTTCCGGCGGGGGGCCGGGCTCGGGAGAGGAGTTGGCGTTTCACGTGAAACCACGGCGGCGCATAGGCTCGGGCCCATGAGTCTGCGCCTGAGCACCGTGATCCTCCCGTACCGCCGCTGGCACGAGGGGGGCCGCGGGGCATGGACGCGTGCCGAGGAGCTGGGCTTCCACACCGCCTACACCTATGACCACCTGTCGTGGCGCAGCTTCCGGGACGGCCCCTGGTTCGGTGCCGTCCCGACCCTGACCGCCGCGGCGGCCGCGACCGAGCGGCTGCGCCTGGGCACGCTGGTGACCTCGCCGAACTTCCGGCACCCGGTCACCCTCGCCAAGGAGCTCATCTCCCTCGACGACATCTCCGGCGGCCGCGTCACGCTCGGCATCGGTGCGGGCGGCACCGGCTTCGACGCCACCGCGCTCGGCCAGGAGCCCTGGACCCCGCGGGAGCGGGCCGACCGGCTCGCCGAGTTCATTCCACTGCTCGACCGGCTGCTGACCGAGGACGCCGTGTCGTACAAGGGCGACTTCTACTCGGCGCACGAGGCGCGCAACATCCCCGGCTGTGTGCAGCGGCCCCGGCTGCCGTTCGCGGTGGCGGCCACCGGTCCGCGCGGGCTGCGGCTCGCCGCGCGTCACGGGCAGGCGTGGGTGACCACCGGCGACCCGAGGCTCTACGAGAACGGCACCCCGGAGCAGTCGCTCCAGGCGCTGCGCGACCAGAGCGACAAGCTGGCCGCCGCCTGCGACACGATCGGACGGGACGTCTCCGAGCTGGACCGGATCCTGCTCACCGGGTTCACCCCGGACCGGGGCCGTCCGCTGGAGTCCCTCGACGCGTTCGTGGACTTCGCCGGGCGCCACAAGGAACTGGGGTTCACCGAGATCGTGGTCCACTGGCCGATCCCCGACTCGGACTTCGCGGCCGACGAGAAGGTCTTCGAGCAGATCGCACGGGAGGCACCGGCCCAGCTCGGATGACGTCTGCGGGGTGACTCCTCTGGGGGCGGGATCCGGGGAAAGGCCCGTGAGGTGGTCCACCGGAGTGCTCTCCGTGAGGCCGGCTCCGCGGGGTGACTCCTCAGATGTGCGGAGGTCCTCATCACATGTGCGCGGACCCGCCCGGCCGGGCGGGCATGTGCGGGACAATGGCGTGGTGACCTCAGCGACTCGACAGCCCGCCGTCCCGGCCGCCTCACCCATGCTCTCGACCTCGCGCGAGCGGGGCGGTGCCCCCGTCGGCCCACCGCGGCTGATCGCCACCGACCTCGACGGAACGCTGCTGCGCGACGACAAGTCGGTGTCCCCCCGCACGGTCGCCGCCCTCGCCGCCGCCGAGGAGGCGGGCGTCGAGGTCTTCTTCGTCACCGGCCGCCCGGCCCGCTGGATGGACGTCGTCAGCGACCATGTGCACGGCCACGGCCTGGCGATCTGCGGCAACGGCGCCGCCGTGGTCGACCTGCACGGCGGGCCCGGCGCCCACCGCTTCGTCAAGGTGCGGGACCTGGCCCGGGAGAACGCGCTGGACGCCGTGGGACTGCTGCGGGACGCGGCGCCGGGCACGGTGTACGCCGTCGAGCAGACCTACGGCTTCTACCAGGAGCCGGCCTATCCGAAGCTGCACATGGAGGTGCCGGACACGCGCGCGCCCGCCGAGGAGCTGCTGGCCGTGGACGGGGCCGGCACCGACCAGCCGATCCTGAAGGTGCTCGCCTACCACCCCGAGCTGGACCCCGACGCCTTCCTCACCCTCGCCCGCCTCGCCGTCGGCGAGCGCGTCACCATCACCCGGTCCAGCCCCAGCGCCCTGCTGGAGATCAGCGGCCCGGGCGTCTCCAAGGCCAGCACGCTCGCCCTGTGCTGCGCCGAGCGCGGCATCTCGCACGAGCAGGTCGTCGCCTTCGGCGACATGCCCAACGACGTGGAGATGCTGACCTGGGCCGGCCGTTCCTACGCCATGGGCAACGCCCACCCGGCCGTGATCGCCGCGGCCTCCGGACGGACGGTGGCCAACAACGAGGACGGGGTCGCGGTCGTCATCGAGCAGCTGCTCGCGGAACGGCTGTGACGGGCGGCGCGCCGCCCGGCCGGGACGGGTCCTGGCGCGCCGCCATCAGGAGCAGCTCCGCCTCCGCCTCCCGCGCCACCATCCGCCGCAGCGGCCCCGGCAGGGCGGCCAGCTCCGCGTAGGGGCCCCGCTGCACCACACGTCCCCGGTCGAGGACGATCACCTCGTCGACGCTCTCCAGCCCGGCCAGCCGGTGCGTGATGAGGAGCGTCGTGCGGCCCTCGGTGGCGGCCAGCAGATCGGCGGTGAGGGCGTCGGCCGTCGGCAGGTCCAGGTGCTCGGCGGGCTCGTCGAGCACGAGGACCGGGAAGTCGGCGAGCAGCGCGCGGGCCAGTGCCAGCCGCTGCCGCTGACCGCCGGACAGCCGCGCGCCGTGCTCGCCGACGAGGGTGTCGAGGCCGTCGGGCAGACCGTCCACCCAGTCGAGCAGCCGGGCCCGCGCGAGCGCGTCCCGCACCTCGGCCTCGGTGGCGTCCTTCCTCGCCAGCAGCAGGTTCTCCCGTACGGAGCTGTCGAAGAGGTGCGCGTCCTGGGCGCACAGCCCGACACACCGCCGTACGTCGTCGCCGTCCAGCGCGTACGCGTCGACCCCGCCCAGCGTGTACGCACCGGCCCGCGCGTCCAGGAACCGCAGCAGCACCTGGGCCAGCGTGGTCTTGCCGGACCCGGACGGCCCGACCACCGCGATCCGGCGCCCCCGGTCCAGCGTCAGGTCGAGACCGCTCAGGGCATCCGTTTCCTGACCCGCGTGACGGGCCGTGAGGTCCGTCACGACGAGCGGGAAGGGAGAGGCGGGCGCGCGCCCCGGCCGTTCCGGTTCGCGGACGGGCTCGGGGGCGTCCAGGACCTCGTACACCCGCTCCGCGCTGCGGCGCACCCGCTGCCGGTACTGCGCGGCGAGCGGCATCCCGAGCACGGCCTCGAAGGCGGCCGACGGGATGAGGACGACGACGGCCATGGCCACCCCGGCCAGCCGCCCGTCCGCGACCCCCCGGGCGCCGGCGAGGGCCGCCGCCGCGACCGTCAGGCCCGAGATCAGCGCGGTGAGCCCGTCGCCCAGCGCGGTGGCGGTGGCGGCGCGCGAGGCGATCCGGGTGAGCACGGTGTCGGCCCGCCGCGCCTCGGCGGTACGGGCGGGCAGGGCACCGGCGACCGTGAGTTCGGCGGTCCCGGTGAGCAGATCGGTCACCCGGGTCGCGAGCACGCCGCGGGCGGGGGCGAGCCGGTGCTCGGCGCGCCGGGCCACGGCTCCGGTGACCAGGGGGACGCCGGCCCCGGCGGCCAGCAGCCCGGCCGCCAGCACCGCTCCGGCCTCCGGCAGCAGCCAGGCCGTGAACGCCACGGAGGCGGCCGAGACCAGCACGGCGGCTCCGGCCGGCAGCAGCCAGCGCAGCCAGTAGTCCTGGAGCGCGTCCACGTCGGCGACGAGCCGGGACAGCAGATCGCCCCGGCGGGTCCGGCGCAGTCCGGCGGGCGCCAGCCGTTCCAGCCGCCGGTAGACCGCCACCCGGGTGTCGGCCAGCATCCGCAGCACCGCGTCGTGCGACACCAGGCGCTCGGCGTACCGGAAGACCGCACGTCCGATACCGAAGGCGCGCGTCGCCGTCACCGCCATCATCAGGTACAGCACGGGGGGCTGCTGCGAGGCCCGCGAGATGAGCCACCCCGAGGTGGCCATCAGCCCTACGGCACTGGCGAGCGCGAGGCCGCCGAGCAGCAGGGCGAGAGCGAGCCGGCCGCGCCGGGGGCCGGACATGGCCCGGACGCGTGCGAGGACGCCGCCGGAGACCGCCGTGGCACCGCTCTCCGGCTCGGCCGGCACGGAGGGCGCGACGGACTCCCCCATGGTTTCCTCCGCGGTCTCCGCCGCGCTCATGCGGGCCCCGGAGGCGTGCGCGACCAGTCCGGCGCCCTCGGCTCCTTCAGCCTCGGCCCCCGCACCCTCGACCTCGGCGCCCTCGGCCTCCCGGAGCCGCACCACGCGGTCCGCCACCCCCAGCAGCGCGGGGCGGTGCACCACCAGCAGCACCGTCCGCCCCACGGACAGACGCCGTACCGCGTCGACGACTTCGGCCTCGGTCGCCCCGTCCAGCGCGGCCGTGGGCTCGTCCAGCAGCAGGACCGGCCGGTCCGCGAGGAAGGCCCGGGCCAGCGCCAGGCGCTGCCGCTGCCCGGCGGACAGCCCGGCCCCGTCCTCACCCAGCGCGGTGTCCGCTCCCTCGGGCAGCGCGTCGACGAACTCCAGCGCACCGGCGTCGGCCAGCGCCCGCCGTACCGCCGCGTCGTCCGCGTCGGGCCGCGCGAGCCGTACGTTCTCGGCGATGGTGCCGGCGTACAGGTGCGGCCGCTGCGGCACCCAGGCGACACGTGACCGCCACTGCTCCGGATCGAGGTCCGCCAGATCGGCCCCGCCGATCCGCACCCGCCCCCCGGTGGGCCGGACGAACCCCAGCAGGACGTTCAGCAGGGTCGACTTGCCCGCCCCGCTCGGCCCGACCAGGGCCACCGTCTCTCCGGGTTCCACGATGAAGGACACATCGCTCACGGCGTCGGCGGACCGGCCCGGGTAGCGGACGCTCACGCCCTCGAAGGCCACCGCCCCCGCCGGGACGGCGCCCCGGCCGGACTCCGGCACCGGCGTCTCGAGCACGGCGAAGATCTCCTCGGCCGCCGCCAGCCCCTCCGCCGCGGCGTGGTACTGCGTCCCGACCTGACGCAGCGGCAGATACGCCTCAGGCGCCAGCACGAGGACGACCAGGCCGTCGTACAGGGCCAGATCGCCGTCGACCAGCCGCATACCGATGGTGACGGCGACCAGGGCCACGGACAGGGTGGCGAGCAGCTCCAGCGCGAACGAGGAGAGGAAGGCGATCCGCAGGGTCCGCATGGTGGCTCGCCGGTACTCGCCGGTGATGCGCCGGATGGACTCCGCCTGCGCCTTGGCCCGGCCGAACACCTTCAGGGTCGGCAGCCCGGCGACGACGTCGAGGAAGTGCCCGGACAGCCGGGACAGCAGCCTCCACTGCCGGTCCATCCGCGACTGCGTCGCCCAGCCGATCAGCATCATGAACACGGGGATGAGGGGCAGGGTGCAGACGATGATGGCCGCCGACACCCAGTCCTCGGTGACGATCCGCGCCAGCACCGCCACCGGGACGACCACCGCGAGCCCCAACTGGGGCAGATAGCGCGAGAAGTAGTCGTCCAGGGCGTCGACGCCCCGGGTGGCCAGGGCGACCAGCGAGCCGGTCCGCTGCCCGCCCGGCCGGACGGGACCGAGGGCCGCGGCCCGCTCCAGCAGCCGCCCGCGCAGCTCGGACTTCACCGCGGCGCTCGCCCGGTGCGCGGCCAGCTCGGTGAGCCAGGAGACCAGCGCGCGGCCGCAGGCGACGGCCACCAACAGCAGCAGGGGAGCGCGGAGTTCGGCGACCGGCATCCGGTGCTGGAAGGCGCCCACCACCAGCTCGGCGAGGAGCATCGCCTGCGCGATGACCAGTCCCGCGCCGACGGCACCCAGGCCGATGACCGCCGCGAGGAAGAACCGGGTGGCGCGGGCGTGACGGAGGAGGCGCGGATCGATCGGTTTCACGGGAGACAAGCCCTTCGGCCCAGAGGGGTGTGTTTCACGTGAAACACACCCCGTTCGGACTCAGTGCGCGGCGTCGGCGAGGTGCTGCGTGCCGATCCGCTTGCGGAAGACCCAGTAGGTCCACCCCTGGTAGAGCAGGACGATCGGGGTGGCGATTCCCGCGCACCAGGTCATGATCTTCAGGGTGTACGGGCTGGACGAGGCGTTGGTGACCGTCAGGCTCCACTGTTCGTTCAGCGAGGACGGCATGACGTCCGGGAAGAGGGACAGGAAGAGCATCGCCACCGCGGCCACGATCGTGACGCCGGACAGGGCGAAGGACCACCCCTCGCGTCCCGCCTGGTTCGCCACCAGCGCGGCCACCAGGGCGAGCACCGCGACGACCAGCGCCACCAGGCTCCGGCCGTTGCCCGTCTCGGCCTGCGTCCACAGCAGGAAGGCCAGCGCCGCGACGGCCGTCACCAGGCCCACCCACAGGGCCAGCCTCCGCGCCCGCTCCCGGATGTCACCGACGGTCTTCAGCGCGGTGAACACCGCGCCGTGGAAGGTGAACAGGGTCAGCGTGACCAGCCCGCCGAGGAGCGCGTACGGGTTGAGCAGGTCCCAGACGGTCCCGACGTACTCCAGGTTCCGGTCGATCTTCACGCCCCGCACGATGTTGCCGAAGGCCACGCCCCACAGGAAGGCGGGGATCAGCGAGCTCCAGAAGATCGCGGTCTCCCAGTTGCGCTGCCAGTGCTCCTCGGGCCGCTTGGCCCGGTACTCGAAGGCGACGCCCCGCACGATCAGCGAGACCAGGATGACCAGCAAGGGCAGGTAGAAGCCGGAGAAGAGCGTGGCGTACCACTCGGGGAAGGCCGCGAAGGTGGCGCCGCCCGCGGTGAGCAGCCAGACCTCGTTGCCGTCCCAGACGGGTCCGATGGTGTTGATCAGGACCCGCCGCTCCGGCCGGTCGCGGGCCAGCAGCCTGGTGAGGATGCCGACCCCGAAGTCGAAGCCCTCCAGGAAGAAGTAGCCGGTCCACAGGACGGCGATGAGGACGAACCAGACGTCGTGCAGTTCCATGACTGTGCAGCTCCCTCGGCCTAGTACGAGAAGGCCATCGGCTTGTCGGCGTCACGGGAGTCGCCGCCGATCTTCGTGGGCGGGTGGAGATCGGCCTCGGTCAGCTCGGGCGGGCCGGCCTTGACGTACTTCACGAGCAGCTTCACCTCGACGACGGCGAGGATGGCGTAGAGCAGCGTGAAGACGGTCATCGAGGTGAGGACCTCGGCCTGGGAGACGCCGGGGGAGACCGCGTGCCGGGTCTGCAGGACGCCGTAGACGACCCAGGGCTGACGGCCCATCTCGGTGAAGATCCAGCCCCAGGAGTTGGCGATCAGCGGGAAGGCCAGGGTCCAGATCGCGATGCGCCAGTACCAGGTGGTGTGCTTCGGGCTGAGTGCCTTGTTCCGGAACAGGACCAGGTGCGGGATCTCGTCCTCGGCCACCCTCAGGTGCTGCGGCAGCATGAACTTCTTGCGGGTCAGCCACAGACCGGCGAGACCGATGGCGAAGGACGCCATGCCGAAGCCGATCATCCAGCGGAAGCCCCAGAAGGTGACCGGGATGTTGGGCCGGTAGTCACCGGGCCCGAACTTCTGCTGCTCGGCCTTGTTGACGTCGTTGATGCCCGGTACGTAGGAGGTGAAGTCGTCGTTGGCCAGGAAGGACAGCACGCCGGGTATCTCGATGGCCACGCTGTTGTGGCCCTTCTCCACGTCGCCGTAGGCGAAGATCGAGAACGGGGCGGAGTCCTGGCCGTCCCACAGCGCCTCGGCCGCCGCCATCTTCATCGGCTGCTGCTTGAACATGACCTTGCCCAGGACGTCACCGCTGACCGCGGTGAGCAGGCCGGCGATGACGACGGTGACCAGGCCGAGCCGCAGCGAGGTCTTCATCTCGCGGACGTGCTTCTTGCGGGCGAGGTGGTAGGCGGCGATGCCGACCATGAAGGCCCCGCCGGTCAGGAAGGCCGCGGAGAGCGTGTGGAAGGCCTGGCTGAGCGCGGTGTTCTGGGTCAGCACCGCCCAGAAGTCGGTGAGCTCGGCGCGCCCCTTGGCCTGGTTGATCCGGTAGCCGACGGGGTGCTGCATCCAGGAGTTGGCCGCGAGGATGAAGTAGGCCGACAGGACCGTGCCGATCGCCACCATCCAGATGCAGGCCAGATGGATCTTCTTCGGCAGCTTGTCCCAGCCGAAGATCCACAGTCCGATGAAGGTGGACTCGAAGAAGAACGCGATCAGGGCCTCGAAGGCCAGCGGGGCGCCGAAGATGTCGCCGACGAAGCGGGAGTAGTCCGACCAGTTCATGCCGAACTGGAACTCCTGCACGATGCCGGTGACCACACCCATGGCGATGTTGATCAGAAAGAGCTTGCCCCAGAACTTGGTGGCCCTGAGGTACTTCTCGTTCTCCGTGCGCACCCAGGCCGTCTGCAACCCGGCCGTCAGAGCGGCCAGCGAGATCGTCAGGGGGACGAACAGGAAGTGGTAGACGGTGGTGATGCCGAACTGCCAGCGCGCCAGTGTCTCCGGCGCAAGAGCCAGGTCCACGTCGTCACTCTCCTTACCTCGCAGCGATCACGGCGACCGCGTACCCGGGATGTAACGCACATCACGGAGCAATCGGACGCGCTTGTGAACGCGTTCACATTCACAAGCAATTATGACGCATACCCGTTCGGTGCCCGATAGGTGGGGGTCCCCTCCGGGCCCCCGGAACACGAAACCGCCCCCGGACCGGGTCCGGAGGCGGCACGACAGAGGCGGCGGAACAGGGGCGGAACAGGAACGACAGCGGCAGGAAAGAGCCGGAGGGAGGCGGCCCCGGGCCGAGCCGGGGCCGTGACTCAGGCCTCCTTGCGGAACGCCTCCGTCACCTTCAGGAAGATGTCGTTCGCCTCGCACTCGCCGATCGTCACCCGCACCCCCTCGTTCGGGAACGGCCGGACCACCACGCCCGCCTGCTCGCAGGCCTCGGCGAAGGCCGTCGTGCGCTCCCCCAGCCGCAGCCAGACGAAGTTGGCCTGCGTCTCGGGCACCGTCCAGCCCTGGCCCCGCAGCGTGTCCACCACGCGCGTGCGCTCGCACACCAGCGAGCCGACCCGGCCGAGCAGCTCGTCCTCGGCGCGCAGCGAGGCGACCGCCGCCTCCTGCGCGAGCTGGCTCACACCGAACGGCACCGCCGTCTTGCGCAGCGCCGCCGCCACCGGCTCGTGGGCGATCGCGAAGCCCACCCGCAGGCCGGCCAGGCCGTACGCCTTGGAGAACGTCCGCAGGACGCAGACGTTGGGCCGGTCCCGGTACAGCGCCACGCCGTCGGGTACCTCGGGGTCGCGGATGAACTCGCGGTAGGCCTCGTCCAGCACCACCAGCACATCGCCGGGCACCCGGTCGAGGAAGCGCTCCAGCTCGGCCCGCCGCACCACCGTGCCGGTCGGGTTGTTCGGGTTGCAGACGAAGACCAGCCGGGTGCGGTCGGTGATCGCGTCCGCCATCGCGTCCAGGTCGTGCACGTCGCCCGGCGTGAGCGGCACCTGCACCGAGGTGGCGCCGCTGATCCGGGTGATGATCGGGTACGCCTCGAAGGACCGCCAGGCGTAGACGACCTCGTCGCCCGGTCCGCTGGTCGCCTGGATCAGCTGCTGGGCGACGCCCACCGAGCCGGTCCCGGTGGCCACGTGGGAGGCCGGCACGCCGAAGCGCTCGGCCAGCTCGTTCGTCAGGGCCGTGCACGCCATGTCGGGGTAGCGGTTGAAGGAGGAGGCGGCCGCCGTGACCGTCTCCATCACCCCCGGCAACGGCGGATAGGGGTTCTCGTTGGAGGACAGCTTGTACGCCACCGGGCCCCCCGCCGCGGCGGGCTTGCCCGGCTTGTAGGTGGGGATACCCTCCAGCTCGGCGCGCAGCTTCGGGCTCGTCTCGCTCACCGCAGTCCTCCTCGTGACCACCACCGGCTTTCAATACTGCTCACCTTATGAGGATTCCGCGCGCCTGCGTATGGGTCGGGAGCCATCACTCGTGCGCGGAAGGCCGGACTCCGCCCGTCGCACCGGCATCCGGGGGCAACGTTGTACGAAGTTGTACGAATGAGGGGGCGCGTCGCACATATATCTACGCGCCGGTGGCTCACGCCGTGGCGCGCATCACCCGTGCAGGTGAGTTGAGACCTCTTCGAGACATCGAGGGCTCGACAGGCCCATGCGTGCCCCTACGGCACGTACTGGCGCTGGATCGTTTAACTGCCATGGTTTCCAATGGAGTTGACTACGGATGACCATGCAGAAACGTGCCTGTCAACGCGTGCATATGCGTCCGCACTACCCCACCGCAAGAGCCCTACTATCGGCTCGCCATGACAGCAGCAGGGAAGCACCAGGTGAGCCGCGCGGAAACCTCACGTCGAGGCAGCCGACCGGGACGGGCGGGCATCAGAGACGTGGCCGCCGCCGCCGGGGTCTCCATCACGACCGTCTCCGACGCCCTCAACGGCAAGGGCAGGCTCCCGGACGCCACCCGCCGCCATGTCCGCGAGGTCGCCGACCGGCTGGGGTACCGCCCCTCGGCCGCCGCCCGCACCCTCCGTACCGGCAAGTCGGGACTCATCGGCCTGACCGTGACGACGTACGGGGATGAACCTTTCACCTTCACGGAGTTCGCCTACTTCGCCGAGATGGCCCGGGCCGCCACCTCCGCCGCGCTCGCCCGCGGCTACGCCCTGGTCATCCTGCCCGCGACCTCGCGCCACGACGTGTGGTCGAACGTCGCCCTGGACGGCACGGTGGTCATCGACCCCTCCGACCAGGACCCGGTGGTGAGCGAGCTGGTCCGCCAGGGCTTACCGGTCGTCAGCGACGGCCGCCCGGCCGGCACCCTGCCGGTCACCGCCTGGGTCGACAACGACCACGAGGCCGCGGTCCTCGGCATCCTCGACCATCTCGCCGAGGCCGGCGCCCGGCGCATCGGCCTGCTCACCGGCACCACCACCGACACGTACACCCACCTGTCGACCACCGCCTACCTGCGCTGGTGCGAGCGGGTCGGCCAGGACCCGGTGTACGAGGCCTACCCGGCGCACGACCCGTGCGCGGGCGCCGTCGCCGCCGACCGGCTGCTCGCCCGGCCCGACCGTCCGGACGCCGTGTACGGCCTGTTCGACCCGAACGGCACCGACCTGCTCGCCGCCGCCCGCCGCTACGGCCTGCGCGTCCCCGAGGATCTGCTGCTCGTGTGCTGCAGCGAGTCCACGGTGTACGCCAACACCGAGCCGCCCATCACCACGCTCTCCCTCAAGCCGCGCCGCATCGGCACCGCGGTGGTCCAGCTCCTCATCGACGCGATCGAGGGAGTCGAGTCGGACCAGCCGGTGGAACAGGTCATACCGACCGAACTGATCGTGCGCACCTCGTCCCAGCGGCGCCCGCCGCGTACGACCGTCAGCCCGCCCCGGACAGCGGAGGGACGGTAGGACCCCTCGTTCGGATCGTGCCGGGGTCGCGGGGCCCGGCACGTGCGCCTGCCCTCGCTCGGGCACCCGGGAGGCAGCGTCGCCCGGAGTCGGCCGGATCCGGAGGAAAGGCTCCGGGCCGGCCGCCCGCCGGACCGCCGAAGACCGCCCAATCGGGGCGAAAGCCGCGGTGCACCGGAGTCCTGCTCCGATTCACCACCCCTGGGTCATCACACGGCGCGATCCGCGTTCCTATGATGGGCCCACGACACCGCGGGCCGCTGCGACCAGGCAGTCCGAAGCGGTGCAGCTGCGGCGCGATGGTGGAGGGGTCGATGACTCAGGGGGCCGGTCAGGGACCCGAGGTGGAGCGGACGGCGACGCTGCGCGACTTCCGGGTACCCGCGTACGTGCCCGAGACCGGTCCGTACGCCCACGGCGCGCAGCCCGCCGACACCGCCGCGCCGGCCCGGGAGGGCTACCCGGACGCGTACACGCCGACGCAGCGCGACCTGCCCGTCATCAACCGGGGCGACACGGTGCAGGTGGCCGTCGACCCGGCCGCCGAACCGGCGCCGGGGTCCGCCACCGGCCAGGGCCCCCTGTACGTCGTCGGGGACGTGCACGGCTATCTCGACGAGCTCCTCGCCGCCCTGCGGGGCAAGGGGCTCGTCGACTCCGAGGGGCGCTGGTGCGCCGGCACCGCGCGGCTGTGGTTCCTCGGCGACTTCACCGACCGCGGGCCGGACGGCATCGGCGTCATCGACCTGGTGATGCGGCTGTCCGCCGAGGCGGCCGCGGCCGGCGGCTACTGCAAGGCGCTCATGGGCAACCACGAGCTGCTGCTGCTCGGCGCCAAGCGGTTCGGCGACACCCCCGTCCACTCCGGCGCGGGCACCGCCACCTTCCAGGCGGCCTGGCTGCTCAACGGCGGCCAGAAGTCCGACATGGACCGCCTCCAGGACCACCACCTGCAGTGGATGGCCCGCCTGGACGCCGTCGAGGAGGTCGACGGCCACCTGCTCGTGCACTCCGACACCACCGCCTACCTCGACTACGGCGACTCCATCGAGGCGGTCAACGACACCGTGCGCGAGACCATCACGCGCAACGACGCCGACGAGGTGTGGGACCTCTTCCGCAAGTTCACCAAACGCTTCTCCTTCCGCGACGAGGGCGGCGCCGACGCCGTGCGCTCCCTGCTCGACACCTACGGCGGCCACCGCATCGTTCACGGCCACAGCCCCATCCCCTATCTGCTGGGCGAGGTCGGCTCGGAAGACGGCGAGGACGACACGGGCCCCGTGGTGGAGGGACCGCACGTCTACGCCGACGGACTCGCCATCGCGATGGACGGCGGCGTGACCATGGCCGGAAAGCTGCTGGTCCAGCAACTGCCCCTGGACGTCTGAGCGTTCACCGACGCGGCCTCCGGCGGTCGCGGAGGCGCGGGTCCGCACCGAAATTGTGGAAACCCCCTGTCACCGCGCGCCGTCACGGCTCTACCATCGGCTTATCCGTAGCAGGCTCCCCTCCGTTTCTGCCCGACGGCTCGCCGGCGTGCGAGCCCCAAGCCCTACGGAGCATCGGGGGATGCACATGAACAGCGTTCCGCAGCACCTGCTGAGCGAGGACCGCCAGGAATACGAGCGGATCCTCGATGAGGCGCTGCGCTCCGCCCCGCACCGCCAGGAACTGGCCGCTGTCGGACAGCGGCTCAACCTCGAACAGCTGCGCACCATGGCACTCGACGCCACCGCCCTCATCACGGCGGCCGCGGCGACCGAGTACCAGCACTACGTGAAGATCCGCGAGGAACTGCGTCGTCCGGAGCAGGCCACGGCGGCGCCCGTCCGCGAGGCCGGCTCCGCCGAGCCGGGCGCGGGCGCGGTGGGCATCGCCGCCACCATGGGCGAGGTCGCGGAGACGGCCGGCGCGGGCGCCGTCGCCGTCGTCGCCGTCCTCGCCCCCGTACTGGCCGGAACGGCCGCGGCCCTCTTCCTGCTCGTCGGCTACGTCCTGAAGATGCTCGACCCCGCGCCGGCCTTCGCCCAGACCATGATCACGACGGGCTGGGTGTTCGGCGCGGTGACCGCGGCCGCGATCCTCGTCGCCGCCGTCGGGCTGCTGCTCACCGCCCTGCGCAACCGCCCCTCGCCGGCGGCCGGTCCGTACGGCGCGCTCGACGAGGAGGTCGCCCGGGCCAGGGACGCCTGGCGGGAGGCGCTGCTGGAGCGCGGCATACTGCCGTTCCTGCGCGAGGCGCTCACCGACCGCGGCTCGGGCGCGGCCCCCCGGACGTCACCGGCCCCCTCGGCGCCGACCGGCCGTATGCCGCGGCTCGGCTACGACCGTCCCGGCTTCAGCAGCCCCGACGACGGCAGCCCCGGCCACCGCACGAGCTTCACCAGCCCCGACTTCACCAGCCCGGACTTCGGAGGACCGGAGCACCAGCCGGAGTGACCCGGGCGTCCGGGCCCCCGGCTACAGACGCCTGAGGACCTGCGCTTCCACCCGCTCGACGAGCGTGCGGCTGTAGGCATGGACGAGAGCGAGGTGGAACAGCGCCGGGGCCAGCGGCGCCCACCGGTGCACGCGGTCCTCCCGCATCATGTACCGGACCACCGGGGCGGGCCGGAAGGGCACGTAGTCGATCGTCTGGTGCTCCCAGCGGTCCGCGACGCCCCGGCTCATCCGCTCCTGCAGGTCCGTGCTCTTCAACTCCTCGAGCCGGGCGTAGTAGTGGGCGCTCCAGTGCCGCCGCTCGACGTCCAGGACGAAGGCCAGCAGGTCGACGGTGTACTCGTGCGGTTCCAGCGACAGTTCCTCGCGCATGCCCCGGCGGCACACGGCGTGCAGGTCCGGCGCGCTCCGCCCCGAGGAGTCGATGTGGCGTGACAGGCCCTCGTTGACGGAGGAGTTCCACACGCCCGGCGCCATCCGGACCCGGTCGCTGCGCCGGCTCACCACCAGCATGTCGTCGGCGGTGACCACCGCGACGTTGACGGCGAAGCTGCACTGCAGGAACGCCGGGGCCCGCAGCGGCTCCCCCGGGTCGAGATGGCGCGAGCGGGGAGTCGTCCCGTCGGGCAGGCGGCGGTCGAGCTGCTGCGCGGCGAGGAAGGTGTAGTAGTCGGTCGGCCGCAACCGCAGGTGCACCTCCGGGGTCTCGTCGAGGGCGGTGCGGGAGATGTCGAACGACTCCACCGCGTACCGCGGGCCGTTCCACACCGGGGTGCGTCCCTCGGCGCGCAGACGCTCGCAGTCGGCGGCCACCTCGTCCCGCCAGGGCGCCATGTCCTCCGGCAGCCTCACCTCCTCGTCGAGCACGTGGACGAAGACCGCCTCGGCAGGGATCGGCGTCTCCCCGTCCCCCTCGACGATCAGGGCCGAGGTCTGCAACGGCCCGAGGGAGAAGGTGCGCCAGGCGGGACTGGACTCGTCCCGGCGCCGCAGCGTGCGCAGCGCACGCCCCGACCGCCCCCGCAGCCGGAACCAGGCGTCCTGCAGCGGCTGTTGGAACAGCACCGCGAACAACATGCCGATGACGGCGCCGGCCACTCCATTGGCAACATCGATCCCACCCACGCCCCCGACAGTAGAGATCACGCTCCCCACCGAATACCGTCGTACCCCTTCCGTTACGACACCGGCTCCCCGGGACCCGCGCTCCGCGCCCCGTGCTCCGGCCGATGCGGCCGGGCACAGGGCATGGGGCGGGCGGAACACGCACCCGCGGTGGAACCTTGGGACGTCAGTCCGTGATGGGCAGGTAGACCCGGTTCCCCGCCTCCGCGAACTCCTTGGACTTCTGGGCCATGCCCTTCTCGATCTCCGCCTGATCGGTTCCGTGTTCGCGGCGGATGTCCTGCGAGATCTTCATCGAGCAGAACTTCGGCCCGCACATCGAGCAGAAGTGGGCCGTCTTGGCCGGTTCCGCGGGGAGGGTCTCGTCGTGGAACTCCCGTGCCGTGTCCGGGTCGAGGGCCAGGTTGAACTGGTCCTCCCACCGGAACTCGAAGCGGGCGTCGGACAGTGCGTCGTCCCACTCCTGCGCCCCGGGGTGGCCCTTGGCGAGGTCGGCCGCGTGGGCGGCGATCTTGTAGGTGATGACCCCGGTCTTGACGTCGTCGCGGTTGGGCAGGCCCAGGTGCTCCTTGGGCGTGACATAGCACAGCATGGCCGTGCCCCACCAGGCGATCATCGCGGCGCCGATGCCCGAGGTGATGTGGTCGTACGCCGGCGCGACGTCCGTGGTCAGCGGGCCGAGCGTATAGAACGGAGCCTCATCGCAGATCTCCTGCTGAAGGTCGATGTTCTCCTTGATCTTGTGCATCGGGACGTGTCCCGGGCCCTCGATCATGGTCTGTACGTGGAAACGCTTGGCGATCGTGTTGAGTTCCCCGAGCGTGCGCAACTCCGCGAACTGCGCCTCGTCGTTGGCGTCGGCGATGGAGCCGGGACGCAGTCCGTCGCCCAGCGAGTAGGTGACGTCGTAGGCGGCGAGGATCTCGCAGAGTTCCTCGAAGTTCTCGTAGAGGAACGACTCCTTGTGGTGCGCGAGGCACCAGGCCGCCATGATCGAGCCGCCGCGCGAGACGATGCCGGTCTTGCGGTTCGCCGTCAGCGGCACGTAGGCGAGGCGTACGCCGGCGTGGACCGTCATGTAGTCCACGCCCTGCTCGGCCTGCTCGACGACGGTGTCCTTGTAGATGTCCCAGGTCAGTTCCTCGGCCCTGCCGTCGACCTTCTCCAGGGCCTGGTAGAGCGGCACCGTGCCGATGGGGACGGGGGAGTTGCGCAGCACCCACTCGCGGGTGGTGTGGATGTTGCGGCCGGTGGAGAGGTCCATGACCGTGTCCGCGCCCCACCGGGTCGCCCAGGTCATCTTCTCCACCTCCTCCTCGATGGAGGACGTGACCGCGGAGTTGCCGATGTTGGCGTTGACCTTCACCAGGAACCGCTTGCCGATGATCATCGGCTCGATCTCCGGGTGGTTGACGTTGGCCGGCAGCACGGCGCGGCCCGCCGCGATCTCCTCCCGGACCACTTCCGGAGCGACGTTCTCGCGGAGAGCCACATACTCCATCTCGGGCGTGATCTCGCCCCGGCGCGCGTACGCGAGTTGCGTGACCGCCTGGCCGTCGCGTCCCCGGCGCGGCTGGCGCGGCCGCCCCGGGAACACCGCGTCGAGGTTGCGCAGGCCCCCGCGCGGCGAGGTGTGCTTGATCCCGTCGTCCTCGGGGCGGACGGGTCGGCCCGCGTACTCCTCGGTGTCACCGCGGGCGACGATCCAGTTCTCCCGCAGCGGCGGCAGGCCCCTGCGGACATCGGTGTCGACGAGTGGATCGGTGTACGGGCCCGACGTGTCGTACAGCGTGACCGACTTCCCGTTGGTGAGGTGCACCTGACGGACCGGCACCCGCAGATCGGGGCGCGAGCCCTCGACATACGCCTTGTGCCAGCCGATGGACTTCCCGGCCTCCCCGTCGCTGGAGATCTGCGTGGAGGCAGGCGTGCGTGCGTCCTTGTGGGTCATGAGACCTACTCCCTACGCCGGCATTACCCGGTAACAGGTTCGGCGGTCGACGCAGCGGCTTCCGTCTGTCGACGTTCCGCGTGAAACATCTCTCGTTCCACGTGAAACATCGCGAATACGGAGGTCAGCGCCCTCTCAGCCCGGTGCTCCGAGCTCCCGCGTGTGCAAAGGTGCCTCCACGCTAGCGCCCCTTGTGGCGCGGTGAACAGTGGGCCTCTGCCGTTCTTGCGATGATCTGGCGGTGACCACGACACAGCAGTCCCCCTATCCACCGCCAGAACCACGAGGCAGACCGGGCCCCGGGCAGGAGCAGGGCCATGGGCACGGGCACGGGTCCGGACAGGGCCACGAGCACGTGCAGGGACACGGTCACGGGCACGCTCACAGCCATGGGCCCGCCACGCCCGTCTCGAAGCACCTGCGCAAGGTGATCGCGGCGGTCCTGATCCCGTTCGCCGTCGCGGTGGCCGTCGGGCTCGCGGTGCTCTGGCCCGGCGGCGCCCCCGCGCACGAGCGCACCGGCGTCGGCTTCGACCGGCAGAGCCAGCAGGCCACCGTCACCCAGGTGATCGCGGTCAGCTGCAAGGGGGTGAACGCCTCGGCCGGCGCCCCCGCCGGAGATCCCTCCGCTGCCGGAAGCTCCTCCGCGCCGGAGCAGGCATCCGGCACCTGCAAGAAGGCCACGGTCCGGGTCGACACCGGCTCCGACACGGGCCGTACGTTCACCGAGTTCGTCCAGCCGGACCAGTCACGGCAGTTGCACGAGGGCCAGAAGGTCGTCGTCGCCTACGAGCCCTCGGCGCCGAAGGATCTCCAGTACTCGGTCACCGATGTCGACCGGCGCTTCCCCATGGGCCTCCTGGCCGGCATCTTCGCACTCGCCGTCGTGGTCGTCGGGCGGATGCGGGGCGTCATGGCGCTGGTCGCGCTGGCCATCAGCTTCCTGGTGCTGAACTTCTTCGTCCTGCCGGCGATCCTGGAGGGCTCGAACCCCCTGGTCGTGGCGGTCGTCGGTTCGAGCGCCATCATGCTGATCGCCCTCTACCTGTGCCACGGCCTGTCCGCGCGCACGTCGGTCGCGGTGCTGGGCACCCTGATATCTCTGGTGCTGATCGGCGTCCTGGGCTCGCTGTTCATCGGCTGGGCCGCACTCACCGGCAACACGGACGACAACACCGGCCTCATCCACGGCCTCTATCCGTCGATCGACATGAGCGGTCTGCTGCTCGCCGGCGTCATCATCGGCTCGCTCGGTGTGCTGGACGACGTGACGGTGACGCAGACGTCGGCGGTCTGGGAGCTGCACGAGGCCAACCCCGCGATGGGCTGGCGAGGCCTGTACCGGGCGGGCATCCGCATCGGACGCGACCACATCGCGTCGGTCGTCAACACACTGGTCCTCGCGTACGCGGGCGCCGCGCTCCCGCTGTTGCTGCTCTTCTCCGTCGCGCAGAGCAGCGTGGGGACGGTCGCCACCAGCGAACTGGTCGCGGAGGAGATCGTGCGCACGCTGGTGGGCTCGATCGGCCTGGTGGCCTCGGTCCCGGTCACCACGGCCCTCGCCGCCCTCGTGGTCTCGGCCGACCGCCCGGGAGCCGACCCGGCCCCGGCACCGGCCGCGCAGCCGGCCCCGGCGCGCGGCGGACGGGGACGACGCCGCAGGCGCTGAGGCGGCGCCTCGGGCCGGACCACGGCCACGGTGAGGGGTGGGGGCGCGGACCGCAGGCGCTGTCGCCGGCGAGGCCGCGGGAGATGCGGCGAACGCCCTCGGGAGCGGTGAAGCGTTACGGCAACAGCGCCCCGACGGCCCTAGCTCAGCCCGCGCTCTGTTCCTCCGCCAGGATGCGGTCCAGGGCCTCGTCGAGATGGGCGTCGAAGTCCCCCAGCGCGCCCTCCTGCCCGAGCGGCACCAGCTTGTCCGTGCGGTCGAGGAAGGCCACGAGCGGGGCCGCCGAGGAACGGAACAGCGCCCGGTCGCCGCCGACCTGCAGCCGGATCAGGACCTCGCTGAGCGCCTCGTTGTCGGCGGGCGAGATCCGCACGTCGCCGTCGCCGCACGGCGTGCCCACCCCGTCGATCAGCAGCTCGCGCCCGAAGGCCCAGGTCACCGGTGCGTCCCCGGGCAGATGGAAGGTCAGCCGCACGGCATAGGGATCGCAGGTCTCGTACCGCAGCTCCACCGGGATGCGGAAGGAGAGCTCCTCGGACACGAGAAAGCTCATCATGACCTCTGCCTGTACGGACTCGCGCATCGCTACCCCGTCATCTGCCGTCGACTGGCCGGGAATCGTCCCCGTCACACTGGGTGCATCTTGCTGAACGTGCACGGCAGATCACAAGGAGTGAGTTTTCAGATGCTGATAGAGAGTGCCAGGGAGCCGATCCTCCGGCTCACCTCGCCCTGCAGCTGCCGGGCCGCGGGCAGCAGGCGGGAGGCCTGGTGGGCGGGGAGGGAGAGGGCCATCGTGGCCGCCGTGGTGCCCACCGTGATCGGGACCGCCGCACAAACCGTACCCAGCGCGTACTCCTGACGCTCGGTCACCGGTTCCATTCGGCACATCCGTTCCAGACGCCGCAAAAGAGCGTGATCGTCCCGAACCGTGTACGGGGTGAGGGACTGCACGGGGTAGCGGTCGAGATGGTCCCGGCGGGCGCCGTCGTCCAGTTGCGAGAGCAGGCACTGACCGATCGCGTGCGCGTGCCCGGTCTCACGGAAGTCGGCCCATTCCTCGACCGCGGGACTGCCCGGGCTGTCGGAGACGCACACGATCTCGATCTCGCCGTCGCGGTACATCGCGTAGTACACCGGGGCCCCGATCGCATCGCGCCAGTGCGCGAGCGCGTCGACGACCGTGCTGCGACGTTTCTGCGCCGCTCCGCTGCTGCTCAGCCGTTCGGCGGCGTCGCCGAGGAAGAACAGGCCCTTGTCCCGGTACAGATAGCCCTCGTGGACGAGGGTGCGCAGCAGGTGGTAGGCCGTGGGAAGCGCCAGTCCGGTCTCGCGGGCCAGCTGCTTGGCGGGCGCGCCGTGCTCGTGCCGGGCGACCGTCTCCAGCAGGCGCATCGCGCGCTGCACGGATCCGATGAGGGTCTGGGAGTGCTGCTGCTCCGGGACGCTGGGGCTCGGCCGCTCCACGGGGGCCGCGGAGCGCGGCTGCGCGGGGAGCGCCGTGGAGTGGGACGGCATCCGGGGCGCGTGCGGTTCTGCGGGTGCGGTGTCAACAGTGGCCAAGGGGTCACTCCCGAAGCGCGAGGGGGCATCCCGTGCGGGGGACACGGGAAGGGGGTGTGCGCCGCCCGCGGGGGACCGACCCCCGCGTCGATTTTCGGACCCTATCCGCCCGCCACCGCTCGCGGACGGCCCGTCCGGCAAACTTCCCTCCCGCGAGGGAACACGCGATTCCTGTTACCGGCCACCGGCGTTCCCCCCACGTGCCCTGCGGCCGCCGCGCGACCCGCACCGGCCGGTCGCCCCCGCGCCGCGCTCACCGCTCCACGCGCGCCCCGCTCACCAGTCGCTGCGCGACGACGAACTCGACGTGAACTTCCGCACGACGTAGATCAGTCCGCCGACCAGGGCGACGAAGACCAGCAGCTTGAACAGCAGGCCGATCACGAAGCCGACCACGCTGGCGATCAGGCCGCCGAAGACGACCAGGGCGATGACCGGCACCGCGACCCACTTCACCCACCACGGCAGACCCGCGAAGATCTCTCGCATTGCCCTCGTCCCTACTCTCCGCCCGTCGCCGGCGCCGGACCCTGTCGGGCCCCGGGCTCCCCGCCGCCGGGTCGTCTCGATGTCCTGCACCCGATGCTAGGGCCGCGAACGGGCCGGGCGGGGGCCTCGCACCCCTTGCCCGTCCCTGACCGTTCCCCTAGGGAACCCCGACCGGCGCCTCAGGCTTCGGGGGGAGAGAACACCACCAGGACCCGCAGGTCCTCGCTGATGTGGTGGAACTTGTGGGCGACTCCGGCCGGTACGTAGACCAGGCTGCCGCGCGCCACCTCGGTGGTCTCCAGGCCGACCGTGATCGAGGCGCGGCCGCTCACGACGAAGTACACCTCGTCCTGGTGGTGGGGCTTCTGCGGGTCGTGCTCGCCCGCGTCGAGGGCGTACAGGCCGACCGACATGTTCCGCTCCCTCAGGAACTGGAGGTAGGCGCCCTCGTTGGCGGCTCGCTCCGCCTCCAGTTCGTCCAGCCGGAATGCCTTCATTCGCCCTCGCCCGCCTCGTAGCCCCGTCCGGTCTGCCACGATCAGACACATGAAGAATTTCATAGTCAAGACGATCGCCAACGCGGGTGCGCTGGCGGTCGCCGTATGGCTGCTCGACGACATCACTCTGACCGGTGACAGCACCGGGAAGAAGATCGGCACGCTGATCGCGGTGGCGCTGGTCTTCGGCCTGGTCAACTTCCTCGTCAAGCCTCTCGTGAAGGTGCTGACGTTCCCGCTGTTCGTGCTGACGCTCGGCCTGATCACCCTGGTGGTCAACGCGCTGATGCTGCTGCTGACCTCGTGGGTGTGCGGCGAGCTCGACCTGAGCTTCCACGTCGACGGCTTCTGGACCGCGGTCGTCGGCGGCCTGATCATCTCGGTCGTCTCCTGGGCGCTGAACCTCGTACTGCCGGACGAGGACTGAGCGGAAGGCCTCGGCCTCGTCGTGGTCGCACCCGGCCCCTGCCACGGGGGTGCGGACGGCCTCGAGGAGCGTCCTGAGAGGGTGGAGGGGTGAGCGGGCCCCGTCCTGCTCGCCGCGGTACGAGAGCACGGAAGGACGGCCGGCATGAACGATTCCGTTGGGGACGACGAGGGCGGCACGCTGGAGGGGGCCGGATCCCCGGCCACCGCCGCTGTCGGCGACGGCACGCGCGCGGTGCGCGCCGGGCTGCCCGAGCCGGTCAAGCACGAGCCCACACTCCCGGGACCGGTGTTCGCCGCTCATTTCCACCTGCCGGGCGACCCGACCGGCCCGTACGCCTACGGCCGTGACGAGAACCCGACGTGGACGCTGCTGGAGCGGGCGATCGGCGAGCTGGAGGGGCCCGGCCGCGGCGACGTCGAGACCCTGGTGTTCGCCTCCGGCATGGCCGCCATCTCCTCGGTGCTCTTCTCCCAGCTGCGCGCCGGGGACGCGGTGGTCCTGCCCAGCGACGGCTACCAGGCGCTGCCGCTGGCTCGCGCCCAGCTGGAGGGATACGGCATCGAGGTGCGCACCGCGCCGACCGCCGGCGACGCGCAGGTGGAGGTCCTGGACGGGGCACGGCTGCTGTGGATCGAGTCCCCGTCGAACCCCGGGCTCGACGTGTGCGACATCCGGCGGCTGGTCGAGGCGGCCCACGCCCGCGGGGCCCTGGTCGCCGTCGACAACACGCTCGCCACACCGTTCGGGCAGCGGCCGCTGGACCTCGGCGCCGACTTCGCGGTGGCCAGCGGCACCAAGCAGCTCACGGGGCACGGCGACGTTCTGCTCGGCTACGTCGCCGGCCGCGACACCGAGGCCATGGCCGCCGTGCGGCGCTGGCGCAAGATCGTCGGCGCGATCCCGGGGCCGATGGAGGCCTGGCTCGCGCACCGTTCGATCGCCACGCTCCAGCTGCGCGTCGAGCGGCAGAACGCCTCCGCCCTGGCGCTCGCACAGGCGCTGCGCGAACGTTCCGACGTGACCGGTCTGCGCTATCCGGGCCTGCCCGACGACCCCTCGCACAAGATCGCCTCGCAGCAGATGCGGCGCTACGGATGCGTGGTGTCCTTCACGCTGCCCACGCGCACGCGGGCCGAGCGCTTCCTCGACGCGCTGCGGCTCGTGGACGACGCGACGAGCTTCGGCGGGGTGCGCTCGACCGCCGAGCGGCGGGGACGCTGGGGTGGCGACGCCGTGCCGGAGGGCTTCATCCGGCTCTCGGTCGGGGCCGAGGACCCCGCGGACCTGGTGGCCGATGTGCTCCGCGCGCTGGACGAATCGGCCCGGTGACCTCTTCCGGACACCGGTCGGCGGTCCTCTCCCGGACGCCGTTCGGTGTCCGGCTGCGTACGACGGACGGTCCGAGCCTCCCCCCTCGTGGCTCGGACCGTCCTCGGTTCCGCGCGCGAAGAACCGCGCGAACAAGGCTAGTTGACTGCCTGTCAGTGTCCAATCACGGTAGCGACAGAGACCTATCGACATATTTATAGTTGGGCGCGGTCGGGGGCTGGGGGAAGGGCACCGAGAGGCGAGGGCGTGCCATGGATCTGGCGTTGTTACGGACGTTCGTCACCGTGCACCGGGCGGGCTCCTTCACTCGGGCCGCGGCGCTGCTCGGTCTCTCCCAGCCGGCCGTGACCTCCCAGATCCGCAGCCTGGAACGGCAGCTCGGCCGTCCGCTCTTCCTGCGCCAGGCCCGCGGTGTCACGCCGACATCCATCGGCGACGAGCTCGCGCACAAGGCGGCACCGCACCTGGACGCCCTGGTGGAGATCGCCGAATCGGGCCTCGACGACGAGGCGTCCGTACGGACGCTGCACCTGGCCGGGCCGCCCGAGTTCACCGCCGAACGGGCGCTTCCCGTGCTGACCGAGCTGACCGAGCTGACCGGCGAGGACGGGCAGGCCTTCGCGCTGCGCGCCTCCTTCGGGAACGCCGAGGAGACCCTGGAGGGACTGGCCGCCGGACATCATGATCTGGCCATCGGCACGGCCCGGCCGCGCGGTGCCCTGCTCACGGCGACCACGCTGTGCGACGAGGAGCATGTACTGGTCGCCGCCCGGAGCTGGGCGGAGCGGATCGGTTCCACCCCACTGCGCCGCGAGGACGTACCGGCCCTGGATGACATCCCCGTGGTCGAGGTGCACGAGTCGCTTCCCTTCGTCTCCCGCTACTGGGCCTCGGTCTTCGACTCCCGGCCGGCCGCCTCCGGCACCGTGATCGTCCCCGACCTGCGCGCGGTCCTCGCCTGCGCGATAGCGGGTGCCGGGCTCGCGGTGCTGCCCCGGTATCTGTGCGCGCCCGCCCTGGCACACGGTCGGGTGGTGGCCCTGCACGAGCCGGCGGTGCCGCCGCTGCGGACGTACTTCCTGGTGGCCCGCACCGGAACGCTGGCGATGCCGCACATCGCGCGGGCCCACGAGTGGCTGCTGCGGGCGGCTGCCGACTGGTGCTAGAAGCAGTCCGGCGAGGGCGCCACGTCCTGGCTCCGTCCGGTGACGTCTCGCGATGTTTCACGTGGAACCAGCCGGGCCACATTTCTCCCATGACCGTCCGACCCGTGGTCAAGCGCACCGCCCGCGCCGTCCTTCTCGACGGCGACGACCTGATCCTGATCAAACGCACCAAGCCGGGGGTCGATCCCTACTGGGTCACGCCCGGTGGCGGGGTCGAACCGGGGGACACGACCGTCGTCGACGCCCTGCACCGCGAGGTGTACGAGGAACTCGGCGCCAAGATCACCGATGTGGTGCCCTGCTTCGTGGACACCGTGGAGCACATCGGCGAGGACGGCGGGGCGACCGGGGTCAAGGTGCAGCACTTCTTCGTCTGCCATCTGGAGTCGATGGACCCCTCCCTGCGGCACGGCCCCGAGGTGGAGGAGCCCGCCGGCGAGTACGAGATCGTCCGCGTGCCGTTCACCCGGGTGGGGATCGCCTCCGTCCATCTGGTCCCGCTGTCGCTGCGGCACTACCTGGACGGCAACATCGAGGGCGTACGCGCCATGCACGCGCCCGACCTGGGGTGACGCCGAGCAGAACGGCTCACGATCCGGCGGAGGCCAGTTCCTCGACCGCGTCGTGGCGGATCCGCGCGGACGGGATGCCGAGGTCCCGCAGGGTGGTCAGCCCGCTGCGGATCATGCCGGGCGGTCCGGAGAGATAGGCGTCGTACTCGTTCCATGGACCGGCCCCCCGTACCGCCTCCGGCAGCCCGGGGTGCGCCTGCCGGTCGACGACCGCGCGGACCGACAGCCAGGGGTGGGCGTGCTGGAGCCGGCGCATCGTGTCGATGTCGTACAGGTCGTGGTCGGTTCGGGCGCCGTAGAACACCTCGACCGGGCGCTGCTCGCCGTGGGCCGCGACGTCCTCGACCAGCGCCTTGATGGGCGCGATCCCGGTGCCTCCGCCCAGGCAGAGCAGACCGCTCTCGGTGGTGTGGTCGACGGTCATCGCACCGGCGGGCGGGCCGAGGCGGACGACGTCGCCGGGCCGGGCACGGTGCACCAGCGCCTGGGATACCCAGCCTGCGGGGACCGCCTTCACATGGAAGGTGAGCAGCCCGTCGGAGCGGGGCGCGGACGCGAAGGAGTAGTGCCGCCAGATCCGCGGCCACCAGGGCGTCTCCACACTCGCGTACTGGCCGGCCAGGAAGGGATAGGGGTGGTCGGGGCGGAGGGTGAGGACGGCGATGTCCGGAGTCCTCTTCTCCTGGGCGACGATCTCCGCGGACCACCAGGCCGGGGCATGTGCCTCGTCGGCCGCCGCCGCATCGATCATGACCTGGGACATCCTCGTGTACGCCCGGATCCAGGCCGCCGCGGTCTCCTGGTTCCAGACGCCGGGCGCGTACGCGCTCAGCGCGCCCATGAGGCATTCACCGACCGCCGGGTAGTGCTCGGCCCGGGTGCCGTACTTGCGGTGGCCACGGCCGAGGTTCCGCAGATAGCCCACGAGGACCTCGGTGTCGTCGAAGCGCTCCGCCGCGGTGAGCAGGGCCTTGAACAATCGGTCCCGCTGGGTGTCCATGGCGAGCGGGAACAGGGACCGCAGCTCGGGATGGCGCACGAAGAGCAGCGCATAGAAGTACGAGGTGGCGTCGTCGGCGACCGGCTCGATCGCGGCCAGCGTGCGGCGGATGAGCACCGCGTCCGGGGACGCGCCGCGAACGCCCGGCGCCGGAGTGGGCGGCGGTGTGGGCGCGTGGTCTGCCGGTGGGCGCTCCTGACCCGCTGCGGGGTCCGCTGAGGGGCCGGGCCGCCCGTCGCGGGTGCCGGACGGCTCCGCCGGCCCTCTGCGCGGAACGAACCAGCCGCTCCCGTCCGACGTGCCGTCCCCGGCCGACGGGCTGATCGGAGCGTCCATGCTGTGCCTCGCCTAGGACATCGTGTGGTCGGTCTGCGCACGTCCTCGGCCGTACGCGTGTGCTCTCCCCCGCAGTGGCTTGAATCCTGCCTGCGGTCCCGTACCCGGCACGACCGCATCCACGCGAGGTCTCGCATATGCCGGACCCCACAGATCACGGCGACCACGTTTCACGTGAAACCACCGGCAGCTGTCCAAAGGTTGTGCACACGGCGACGACATGGCCAAAACCACGTGTGTCTCCCCCGAAACCGGTGGACGGCGAGGGCGCCGGTCGGACAGCCTGACCTGCGTGCCGACTCCTTTCCCCGCCGCTCTGCCCATTCGCCGTCTGACGCTCCGCGATCTCACCGCCTGCGCCGACTTGTCCGAGAACCGGGGGTGGCCGCGCGAGGAGCACAAGTGGGGCTTCCTCCTCACAGCCGGTCGGGGGTACGGGATCGACGACCCCGACGGCGGCCTCGTCGCCGCCTGTGTGGTCACGGAGTACGGACCACGGGAGCGCCCCGACCTGGGCGCCATCGGCATGGTCCTGGTCGCGGAACGGCACGCGCGTCAGGGCATCGGACGCCGGTTCATGCGCCACATCGTCTCGCTGCTGGACACCACGCCGCTGACCCTGCACGCGACGCCGTACGGCCGCCCCCTGTACGAGGAGATCGGGTTCAAGGCGACCGGCCGGGCGGAGATGGCGAGTGGCCGTTTCACGCCGGGTGGGGCGGAGCCCCGGGTCGCCACGCGGGCGGCCACCGCCGAGGACCTCCCCGGCATCCTCCGGCTCGACGAGGAGGTGTTCGGCGCCGACCGCACCCACATCGTCACCCGGCTGCCCGCCTTCGCCGACCAGTTGAGGGTCGCCGAGGACGACGGCCGCGTCATCGGATACGCGGCGGCCTGGCCCAACATGGACACCCAGGTGGTGGGCCCGCTGATCGCCCGCGACACCGACACCGCCAAAGCGCTCCTCGCCTCGCTCGCCGCCCACACGGACCGGCCGCTGCGCACCGACATCGACGTACGGCACGAGGAGCTGCTGGACTGGGTGAAGGAGCGGGGACTGACGTCCGTCACCTTCAACACCGTCATGACCTACGGGATCACGGAGCTGCCCGGGGACTGGACCCGCCGGTTCGCCCCGGTCACGGTGGCGGCGGGCTGAACCGGCCGCACGAGTACGGGCGCCTACGACGCGCTACGGCAGAACGCCGGTCCCCGAACGGGGACCGGCGTCGTCGTGCGGAGGGTGTCGTCAGTGGTGGACGACCGTCCGCTGCTCGGCCGCCGGGGCCCCCGCGACGACGCTGCCGGGCGCGGTGTCCCGGCGCTCCAGGGCGGACGAGACGACGGCGAGGACCAGGGCGCCCGCGGCGAGCACGGCACCGACCCAGTTGGGCGCGGTGTAGCCGAAGCCGGCCGCGATGACCAGGCCGCCGAGCCAGGCGGACAGCGCGTTACCGAGGTTGAACGCGCCGATGTTCACGGCCGAGGCCAGGGTCGGGGCGCCGTGCGCCTGGTCGAGGACCCGCTTCTGCAGCGGCGGCACGGTGGCGAAGCCCAGGGCGCCGATCAGGGCGATGGTGACGGCGGCGGCGATCTTGTTGTGCGCGGTGAACGTGAAGAGCGCGAGAACGACGGCCAGGGCGCCGAGGGAGACGTACAGCATGGGCATCAGGGCCCGGTCGGCGAACCTGCCGCCGACGAGGTTGCCGGCGACCATGCCGAGGCCGAAGAGGACCAGCAGCCAGGTGACGGACCCCTCGGCGAAGCCGCCGACGCGGGTCATCATCGGCGCGATGTAGGTGATGGCGGCGAAGACACCGCCGAAGCCGAGCACGGTCATCGCCATGGCGAGGAGGACCTGGGCGTTCTTGAACGCGGCCAGTTCATGGCGCAGGTGCACCCCCTCGGGCCTGGGCATCTCGGGTACGAGCCGGGCGATGCCGGCCAGCCCCACGACGCCGAGAGCGGCGACGACGGTGAAGGTGACGCGCCAGCCCGCGGACTGGCCGAGCAGGGTGCCCAGCGGCACGCCCACGACGTTGGCGACGGTCAGACCGGTGAACATCATCGCGATGGCGCCGGCCTTCTTGTCGGGGGCGACCAGATCCGCGGCGACGACCGAGCCGATGCCGAAGAAGGCACCGTGGGCCAGCGAGGCGACCACCCGGCCGATCAGCATGACCGAGAAGGCGGGGGCGATCGCGGAGAGCAGGTTCCCGGCGATGAACAGGCCCATCAGCAGCATCAGCATCCGCTTGCGGGAGACCTTGGTGCCGAGCGCGGTCATCAGCGGGGCGCCGAACACGACGCCGAGGGCGTAGCCGGTCACCAGGAGACCGGCGGTGGGGATGGTGACCCCGAAGTCGTTCGCCACCTGGGGCAGCAAGCCCATGATCACGAATTCGGTGGTTCCGATTCCGAAGGCCCCGATCGCGAGGGCCAGAAGCGCGAGAGGCATGAGGAGGAAACCTTCCCAGACGATTGCAGGTGCGCTTTGCGTGCGTCCACAATAATTGCACACGCGGGCTATATGCAAACGACGGATATTTCGAAGCTGCTCTATCCTGGGGGGTAGCCGCTCCGGGACGGAGGAGAACGCCCATGACAGCGACGGATCCCGCGCTCACCGCCCTCGCCCAGGGCTGGTGCGCCCTCTCCCTGCTGCACGGGAGGATCGAGGCGCACATCGAGCGCGCCCTGCAGTCCGCGCGCGACCTGAGCGTGCGTGAGTACTCCCTGCTCGACGTGCTCAGCCGTCAGCACGACGGCGAGGGAGGCCATCTGCAGATGAAGCAGGTGGCCGATGCGGTCGTCCTCAGCCAGAGCGCCACCACACGACTGGTCACCCGGCTCGAGGACCGCGGGCTGCTGGAGCGCTATCTGTGCCCCACCGATCGCCGGGGCATCTACACCAACGTCACCGAGGCCGGCCTCACGCTCCTGGAGGAGGCCCGGCCGACCAACGACGCCGCCCTGCGCGAGGCACTCGACGAGGCCGCCAAGAACCCCGCACTGGCACCGCTGGTCCGGGCCGTGGAGTCGTTGCACGCGCCGGCTCCGGCCTGACCCCGCGGGCCGCCGGCGGCGCATAGGGTGCGGGACATGGGAGATCTCGACATCCGCGCCGCCGCCACCGACGACGTCCCCGCCCTTGTCGCCCTGCTCGCTGACGACCCGCTCGGCGCGCAGCGCGAGTCCCCGGACGACCTCGCCCCGTACTTCGCCGCTCTGGAGCGGCTCAGCGCCGATCCGAACCAGCATCTGGTCGTCGCCGTGCGCGAGGGGCGCGTCGTCGGCACGCTCCAGCTCTCGATCATTCCCGGGCTGTCCCGCCGCGGCTCCACCCGGTCGATCATCGAGGCGGTCCGCGTCCACGCCCACGAACGTGGCAGCGGCCTGGGGACGCGGCTCATCGAGTGGGCGATCGACGCCTCACGGCGCCAGGGCTGCCGACTGGTCCAGCTGACCTCGGACACGACCCGCACCGACGCCCACCGCTTCTATGAGCGGCTGGGATTCCAGGCCTCCCACGTGGGCTTCAAGCTTCAGCTCTGACCCCGGGCCCGCCTCCGTATCGGCGCGGCCCGGCCGGCAGGTCGGTCGGGGAGTCGGCAGGCGGGTGCCCACAAGCAGCGAAGCGTCCTGTTTCACGTGAAACAGGACGCTTCGCCGAAGGGATCGGGCAGCGGCCGCGTCAGCCGACTCCGCGCCAGCCCTCCGCGTCCACCCCGCCGGGCACCGGCGCCGTCTCGTCGTAGGGCTGACGCGTGAAGACGAAGGATCCGAGGTCGAGGTGGCTCACCATCCCGTCGGGCCGTCGTACCGCCCGCAGAACCTCTCCGGCGTAGTACCCCTCCAGACCGGTCCACGTCCCGTCACCGTTCGCCCGGAACCGCGAACGGCGGCCCGTGCCGGACAGCGGCTCCAGCGAGACCAGCCCGTCGGCCGTGACCCTCAGAGCGACGCCCTGGGTCCCCCAGTACCACTGCCCCGCCAGTTCCAGCACGGCCGGATCGACCTCCCGCAGCGGCCGCCAGGGCTCCGGGATCCGCGGCTCCGCCTCGGCGACGATCCCGACGAGCTCGACGCCCAACGTCGACACCAGTGGACCCTGTGTGCAGTTGGCCAGAACGACGGCGGCGACATCCTGCTCCGGGCTGAAGGTGAGGCAGGCGAGAAAGCCCGGCAACGACCCCGTGTGCCCGACGAGCAGGCGTCCGTCCATGCGCCTCAACTCCAGTCCGAGGCAGTACGCATAGCCGGTGGCCACGTCGAGGGCCTCGGGCGGAGCGGCGGGGGTGCGCATCTCGTGCAGGGAGGCGGCACCCAGCACCCGGTCGTCCCCCTTGGCCAGGAAGGCCGCGAACCGTGCCAGGTCGCCCGTGGTGGACCAGAGTTGCCCGGCCGGTGCCATCCGGCCGAGATCCTCGGCGGGCTCGGGGAGCAGCACATCGGCCCAGGGGTGCACGGCCCAGCCACCCGCATGGGGCGCCTGAGGCAGCGCAGAAGTGCGATGCAGGCCCAGGGGTTCGAGCACTTCCCGCCGAAGAACCTCCTCCCACGGGGCCCCGCGCAGCTTCTCCACGAGAGCGCCCAGCAGGGTGTAGCCGGGGTTCGAGTAGTGGAACCGCCGGCCGACGGGATGCACGAGCGGCCGCTCGCCGAGGACGTCGGACAGTTCGGGGCGCAGCGTCCCCGGGGTGCGCTCCCACCAGGGGGCGGGGGACTCGGCTGCCAGTCCGCCCGTGTGGGCCAGCAGGTCCACGATCGCGGCCTCCCCCACACCGGTGCCGGGCAGATGCTTCTCCAGCGGGTCGCCGAGGTCGAGCAGCCCCTCGTCCCGCAGCCGCAGGACGAGCACCGCGGTGAACGTCTTGGTGATCGAGCCGATGCGGTACTGGGTGTTCTCGTCCGGCCCGTGCCCGTCCACCGACGTCCGCGCGCCGTGCCACACCGTCCGCCCGTCCCGCACGACCGCAGCGACGAGCGACGGCGCCCGTCCCTCGCTCTGGGCGACGGCGATCCTGTGCAGCAGTGCCCGGCGCGTACCGGGGAGAAGCTCGTCCTGAGGTGTCGTCATGCCCCCAGTCCACCTGGTGCGACGACGCACGTCGAGTTCATTTCACCCAGCGTGCCGGGCCGGCCGCCCTCGCCGGACCACCGGGCACCAAGCGCTGGCACATCAGTGGCACCGCCAAGCCACGGCACATCAGGAGCATCAGGGCCCCGATCAGGTCTGCGCCATGTCCACGAAACGCGAGTAGTGCCCCTGGAAGGCGACCGTGATCGTCGCCGTCGGGCCGTTACGGTGCTTGGCGACGATCAGGTCGGCCTCGCCCGCCCGCGGCGACTCCTTCTCGTAGGCGTCCTCGCGGTGCAGCAGGATGACCATGTCGGCGTCCTGCTCGATGGAGCCGGACTCACGCAGGTCGGAGACCATCGGCTTCTTGTCGGTGCGCTGCTCGGGGCCACGGTTGAGCTGGGAGAGCGCGATGACCGGGATCTCCAGCTCCTTGGCGAGCAGCTTGAGGTTCCGGGACATGTCCGAGACCTCCTGCTGACGGCTCTCGGCACGCTTGGAACCGCCGGACTGCATCAGCTGGAGGTAGTCGATGACGACCAGCTTCAGGTCGTTGCGCTGCTTCAGGCGGCGGCACTTGGCGCGGATCTCCATCATCGACAGGTTCGGGGAGTCGTCGATGTAGAGCGGGGCGGCCGAGACGTCGGGCATCCGGCGGGCCAGCCGCGTCCAGTCCTCGTCGGTCATCGTGCCCGAGCGCATGTGGTGCAGGGCGACCCGGGCCTCCGCGGACAGCAGACGCATCGCGATCTCGTTGCGCCCCATCTCGAGGGAGAAGATGACGCTCGGCAGGTTGTTCTTGATCGACGCCGCGCGCGCGAAGTCCAGGGCGAGCGTCGACTTGCCCATCGCGGGACGGGCGGCGATGACGATCATCTGGCCGGGGTGCAGGCCGTTGGTGAGGGAGTCGAAGTCCGTGAACCCCGTGGGCACACCTGTCATCTCGCCGCTGCGCGAGCCGATCGCCTCGATCTCGTCGAGCGCGCCCTCCATGATGTCGCCCAGCGGCAGGTAGTCCTCGCTGGTGCGCTGCTCGGTGACCGCGTAGATCTCCGCCTGGGCCCGGTTGACGATCTCGTCGACGTCGTCGTCGGCCGCGTATCCCATCTGCGTGATCCGCGTGCCTGCCTCGACCAGCCGACGCAGCACGGCGCGCTCGTGGACGATCTCCGCGTAGTACGCGGCGTTCGCCGCGGTCGGGACGGTCTGGACGAGCGAGTGCAGATACGAGGCGCCGCCGACCTTGTTGATCTCGCCGCGCTTGGTCAGCTCGGCGGCGATCGTGATCGGGTCGGCCGGCTCGCCCTTGGCGTAGACGTCGAGGATCGCCTGGTAGATCGTCTCGTGCGCGGGCTTGTAGAAGTCGTGGCCCTTGAGGATCTCGACGACGTCGGCGATGGCGTCCTTGGACAGCAGCATGCCGCCGAGGACGGATTGCTCGGCGTCGAGGTCCTGCGGCGGGACCCGCTCGAAGGAGGTGCCCGCGCCGTCCCATCCGCCGCTGTCCCGGCCCCGGTCGTGCTGCTCGTCGCGCCCGCGGCCTCCCTCGGGGCGCCGGCGGGAGGCGGGCAGACGGTCGCCGGGTCCGCTCTCGGCCCACGGGTCGTCCAAGGGCTCGGAAATGCTCACCGAGCGACCTCCTCCCGTCCGCCGAGCGGACCTCGCCGTGCCCCTCTTTTCTACGGCACGGCACTGACAAAACGAGAAGCCAGTCTCCGCTTCTGGCGCGTCACTCTGTGACGGTTCGGAGGCCGGCGAACGGAGCGGGCGCCGGTCCACGGTAGGCCCCCGGGGGGCGTCAGCCAATCTGGTTATCCACAGGCCATGTGGACGAGCGCCCGGATGCTGTGGAGAACTCGGGAAAACCTGTGCACGACCCGGTGGACAGCACTGTGAACAAGCCCTCGCTCTTCCCTCCACCAAGCCCCTGAGCTGGTGTTTTGCCGTCCACGGGCTGTGCAGAAGAAAAACTTCCCCGGTCGGGCCACATTCGCTTCGAACGGTGCGCACCGCCGCACACCCCGAGAGGATCAGTAAGGCCCTCAAGGGCTTTGCATCTCTTACCTGTGGACGATTACATTGATGCCCATGACACAGGCCCCCGCACGCCCCGCGAGCACCCGGCGGAAGCACGACCGGGAGATCGTCGCGCTGGCCGTTCCGGCCTTCGGCGCGCTGGTCGCCGAGCCGCTCTTCGTGCTGGCCGACAGCGCGATCGTCGGCCACCTCGGCACGGCACAGCTCGCCGGACTCGGCGTCGCCTCGGCCCTTCTGACGACGGCCGTCAGCGTCTTCGTGTTCCTCGCCTACGCCACCACCGCAGCCGTCGCCCGGCGCGTCGGCGCCGGAGACCTCCCGGCCGCCATCCGCCAGGGCATGGACGGCGTCTGGCTGGCGCTGCTGCTGGGCACCGCCGTCATCGCGGTCACCCTGCCCACCGCTCCCGCCGTGGTGGACCTGTTCGGAGCCTCGCCCACCGCGGCCCCGTACGCGACCACGTATCTGCGCATCTCCGCCTTGGGCATCCCGGCCATGCTCGTCGTACTCGCGGCCACGGGCGTCCTGCGCGGTCTGCAGGACACCCGGACTCCGCTCTACGTCGCCGTGGGCGGCTTCGTCGCCAACGCCGTCCTCAACGCCGGTCTCGTGTACGGCGCCGGTCTCGGTATCGCGGGCTCCGCCTGGGGGACCGTCATCGCCCAGTGCGGCATGGCCGCGGTCTACCTCACCGTGGTCGTCCGCGGCGCCCGCGAGCACGGTGCCTCGCTGCGCCCGGACGCCGCGGGGGTCAGGGCCTCCGCCCAGGCCGGCGCGCCCCTGCTGGTCCGCACGCTCTCCCTCAGGGCGATCCTGATGATCGCCACAGCGGTCGCGGCCCGGCTGGGGGACGCGGACATCGCCGCCCACCAGATCGTCCTGTCCCTGTGGAGCCTGCTCGCCTTCGCCCTGGACGCCATCGCGATCGCCGGGCAGGCCATCATCGGACGCTATCTGGGCGCGGAGGACGCCGAGGGCGCCCGGGCGGCCTGCCGCCGCATGGTCCAGTGGGGCATCGCGGTCGGCGCCGCACTGGGCCTGCTGGTGGTCGTGGCCCGTCCGGTGCTCCTGCCGCTCTTCACGGGCGACCCCGCGGTGACGGACACCGCCCTGCCCGCGCTGCTCGTGGTGGCGCTCTCCCAGCCGGTCTGCGGTGTCGTCTTCGTGCTCGACGGCGTCCTGATGGGCGCGGGCGACGGCCCCTACCTGGCGTGGGCGATGCTGCTCACTCTGGCGGTCTTCACCCCCGCCGCGCTGCTGGTACCCGCGTTCGGCGGAGGCCTGACCGCGCTGTGGGGAGCGATGACCCTGATGATGGCCGTACGGATGCTGACCCTGTGGCTGCGGGCCCGCTCGGGCCGCTGGCTGGTGACGGGCGCAACGCGCCCGTGAGCGGTTCACGTGAAACGGGGCTGTTTCACGTGAAACGTGAGACAGCCCCGTTTCACGTGAAACACGGCCATGAAGAAGGGCCGCACCCCCTCGGGTACGGCCCCTCTCCAGGCTGTTCAAGCCGGACGCAGCGGTCAGCCCGCGACGACCTCGATGTTGACCTTGGCGGCAACCTCGGGGTGCAGACGCACGGACGTCTCGTGGGCGCCCAGGGTCTTGATCGGCGCACCGAGCTCGATGCGGCGCTTGTCGACCTCGGGACCACCGGCGGCCTTGATCGCCGAGGCGACGTCGGCCGGGGTGACGGAACCGAAGAGACGGCCGGCGTCGCCGGAGCGAACGGCCAGACGGACCTTCACACCTTCGAGCTGGGCCTTGATCTGGTTGGCCTGCTCGATGGTCTGGATCTCGTGGATCTTGCGAGCACGACGGATCTGCTCGACGTCCTTCGCGCCACCCTTGGTCCAGCGGATCGCGAACTTCCGCGGGATCAGGTAGTTGCGAGCGTAGCCGTCCTTGACATCGACGACATCGCCCGCGGCACCGAGGCCGGAGACCTCGTGGGTGAGGATGATCTTCATGATTCGGTCACCCTTCCCTTAGCGCGCGGTGGACGTGTAGGGCAGCAGCGCCATCTCACGGCTGTTCTTGACGGCCGTGGCGACGTCACGCTGGTGCTGCGTGCAGTTGCCGGTCACGCGGCGGGCACGGATCTTGCCGCGGTCGGAAATGAACTTCCGCAGCATGTTCGTGTCCTTGTAGTCCACGTACGTGACCTTGTCCTTGCAGAAAGCGCAGACCTTCTTCTTCGGCTTGCGCACAGGCGGCTTCGCCATGGTGTTTCTCCTGTGTGATCAAGAAGTGTGGGTACGACCCACCCTTGGTCCGGGGACCTAGAAGGGGGGCTCGTCCGAGTAGCCGCCACCGCCGCCGGAGCCGGAGCCGCCGCCCCAGCCGCCGCCACCGCCGCCGCCCTGGTTGCCACCGGCGGGAGCGCCGGTCGCCCACGGGTCGTCGGCCGGGCCGCCGCCCTGCTGACCGCCGCCGGGGCCGCCGCCCCAGCCGCCGCCACCCTGGCCGCCACCGCCGCCGTAACCGCCCTGGCCCTGGCCACCGCGGCCGGTGGTCTTGGTGACCTTGGCCGTGGCGTTGCGCAGGCTGGCGCCGACTTCCTCGACGTCCAGCTCGTAGACCGTGCGCTTGACGCCCTCGCGGTCCTCGTAGGACCGCTGCTTCAGCCGGCCCTGCACGATGACGCGCATGCCTCGCTGGAGCGACTCCGCGACGTTCTCCGCCGCCTGACGCCAGACCGAGCAGGTCAGGAACAGGCTCTCGCCGTCCTTCCACTCGTTCGTCTGACGGTCGAAGGTGCGGGGCGTGGACGCGACACGGAACTTCGCGACCGCCGCACCGGAGGGGGTGAAGCGCAGCTCGGGGTCGTCGACAAGATTGCCGACGACCGTGATGACGGTCTCGCCTGCCATGGGGGAACCTCTCGGCGGGTGTGCTGCTGGCTGCTTGGTGCTGCTACTCGAATCCCGGGATCAGCTGAGCGGGAGAGCTCAGTGGGTCTCGGGACGGAGGACCTTGGTCCGGAGGACCGACTCGTTCAGGTTCATCTGGCGGTCGAGCTCCTTGACGACCGCAGGCGCGGCCTGCAGGTCGATGACCGAGTAGATGCCCTCGGGCTTCTTCTTGATCTCGTAGGCGAGACGACGACGACCCCAGGTGTCGACCTTCTCGACCTTGCCGCCGCCGTCACGGACGACGGACAGGAAGTTCTCGATCAGCGGAGAGACAGCGCGCTCCTCGACATCGGGGTCGAGGATGACCATCACCTCGTAGTGACGCATGTGGAACCCACCTCCTTTGGACTCGGCGGCCACGGTCGTTCCGTGGCAGGAGGGTTGTGATGCGTACGCAACGGTATCGGCCGCCACTGACAATCGGAGGCGGCCGACGGAATCGCCAGGCGCCGCGAGGTGCCTGGGCAGAGACCGATGCAGACGTTACAGACTACCCGCACCCCCGCTTCCGGTTGAAATCGGGCCCCAGGACCCGTCAATCTGGACACGACGGGTGTGTAAGGCGCTACGATGCGCCGCCCTTCGCAGGAGGTGCCCCATGGCACAGACGTTGCGACCCAACACCGCCACCGGCGGTGGACTCCTCTCCACGGACGGCAAGTCCCATCCCGTCCAGGACACCCTCCTCGCGGTGACCCTGGCGCTGGGCCTGACGGCTGTCGTCGCCGCGTGGTTCCCCGGTCTTCATGCGCTGAGTTCCTGGGCCGGCCTGGTGGGCATCCTCACCGGCGCGTACGGCCAGTGGATCTCGGAGACGACACGGGAGCGCTTCGGGCTGATCATCGGCCTCGGCGCCTCGGCGGTCGGCTTCGGACTCGGCCTGGCCTGGGGCGGGTTCTTCTGACGCCGCACACCCCCCTCCACCACAACATCACGGACACCGTCCGCACGGCATGAGGCGCCGTCCGCCGGATCTTCGGACGGCGCCCCGCCGGATCTCCGGACGGCGCCCCCGCCGACCCACAGCACGCCCCGGCCGGGCCCCGGGCCGGGGCGAAGGCACCGCACGGTCATTCGGGCCGCGGGCCGGGCGCAGTAGGCTTCGGCGCGAGAGCCGGAGCCCCTGATCCCATGGGGACACGCCAGCCCGAGGAGCGCCCCGAATGACCCTGACCCTGAGGACCATCAGTCGAGAGCAGCATCTGGCCTACATCCAGAGCCTGCCCGCGGCGAGTCACATGCAGGTCCCGGCCTGGGCGGACGTGAAGGCGGAGTGGCGTTCGGAGCACCTGGGATGGTTCGACGACCGCACCGGCGAGCTGGTCGGGGCGGGCCTCGTGCTGTACCGCCAGCTGCCCAAGATCAAGCGGTACCTCGCCTACCTGCCCGAGGGCCCGGTCATCAACTGGTTCGCGCCGAACCTGGACGACTGGATCCAGCCGATGCTGGCCCACCTCAAGCAGCAGGGCGCCTTCTCCGTGAAGATGGGCCCGCCGGTGATCATCAGGCGCTGGAACGCCGAGTCCATCAAGAGGGGCATCCAGGACCCGGACATCAAGCGCCTGCGCGACCTGGAGGCCGACTTCATCGAGCCCCGCGCCTTCGAGGTCGCCGACAAGCTGCGCCGCATGGGCTGGCAGCAGGGCGAGGACGGCGGCGCCGGCTTCGGCGACGTCCAGCCGCGCTACGTCTTCCAGGTGCCGCTCGCCAACCGCTCCCTGGAAGAGGTGCACAAGAACTTCAACCAGCTCTGGCGGCGCAACATCAAGAAGGCCGAGAAGGCCGGCGTCGAGGTGGTCCAGGGCAGCTACCAGGACCTCGAGGAATGGCAGCGGCTGTACGAGATCACGGCCGTGCGCGACCACTTCCGGCCCCGCCCGCTGTCGTACTTCCAGCGCATGTGGACGGCCCTGAACTCCGAGGACCCCAACCGGATGCGGCTGTACTTCGCCCGGCACAACGGGGTGAACCTCGCCGCGGCGACCATGCTGATCGTCGGCGGGCACGTCTGGTACTCCTACGGCGCCTCCGACAACATCGGCCGCGAGGTCCGGCCCTCGAACGCCATGCAGTGGCGGATGCTGCGCGACGCGTACGCGCTCGGCGCCACCGTCTACGACCTGCGGGGCATCTCCGACTCGCTGGACGAGACCGACCACCTCTTCGGTCTGATCCAGTTCAAGGTGGGCACCGGCGGACAGGCCGCCGAGTACCTCGGCGAGTGGGACTTCCCCCTGAACAAGCTGCTCCACAAGGCGCTCGACATCTACATGTCCCGGCGCTGAGCCCCGTCCCCTGTTCCCCCCGTCCCCTCTTCACCCCAGCTGACCACCGCAGCTGACCAACCGCAGCCACCAGAAGGAAAGGTTCCAGGTCCGGCCATGGCGCTCACGCTCTACGTCGACACCGCGCGCTGGCGGGCGCACCACAAGCACGTGCAGGAGCAGTTCCCGGGCCTCGTCCCGGTCTGCAAGGGCAACGGCTACGGCTTCGGGCACGAGCGGCTGGCGGAGGAGGCCACGCGTCTGGGCGCGGACGTCCTCGCCGTCGGCACGACGTACGAGGCCGCCCGGATCAAGGACTTCTTCGGCGGCGACCTGCTGGTGCTGACGCCGTACCGGCGCGGCGAGGAGCCGGTCCCGCTGCCCGACCGGGTGATCCGGTCGGTGTCCTCGGTCGACGGGGTGTACGGCCTCGTCGGCGCCCGTGTCGTCATCGAGGTGATGTCCTCGATGAAGCGGCACGGCATCAGCGAGCAGGACCTGCCCCAGTTGCACGCCGCCATCGAGAACGTCCGGCTGGAGGGCTTCGCCATCCACCTGCCGCTGGACCGCACCGACGGCTCGGACGCCGTCGAGGAGGTCATCGGCTGGATGGACCGGCTGCGCGCGGCCCGGCTGCCGCTGCACACGATGTTCGTCAGCCACCTCAAGGCCGACGAACTGGCCCGGCTCCAGCAGCAGTTCCCGCAGACCCGTTTCCGCGCCCGCATCGGCACCCGGCTGTGGCTGGGGGACCACGACGCCACCGAGTACCGCGGGGCGGTCCTGGACGTCACCCGCGTGACCAAGGGCGACCGCTTCGGCTACCGGCAGCAGAAGGCAGCCTCCGACGGCTATCTGGTGGTCGTGGCGGGCGGTACGTCGCACGGCGTGGGCCTGGAGGCCCCCAAGGCGCTGCACGGCGTCATGCCACGCGCCAAGGGCGTCGCCCGCGCCGGCCTCGCCACGGTCAACCGCAACCTCTCGCCGTTCGTCTGGGGCGGCAAGCAGCGCTGGTTCGCGGAGCCGCCGCACATGCAGGTCTCGATCCTGTTCGTGCCCATGGACGCCCCGGAGCCGAAGGTCGGCGACGAGCTGGTGGCCCATCTGCGGCACACCACCACGCAGTTCGACCGGCTCATGGACCGCTGAGGTCCCACCGGCACGAAAGGCCGTACCCGGAACGCCCGGTGTACGGCCTTTCGCATGCGGCCGGGTGCGAAGGGGGCCTTCGCACCCCGTTCGCTCAGAGCGAACCTCCTCCCGGGGAGGCCACGGCCCCGGCGCCCCACTCCACCTGCGGCCCGGCGAAGTGGGCCGCGTGGCGCCGCGGACGGGCCGCCGTGCCGAGCACGAAGACGTCCTCCGCGCCGTCGAGCACACCGCCCGAGGGGTCGTCGTCCCCGGCCCGGCGCACCACGTCCCGCTCCGGCATGAGGATGTCCCGCACCACGACGGCGCACAGGTACAGCGTCCCCAGCAGGTGCACGCCGATGGCCCAGTGGTAGCCGTCGGTCGGCAGTCCCTTGTGGGCGTCGCCGCTGGTCGTGTACGCGAGGTACATCCAGATCCCCAGGAAGTACGCCACCTCGCACGCCTGCCAGACGAGGAAGTCCCGCCACCGGGGCCGGGCCAGCGCGGCCAGCGGCACCAGCCACAGGACGTACTGCGGGGAGTAGACCTTGTTGGTGAGGATGAAGGCCGCGACGATCAGGAAGGCCAGCTGGGCGAAGCGGGGACGGCGCGGAGCGGTCAGCGCGAGGGCCGCGATGCCCACGCAGCTCAGCAGCATCAGCAGGGTGGCGAGGAAGTTGACGGTGTCGGTGCTGAGCGGGCTGCTGGAGTTCTGGGCGAGGATCAGCCAGAAGGAACCGAAGTCGACACCGCGCTCCTGGCTGAACCGGTAGAACTTCGACCACCCCTCGAAGGCGAACAGCATCACCGGGAGGTTCACCACCAGCCAGGCCACGGCGGCGCCGCCGAACGCCCGGCCGAACTCCCGCCACCTGCCCGCGCGCCAGCACAGCACCAGCAGGGGGCCGAGCAGGAAGACCGGATACAGCTTGGCGGCCGTGGCGAGCCCGAGCAGGACGCCGAAGGCGAGGGACCGGCCGCGGGACCACATCAGCATCGCCGCGGCCGTCAGGGCGACCGCCAGCAGGTCCCAGTTGATGGTGGCGGTCAGGGCGAAGGCGGGCGCCAGCGCGACCAGCAGGCCGTCCCAGGGCCTGCGCGCGTGGGTGCGGCCGACGCAGACGGCGATGACGGCGGCGCAGGCCATCAGCATCCCCGCGTTGACCATCCAGTACCACTGCTCCTGGTCCTGGATGCTGCCGCTGCCGGGCGTGAGCCAGGCGGCCACCTCCATGAACACGCCGGTCAGCACCGGGTATTCGAGGTAGTCCATGTCGCCGGGGAGCTTGTCGAAGTACGGCACGAGCCCCTCGGCGAACCCGCGCCCCTGGTAGAGGTGCGGGATGTCGGAGTAGCAGGCCTTGGTGTACTGCGAGCTGGCGCCGAAGAACCAGGCGCCGTTGTAGCAGGGCGCCTTCTGGACCAGGCCGAGGGCGAACATGCCGATCGCCACGAGCGCCACGATCCGCACCGGGGTCCACCAGGACGTCCCGAGCAGGGCGAGCCGCCCGACGGGCCCGCCGATCAGCTCGCTGCCGGCCGCGGCGACCGGGTCCTCCCTGGTCGGCCGCACCGGGTCGGTCTCGGGCACGCTCGCTTGCGTCGATTCAGCACCGGTCATGCCGCACATCCTGCCGTACGCGCCTGAGCGGGACCCCGCGCACACCGTTCTCCGCGGCCGCCCGGGAGGGAAACCCGGAACCCGGCGCGGAGCGAGGGCACGGGACCGCGGCGCGGCACCACGGCACAGGACCTCGGCACAGGACCTCGGCACGGCACCGGGACGAGGAACCACGGCACGGAAAAGGGCAGGGCCCCCGGATCTGTTCCGGTGGCCCTGCCCTGTCGTTCCGGCGCGGGTGTCGCGCCACGGTGCCGGCCGGAGGAACCGGCCGGCCGGGGTCAGCCCGTACTGCCTCCGAAGAAGCCTCCGTTGCCGTTGCCCCGGGTGGTGCCCGTGGTGCTCGTGTCCGTGATCGTCGGCGTGGGACTGGTGCCGCCGTCGGTGGTACCGCCGTTGCCGTTCTGTCCGCCGTTGTTGCTGCAGCCGAAGAAGCCACAGCTGTCGCTCGGCGAGGGACTCGGGCTGGTCTGGGTCTCGCTGGGCGTGGGCGACGGGCTCGGGCTCGTCTCCTGGCTCGGCGTGACCGTCGGGGTCGGGGTCGGGCTCGGCGGGGCGTTGACGACCGTGCCGATGGGCTCGGGCGCCGGGAACGGCATCGCCGGCTGGCCCTTGAGCGCCTCGGCCATGTAGTCGTGCCAGATCTGGGCCGGGAACGAGGCACCGTGGATCTTCTTCTGCCCGCCCGTTCCGTACATCTTCAGGAACGTGCGCGACTTGTTCTCCGCGTTGTCGTCCATCCGGAACATGCTGATCGCGGTGGACAGCTGCGGGGTGTAGCCCACGAACCAGGCGGACTTGTTGCCGTCGGTGGTACCGGTCTTGCCGGCCACGTCACGGCCGGGCAGCTGGGCGTTGGTACCCGTGCCCTTCTCGACCACGGTCTTCAGCACGTCGGTGACGTTGTCGGCGACCTTGGGGGTGAAGGCCTGCTTGGTCTTGTCCTCGTGCTTGTAGCGCGTGCCGTCCTTGTCCTTGACCTCCGTGACCGAGAACGGCTCGTTCTGCTTGCCGCTGGCCGCGAAGGTGGCGTACGCCCCCGCCATGCGGATCGCGCTCGGGTCGGAGATGCCGATGGAGAAGGAGGGGTAGTTGGTGCCGGCCAGGCTGTTCGCCTTCAGGCCCGCGTCGATGGCCGACTCCTTGACCTTGTCCAGGCCGATGTCCATGCCGAGCTGCACGAAGGCGGAGTTCACCGACTCCCGCATCGCCTCACGCAGGTCGATCTGGTGCTGGGGCGGGGTGCCGTAGGACTGGTTGCCGTCGTTGGTCTGCAACCACTCCTCGCCCTTCTCGTTCTTCCAGACCTCGCCCCGGTAGTCCTTGATCTTGAGCTTGTTCTGGCCGCTGAACAGGCTCTTCGGGGAGACCTGGGTGCGCTCGTCCTGGGGCTGGTCCTCGGGGCCGTCGGGGTTGCGCACGCCCCACTTCATGGCCGCGGCCAGCACGAACGGCTTGAAGGTCGAGCCCACCTGGGCACCGGTGGCGTCGGCGTTGTCGGTGAAGTGCTTGGTGGCGTCCTCACCGCCGTAGATGGCCGCGATGGCGCCCGTCCTCGGGTCCACCGAGGCGCCGCCGAACTGGACGTGGGTATCGGTGTCCGGACGCAGCTTGGGCTTGATGTTGCCCTTCTGGACCTTCTCCACCGCGGCCTTGAGGGCGTTGACCTTCTTCTTGTCGAAGGTCGTGTAGATCCGGTACCCGCCCCGCTGCAACTGGCTGGCGGTGATGTCGGTGTTGTTGATGATGTAGGCCTTGGCGAGGTCGACCAGATAACCGGTCTGGCCGCTCAGCCGGGTGTTCGACCGCGGGTTCTGCACCTTGGGGAGCTGGGTGTACTTGGCCCGCTCCGATGCGCTCAGATGCCCGTACTCGACCATCTTGTCGAGCGTGTCCTGCATCTGCGACTGCGCACGCTTGCTGTTGGCCTGCGGGGTGGCGTTCGGGTCGATGGACGTCGCGCCGGCCGGGTCGTAGTACGTGGCGCCCTTGAGCGTCGCGGCCAGGAAGGCGCACTCGCCCGGGTTCAGCCTGATGGCGTCCTTGTTGAAGTACGCGCGCGCCGCCGCCTGGATGCCGTAGGCACCGCGGCCGTAGTACGCCGAGTTCAGGTAGCCGGCCAGGATCTGCTTCTTGGGGACCGTGGCGCCCACCTTGATGGAGATGAAGATCTCCTTGAACTTACGGGTGATCGTCTGCGACTGGTCGTCCAGCCGCGCGTTCTTCACGTACTGCTGGGTGATGGTGGAGCCACCCTGCGTCTGACCGCCCCGGGCCATGTTCAGCACGGCGCGGGCGATGCCCTTGGGGTCGACGCCGCTGTCGCTGTAGAAGGTCTTGTTCTCCTGGGAGATGACCGCGTTCTGCATCGCCTCCGGAATCTCCGAGAGGTTGACGATCTGGCGGTTCGTCTCACCGCCGGTCGCGACCATCTGGGTGTGGTCGGACCAGTAGTAGACGTTGTTCTGCGCCTCCGCGGTGTCCGCGACGTTGGGCACGCTCACCATGGCGTACCCGATGCCCGCGACCATCACCATGCTCCCGATCATGCCGATGAACAGGCCGGTCACGAGCTTCCAGGACGGCATCCAGCGGCGCCATCCGTACTTGCCCGCGCGCGGGTAGTCGATCATGCGCTTGGCGGCGGGAGAGGCGCTTCGGCTCCTGCCGCGCCCGGGGCCGGCGGGCTCGGGCGCACGACGGCGGCCGCCGCCTCTCTGCGCCGCGCGCCTGGCCTCGGCACGGCTGCCGTACGCGCGGCCCTCATCCCCCATGCCATGGGATCCCGCGCCCTGGGGCCCCGACCCGTAGGGAGTGGATCCATAGGAACTGGACCCATAGGAGTCGGCGGAAGATCCGGTGGCGCCTCGCGGTGCCGCGCGGCGGCCGGAGGGCGAACCGGACTGACCGCGTCGGGCCGCGGCACGTCCGCCTTCCTGCGGCTGCGGCGGTTTGCGACGGTGCTCGCTCATCGAACGATTACTCCTCGGGCAGGCGCACCCTTGCGCGCCTGGAAACGGCAGCTGGTTTCCGGTCCCCCCGAAGTACGGATGTGGTCGGTCGCGCATTCACCCGTACTGCACCGAGGACGAGGACGTCCCCAGGAGTCTCTCGGTTCCCGGTGGTGTGCATGGCGCACAGACTACGCACCGCCAAAACCTCCCGAGCCCCTGAGTTCACCCCAAATCAGGCAACTCGCCTGCAACGAAACGGTGATGTGATCCCGTTCACCATGTGCCCTCTTGTCGCATGCGGACGACCGTTCTATCGTCGTGATGTATCGAGTCGATACATCAGCGCGAGATAAGGACGAGGGGGGCGACGATGAGCCGACGTTCCGGCATCCTCGAGTTCGCCGTGCTCGGCCTGCTCCGCGAGTCTCCGATGCACGGCTACGAGCTGCGCAAACGCCTCAACACGTCTCTGGGTGTGTTCCGCGCCTTCAGTTACGGGACGCTGTACCCCTGCCTCAAGACGCTCGTCGCAAACGGCTGGTTGATCGAGGAACCGGGCAGCACCCCCGAGGACGCCCTGGCCGCTTCCCTCACAGGGCGCCGCGCCAAGATCGTCTACCGGCTGACGGCGGAAGGTAAGGAGCACTTCGAGGAGCTGCTCTCGCAGACCGGCCCCGACGCGTACGAGGACGAGCACTTCGCCGCCCGCTTCGCCTTCTTCGGGCAGACGTCGCGGGACGTGCGCATGCGCGTACTGGAGGGCCGACGCAGCCGGCTGGAGGAGCGCCTGGAGAAGATGCGCGCCTCCCTGGCGCGCACCCGGGAGCGCCTCGACGACTACACCCTCGAGCTCCAGCGCCACGGGATGGAGTCCGTGGAGCGCGAAGTGCGCTGGCTGAACGAGCTCATCGAGAGCGAGCGGGCCGGACGGGACCTGAAGGGTGCCGGCCCGGGGGGACCCGCTCAGCAGGACACCACATCTGGAGCGCCGGGCGGCCTGCCCCGGTCCGGGGATTCGCCCCGGCCGGATACGCCCGGCGACACCGCCACGTGAGGTCCCGTCGGGACCTCACCGAGTACACACAGGGAGCAACCGCCAATGGGTTCGGTTCGCGTAGCCATCGTCGGCGTGGGCAACTGCGCCGCGTCGCTGGTGCAGGGCGTCGAGTACTACAAGGACGCCGACCCGGCGTCCAAGGTCCCGGGCCTCATGCACGTGCAGTTCGGCGAGTACCACGTGCGTGACGTCGAGTTCGTCGCCGCCTTCGACGTCGACGCGAAGAAGGTCGGCCTCGACCTCGCGGACGCCATCGGCGCCTCCGAGAACAACACCATCAAGATCTGCGACGTGCCGAACACCGGCGTGACCGTCCAGCGCGGCCACACCCTCGACGGCCTCGGCAAGTACTACCGCGCCACCATCGAGGAGTCCGCCGAGGAGCCGGTCGACGTCGTCCAGATCCTCAAGGACAAGCAGGTGGACGTCCTCGTCTGCTACCTGCCCGTGGGTTCCGAGGACGCGGCGAAGTTCTACGCGCAGTGCGCCATCGACGCCAAGGTGGCCTTCGTCAACGCCCTCCCGGTCTTCATCGCCGGCACCAAGGCGTGGGCGGACAAGTTCACCGAGGCGGGCGTCCCGATCGTCGGTGACGACATCAAGTCCCAGGTCGGCGCCACCATCACGCACCGCGTCATGGCGAAGCTGTTCGAGGACCGCGGTGTCGTCCTGGACCGCACCATGCAGCTGAACGTCGGCGGCAACATGGACTTCAAGAACATGCTCGAGCGCGAGCGCCTGGAGTCCAAGAAGATCTCCAAGACGCAGGCCGTCACCTCCCAGATCCCCGACCGGGAGCTCGGCGAGAAGAACGTCCACATCGGCCCCTCCGACTACGTGGCCTGGCTGGACGACCGCAAGTGGGCCTACGTCCGCCTCGAGGGCCGCGCCTTCGGCGACGTCCCGCTGAACCTGGAGTACAAGCTCGAGGTGTGGGACTCCCCGAACTCGGCGGGCGTCATCATCGACGCGCTGCGCGCCGCGAAGATCGCCAAGGACCGCGGCATCGGCGGCCCGATCCTGTCGGCGTCCTCGTACTTCATGAAGTCCCCGCCGGTCCAGTACTTCGACGACGAGGCCCGGGAGAACGTGGAGAAGTTCATCCGCGGTGAGGTCGAGCGCTGAGCACGCTCGTGATCACGGGTCGTTGAGGGCCCCCGGGGGGATCATCCCCCCGGGGGCCCTTCCCGTATGTGAGGCTGTGCCCCATGCCCGTCGTCCGTGACCTGCGCGTCCTGCTGCGTTTCCGGGACTTCCGGCGCCTGCTGTCCGTGCGGCTGCTCTCCCAGGGCGCCGACGGCGTGTACGAGACCGCGCTCGCCACCTACGTCGTCTTCTCCCCGGAGCGGCAGACCTCGGCCGCCGCGGTCGCCTCCGCCATGGCGGTGCTGCTGCTGCCGTACTCCCTGGTGGGCCCCTTCGCCGGAGCCCTGCTGGACCGCTGGCGGCGCCGCCAGGTGCTCCTCTACGGCAACCTGACCCGCGCGGCGATGGCCACGGTGACGGCGGTGCTGATGGTCGCCGCCGTCCCGGACTGGCTGTTCTACGTCTCCGCCCTGTGTGTGACCGGCGTCAACCGCTTCGTCCTCTCGGACCTGTCCGCGGCGCTGCCCCGCGTGGTCGACGGGGAGCGCCTGGTGATCGCGAACTCCCTGTCCCCGACCGCCGGGTCACTGGCCGCCTTCGCGGGCGGCGGGCTCGCCTTCGCGGTCCGGCTGGTGGCCGAGGACTCCGACGCGGCCGTGGTGCTGCTGGGTGCCGCGCTCTACCTGTGCGCGGCCCTGGTGTCGCTGCTCATGGCGCCGGAGCTGCTGGGCCCCGACCGGGAGCTGATCCAGCCCCGGCTGGGCGCGGCGCTGCGGGGCACCGCGCGCGACCTGGCGGCGGGCGTGCGGCACCTCGCGGCCCCGCCGCGCCGGGAGGCCGCCTGGGCGCTGGCCTCGATGACGCTGATGCGGTTCTGCTACGGCGCGCTGACCGTCATGGTGCTGATGCTGTGCCGGTACGGGCTGACCTCCCACCCGCAGGAGGGTCTGCGCCTGCTGGGTCTGGCGCTGGGCGCCTCGGGCGCCGGCTTCTTCGCGGCGGCGGTCGTCACTCCGTGGGGAGCCGGGCGGCTCGGCCCCGCCCGCTGGATCGTCGTGTGCGCGGCGGCCGCGGCGGTCCTGGAGCCGGCTCTCGGCCTCCCCTTCGCCGTCGGGCCGCTGCTGGTGGCGGCCTTCGTGCTGGGACTGACCACCCAGGGCGCGAAGATCGCCACGGACACGGTCGTGCAGTCCACGGTCGAGGACGGCTTCCGCGGCCGCATCTTCTCCGTCTACGACGTGCTGTACAACGTCTCCTTCGTAGGCGCCGCCGGCGTCGCCGCGCTGATGCTTCCGCCGGACGGGCGCTCGGCCGCGCTGGTGGTCACGATCGCCGTGATCTACGGCGCGGTTGCGGCCGCTATGGCCCGTTTTGAGCGCTGGTAAGTGTCACATCAGAGCTACAGAGTCCGCCTCGGCTGCCGCGTTGTCAGTGGGGACCGGTAACTTACGTGCGTCTTATTCGCGCCATGTCCGCGTCAGCGGCGCCGCCTCATTTCCAGGGGGACCCCAAGTGACCGTTCCACCGCCTGCCCAGGGCCAGAACCCGTACGCCCAGGCGCCCACGGGTCAGCCGGCCGCCCCGGGTGCGCAGCAGCAGCCGTACGCTCCGTTCCCGCAGCAGCAGGGCGCGCCGGTCCCCCCGCCGCCGCCCTCGGTCGGCAAGCGGGCGGGCAAGAAGGCGCTGCGCATCGTCGGGCTGATCGTCGTCGCCGTCATCATCGCCATCATCAAGTTCGGCGCGGGCTGGTTCCTCACCCGCGACGACGCGGAGACCACGTCGGTGGGCTCGTGCATGCACAACGACGGCTCGTACTCCAAGCCCGACCTCCAGGATGTCGACTGCTCCTCCAGCGGCGCCCAGTACAAGGTCGTCCAGAAGTTCGACAACTCCACCGACGAGTCCCAGTGCAAGACCGTCACGGACTCGACGATCTACTACGTGCAGTCGGGTGGCGGCCATGACGTGGTGCTCTGCCTGAAGGAGACCAAGTAACACCTCGGTCCCCCATGCCGAAGGGGCGATGTTTCACGTGAAACATCGCCCCTTCGACTTCCCGGGGTCATGCCGCGCGGCCGTGTTTCACGTGAAACAGGAGTCCGGTGCCACGCGATCCCGTGTGCGCGACCCGTGCCGCGCGCCCTCAGCCCTGCGGACCCTGCTCGGCCCACCACTCCTTGAGGGCCGTCACCGCGGCGTCGTGGTCCATCGGGCCGTTCTCCAGACGGAGCTCCAGCAGGTACTTGTAGGCCTTGCCGACGGCCGGGCCGGGCTTCACCCCGAGGATCTCCATGATCTGGTTGCCGTCGAGGTCGGGCCGGATGGCGTCGAGCTGCTCCTTCTCCTGAAGCTCGGCGATGCGGGCCTCCAGACCGTCGTACGCGCGGGACAGCGCGGCCGCCTTGCGCTTGTTGCGCGTGGTGCAGTCGGAGCGAGTGAGCTTGTGCAGGCGGCTCAGGAGCGGCCCGGCGTCGCGGACGTAGCGGCGGACCGCGGAGTCGGTCCACTCGCCTGTGCCGTAGCCGTGGAAGCGCAGGTGGAGCTCGACCAGACGCGAGACGTCCTTCACGAGCTCGTTGGAGTACTTCAGGGCCGTCATGCGCTTCTTGGTCATCTTCGCGCCGACCACCTCGTGGTGGTGGAAGGAGACCCGGCCGTCCTTCTCGAAGCGGCGCGTGCGGGGCTTGCCGATGTCGTGCAGCAGCGCGGCCAGCCGGAGGACCAGGTCCGGGCCGTCCTCCTCCAGGGCCATCGCCTGCTCCAGCACGATCAGCGTGTGGTCGTAGACGTCCTTGTGCCGGTGGTGCTCGTCGCTCTCCAGGCGCAGCGCGGGCAGCTCCGGCAGCACCCGGTCGGCCAGGCCGGTGCCGACGAGCAGGCTCAGGCCCTTGCGCGGGTGCGCGGACAGGATCAGCTTGTTCAGCTCGTCCCGGACCCGTTCGGCGGAGACGATCTCGATCCGTTCGGCCATTCCCTTCATCGCGGCGACGACCTCGGGCGCCACTTCGAAGTCGAGCTGGGCGGCGAAGCGTGCGGCCCGCATCATCCGCAGCGGGTCGTCGGAGAAGGACTCCTCGGGCGTGCCCGGGGTGCGCAGCACCCGAGCCGCGAGGTCGTCGAGCCCGCCGTGCGGGTCCACGAACTCCATCCGCGGGAGCGCGACGGCCATCGCGTTGACCGTGAAGTCACGCCGGACGAGGTCCTCCTCGATGGAGTCGCCGTACGACACCTCGGGCTTGCGGGAGGTGCGGTCGTACGCCTCCGACCGGTAGGTGGTCACCTCGATCTGGAAGCACCGGTCGACGTCCCCCACGCGGGCCTGCTTCTGGACCCCGACCGTGCCGAAGGCGATCCCGACCTCCCACACCGCGTCCGCCCAGGGCCGCACGATCTTCAGTACGTCCTCGGGGCGGGCGTCGGTCGTGAAGTCCAGATCGTTGCCGAGCCGGCCGAGCAGCGCGTCCCGGACCGAGCCGCCGACCAGGGCGAGCGAGAACCCGGCCTCCTGGAAGCGGCGCGCGAGGTCGTCGGCGACGGGGGCCACCCGCAGCAGCTCGTTCACCGCGCGCTGCTGGACCTGGCTCAGGGCAGGGGGAGTGTCTTCGTTGGCGTTCGGCACAACAGAAGAGGGTACGTGGCCCGGCTGCCCGGCCGCGCCGCCATATGCGGACCCCGGGCGAGCCCGCCGACGCGGGACCCGGGCCCCTCCGCCAGGCACCCAATCGGCGCTTTTGTGACGGAACGAACAGCATCCGTGGAAACGGGCATATGAAGGGCGAGCGTCGGTGCCCGCCGATCTTGTGGGCGCCTCCGTGGCGCTTCGCCACAGCGCACATCGTTACCATGCGGGGACGCACATCCGACGACCACTGACGACGACGAGGGACGGGCGAGCGCGTGGCCGACGCGGCAGACTTCCAGGGGACCACTCCCTCACCTGCCCGCCGCTGGTTGCGGCGCACCGGCGCAGCACTCGCCGGGGCGCCCCTGCTGGCCGGTCTGCTCCAGCTGCCCGTCGCGCCGACCGCGGGCGCCACGGGACAGGACGCCGCCACCGGCTCGCGCACGGTGGCCGTCTCCCTGGACTCGCTCAGCCCCAGCGCCCCCTCCGACGGTGACACCGTCACCGTCGGCGGCACGGTGACGAACAACGGCAAGCAGACGGTCACCGGCGCCCACGTGGGCCTGCGCGTGGGCCCCGAGCTGAACACCCGCTCGGCGATCGACGCGGTCGCCCGGCGCACCGACTTCGTGCCGGGCACCGACGGCCCCGAGGTGGGCGGCAAGTACGTCCAGAAGTTCGACCGGCTCACCCCGGGCGTCGCCGAGCACTTCAGCATCTCGGTGCCGGTCGACAAGCTCGACCTCGGCCCGGACGGGGTCTACGCGCTCTCCGTCTCGCTCTCCGGCCGGACCACGGCGCAGCCGTGGGACCAGGTGCTGGGCATCCGGCACACCTTCCTGCCCTGGAAGCCCGACGAGGCGGACACCAAGACGAAGACCACTTATCTGTGGCCGCTCGTCTCCGACGTCCACATGACGGCGGAGACCGGGCCCGGGGAACAGCAGACGCCGACCTTCGGCAACGACGACCTCTCCCAGGACCTCGCTCCCGGCGGCCGTCTGGAGCAGATGCTCGCGCTGGGCAAGGACCTCGACGTCACCTGGGTGATCGACCCGGACCTGCTGGCCTCCGTCGACGCCATGACCCGCAACTACCGCATCCGCAACGGCGGCGGCCGCCCCGTGGCGGGCACCAAGCAGGCGGTCGCCAAGAAGTGGCTCGCCGAGCTGCAGCAGGCGGTGGCGGGCAAGGACGTCGTGGCGCTCCCCTTCGCCGACCCGGACCTGGCCTCCCTCGCGCACAGCGGGACGAGCGTCACCGGCTCCCTCAGCCAGCTCAGGGACGCCACCGACGTCGCCGCCGGCACGGTGGAGACGGTGCTCCACGTGAAGCCGAGCACCGACTTCGCCTGGCCCGTCGACGGCGCCGTCGACCCGTCGATCGTGAAGGTCGCCACCTCCGCGGGCGCCGACAAGGTGATCGCGCGCGGCGACAGCCTCCAGGAGACCGGAGGCCTGTCCTACACCCCCTCGGCGGCCCGCCCGATCGGCGGCGGCACCACGGCCGTGGTCGCGGACGCGCGGCTGTCCACGGCGTTCCAGGGCGACCTGACCAAGGCCGGCAGCTCCACGCTCGCCGTGCAGCAGTTCCTCGCCCAGAGCCTGGAACTCGGGGAGCAGACCGGCAAGCAGCGCAGCATCGTCGTCGCCCCGCAGCGGATGCCGAGCGCGAGCCAGGCCCGGGCCATGGCGCAGGCGCTGACCGACCTCCAGCACAGCACCTGGTCGGAGACGCAGGACCTGAACGCGGCCGCCGGCGCCAAGCCGGACCCCGGCGCCACCACGAGGGTGCCGTCGTCCGCGGACTACCCCTCCTCGCTGCGCGGGCAGGAGCTGACGCACTCCGCCTTCGCCGCGATCGGCAGGACGCAGGACAAGGTCGACAACTTCAAGGTCGTGCTCACCGACGAGTCCCGGGTCGTCACTCCCTTCGGCCGGGCCATGAACCGCGAGATGTCCACGTCGTGGCGCGGCCGGTCCTCGGCGGCGGAGGACTTCCGGGACGGCGTGGAGGCGTACCTCGACGACCTCGCCCAGGAGGTCAAGCTGATCGACAAGTCGGAGACCAAGCTCTCCGGGCGCAGCGCGACCATCCCGGTCACCGTGCAGAACAACCTGGTGCAGGGCGTCGACCACCTGGTGCTGCGGCTCACCTCGACCAACCCCACCCGACTGAAGATCGGCGGCAAGGCCTACACGGAGCAGCGCGTGGCCATCGCCGGCGGGCACAGCCAGTCCGTGAAGTTCACCACCTCCGCCAACGCCAACGGCCCGGTGACGGTGGTGGCCCAGCTGTACACGCAGGACGGCCAGGAGTACGGCGACCCGGTCACCTTCGACGTGAAGGTCACCGAGGTGACGGCCACGGTGATGCTGGTCATCGGCGGCGGCGTCCTGCTGCTCGTCCTCGCCGGCTTCCGCATGTACACCCAGCGCAAGCGGGCGGCCGCCCGCGACGCCGCGGAGGACGGCCCCGACGGGACCGGCGAGGGCGCCGGAACCGCCGACGAGCAGGAGAACGACGGTGCGGAGAACCCCGAGGGCCCCGCGGACCGTCTCACAGAACAGTCCGGCGCTCGGCCCGGGGCGGACACCCCCGAGCAGCCGAGTGACCCGGCACCGGACACCGCAGCGGGAGACGCCGACCCTTCCGGCACGGGTGAGAGGGTGGACCGTTGAGGATGTCATGGCCCGGTGGGCCCGGGACGACGAGGTGGGGTAAGCATGAACGCGCCGTACGACGGTGACCGCGGCCAGGCCGTGGGCGGCTCGGGCCACCCCGAGGGGCCGCCGCCCGAGCACGGCCAGGTGCCGTCGCAGCCCCCGGCGGACATGTACCTCCAGGACGCCTACGCGGACGACCCCTACCGGGCGCAGGACCTCTCCGCCCAGGATCCGGTCGACGAGGCACTGTACGACCGTGCCGCCCATCCTCCGCAGGCTCCGGGCACCCACCAGCCGCAGCAGCCGCTGTACGGCCCGCCGCAGCAGTCGCCGTACGCCCCCGACCCGCGGGTGTGGGCCCAGACCCCGCCGCCGGAGCCGTCGGGCGCCACGCAGTACCTGCCGCACGGGGAGGATCCCCGCAGCACCCGGTTCGTGGGCGTCGACGACCTCGTCAGCCACTCCGGCGAGGAGCGCCACGAGCCGGACGCCTTCGCCCACCTCTTCCGCGACCAGCAGCAGGGCGGCCACCAGGACACCCGGCAGGGCGGCTACCCCGACGCGCGCCAGGACGGCTTCCAGGAGTCCGGACAGCGCGGCTACCAGCCCCCGCAGCAGACCGGCGGGCACCCGTGGACGGACGCGCCCTCGGTCCCCGGCCCCTCGCCCGCACCGGCCGGCGGCCAGGGTCCTGCGGGACCGTACGCCGCCGCTCCGGCCGCCACGGAGACGGCAGCCCCCGCCGCCGCGCCCGCGGCGGCGAAGAAGGGCGGGCGGGCATCGGGGTTGCTGAAGTCGAGCGCCGTGATGGCGGCGGGCACGATGGTGTCCCGGCTCACCGGCTTCATCCGCTCCGCGATGATCGTGGCCGCGCTGGGCACGGCCCTCCTCGGCGACACCTTCCAGGTGGCCTACCAGCTGCCCACGATGATCTACATCCTGACCGTCGGCGGCGGCCTCAACTCGGTGTTCGTCCCGCAGCTCGTCCGCGCCATGAAGGAGGACGAGGACGGCGGCGAGGCCTTCGCCAACCGGCTGCTGACCCTGGTCGTCGTGTCGTTGGGCCTGCTCACCGCGCTGGCGATGTTCGCGGCGCCGCTCCTGGTCCGGCTGCTGTCCAACCCGGTCGCCAGCGACCCCGCGGCCAACGAGGTGGGCGTCACCTTCACCCGGTACTTCCTGCCCACCATCTTCTTCATGGGCATCCACGTGGTGATGGGGCAGATCCTCAACGCCCGGGGCAAGTTCGGCGCGATGATGTGGACGCCGGTCCTCAACAACATCGTCATCATCGCCACGCTCGGCATGTTCCTGTGGGTCTACGGCACCGCCGCGGACTCCCACATGAACGTCACGAACATCCCGCCGGAGGGGCAGCGCCTGCTGGGCGTCGGCGTGCTGCTCGGCCTCGTCGTGCAGGCGCTGGCGATGATCCCGTACCTGCGGGAGACCGGCTTCCGGCTCCGCCTGCGCTTCGACTGGCGGGGCCACGGCCTCGGCAAGGCCGCCATGCTCGCCAAGTGGACGGTCCTCTTCGTCCTCGCCAACCAGGCGGGCGCCCTGGTCGTCACCCAGCTGGCCACCGCCGCGGTCACCGACACCGACCTGCCCGGCACGGGCTTCAGCGCCTACGCCAACGCGCAGCTGATCTGGGGTCTGCCGCAGGCCATCATCACGGTCTCCCTGATGGCGGCGCTGCTTCCCCGCATCTCGCGATCGGCCGCCGAGGGCGACGCGGGAGCCGTCCGCGACGACATCTCGCAGGGTCTGCGCACGACGGCCGTCGCCATCGTGCCCATCGCCTTCGGGTTCCTCTCCCTGGGCATCCCGATGTGCACCCTGATCTTCGGCTCCTCCGGCACCGGCGCCGCCACCAACATGGGCTACATGCTGATGGCCTTCGCCCTCGGCCTGATCCCCTACTCGGTGCAGTACGTCGTCCTGCGCGCCTTCTACGCGTACGAGGACACCCGGACGCCCTTCTACAACACGGTCATCGTGGCGGCGGTCAACGCGGGCGCCTCCGCGCTCTGCTACCTGCTGCTTCCGCCCCGCTGGGCCGTCGCCGGCATGGCCGCCGCGTACGGCCTCGCGTACGCGATCGGCGTGGGTGTCGCCTGGCGCCGGCTGCGCGTGCGGCTCGGTGGCGACCTCGACGGCTCCCGTGTCATGCGGACGTACGCACGGCTGTGCATCGCCTCGGTGCCGGCGGCGCTGCTCAGCGGCGCGGCCTGCTACGCCATCGGCCATGCCCTGGGCCAGGGCGTCCTCGGGTCGTTCGCGGCGCTGCTGGCCGGCGGGGCCCTGCTGCTCGGGGTCTTCTTCGTCGCAGCCCGCCGTATGCGCATCGAGGAACTCAACTCGCTCGTGGGCATGGTCCGCGGGCGCCTGGGGCGTTGAGGCGGGGGTAGGCGCACAACCATCGTCCGCGGCCGTGTGTCGTGCATAGCAGCGGACTGTGGGCACAATTGGTTTCGGCGTCGGACAGCGCGCAATGGATGGGGAGGCAGGAGCGACGGTGGCGGAACGGAGCACGGCTGCCGTCGACGTGGCAGAGAACAGCGGCGACGAGCCGCTGACCGCGAAGGCGGACCAGGCCACGGCCGACGGGGTGGCCCAGAACCGGGAGCGGGACACGGACAACGACGAGCCACAGGGGAGCGCAGGGACCGGGGGTCCCGGAGAGAAGGCCTCACCGCCCGAACTGCACAGCGGTCACAAGCTCGCCGAACGCTACCGCCTCGAAGAGTGCGTCACCCGTCTGGACGGGTTCAGCAGTTGGCGAGCGGTGGACGAGAAGCTCCGCCGCGCCGTCGGCGTCCACATCCTGCCCGCGGACCACACGCGCGCCCGCTCCGTGCTGGCCGCGGCCCGCTCCTCGGCCCTGCTGGGCGACCCGCGCTTCGTCCAGGTCCTGGACGCCGTCGAGGAGAACGACGTCGTCTACGTGGTCCACGAATGGCTGCCCGACGCCGTCGAACTGACCACGCTGCTGTCCGCCGGCCCCATGGAGCCGCACGACGCCTACCAGTTGGTCAGCCAGGTCGCCTCCGCCATGGCCGCCGCGCACCGCGAAGGCCTCGCGCATCTGCGCCTGAACCCCAACGCGGTGCTGCGCACCTCCTCGGGCCAGTGGCGCATCCGCGGCCTCGCCGTGAACGCGGCGCTCCGCGGCGTCAGCTCCGACACCCCGCAGCGCACGGACACCGAGTCGATCGGCGCCCTGCTGTACGCGGCGCTGACCCAGCGCTGGCCGTACGAGAGCGACGCCTACGGATTGTCCGGCCTGCCCAAGGACATCGGCCTCATCCCGCCCGACCAGGTGCGGGCCGGGGTGCACCGCGGCCTGTCCGAACTCGCCATGCGGGCCCTCGCCAACGACGGCGCCACCGCCTCCCGCCACGAGTCCCCGTGCACCACGCCGGAGGAATTGGTGAAGGCGATCGGCGAGATGCCGCGCATCCGCCCCCCGGAGCCCTCCTTCGCCGCCCCGCCGGAGTACCAGCACACGGCCTACCAGCAAGGCTCCTACGGTCGTACGACGCCGCACCACGGTGTCACGCAGGCGGTGGCCCCGCCGCCGCCCCCGCTGCAGAGCCGCACCGGCAAGGCGCTGAAGTGGGCCGTCTCGGCCCTCCTCATCGCCGCCCTCGGCCTGGGCAGCTGGCAGCTCGCGGACGCCCTGATGGACCAGGGCGGCAACTCCGACAACGGCAACCAGACGCAGACGACGGACGGCAGTGACAAGGACGGCAAGCAGCCGAAGCCGGTCAGGCCGATCGCGATCCAGGGCGCCCAGGAGTACGTCGTCAAGGGCGACGCCCAGCACCCCGGCGACGTCGGCAGGACCCATGACGGCGACAACTCGACGTTCTGGAAGACCAACACCTTCATAGACGGTCCGGCCCTCGCGCCCTACAAGCCGGGCGTCGGCATCGTCTACGACCTCGGCTCGCCGCACGCGCTCTCCACCGCGTCCATCGGTCTGCGCTACGCGGGCGATCACACGACGGTGGAGCTGTACGCGTCCGACTCGCTGGCGTCGGCCTCGCTGACCTCCGCGCAGCGGCTGGGCACGGCCCGGACGACCGGGAACACCGCCACGGTGAAGATCACCAAGCCCGTGAGGACGCGGTACGTCCTCGTCTGGCTCACCGCCGTGCCGTACTCCGGCGCGGACGCGAGCGCGTACACCGGCGCCGGCTACAAGCAGGCCATCACCGAAGTGAAGTTCACGGGCTGACGTCTCACCGAGGGGGAGGGGGTCGGATGGCAGAGGGCAGCGCTCACGGCGACCTGAGCGATCACGACCTCCTGTCCCGCCATGTGGAGGGCGACCCCGACGCCTTCGGTGAGCTCGTGCGGCGCCACCGCGACCGCCTCTGGGCCGTCGCCCTGCGGACGCTGGGGGACCGCGAGGAGGCCGCCGACGCCGTCCAGGACGCCCTCGTCTCCGCCTACCGGGCCGCCCACACCTTCCGCGGGCAGTCGGCCGTCACGACGTGGCTGCACCGGATCACGGTGAACGCCTGCCTCGACCGCGCCCGCAAGGCCGCCTCCCGGAAGACCTCGCCGGTGGACGACACCGAGCGCCTGGAGCAGTTGCTGGAGCCGCACGAGTCGGCCTCGGCGCCCGCCGAGCGGAACGACGTCCAGCGGCAGCTCATCGAGGCGCTGGGCACCCTCCCGGCCGACCAGCGGGCCGCTCTGGTCCTCGTGGACATGCAGGGCTACCCCGTGGCCGAGGCGGCCCGGATCCTCGACGTGCCGACCGGGACGGTGAAGAGCCGCTGCGCCCGGGGCAGAGCCCGGCTCCTGCCGCTGCTCACCCATCTGCGGCCGGGAGGCGCGGCGGAAGGTACGGGAGAGGACAAGGAACCGGACACAGGACGGAACCGGGTGCAGGGGACATCCGTCCCACCGGCAGCGCATCCTCTGGACACGGGTCCACGGAGCGCGGGGCCGGACGATTCGACTGCTGTGAAGGGCGGAGGTGGGCGGGCGTGACATCCACGACGGACAGGGCCGGGCACCCGGACGTCACCGAGATCTCCGACCTCACCGAAGGCCTGCTGGCGCCGTCCCGCAGCACGGACCTCCGGCGGCATCTGGACGCCTGCGAGCTGTGCGCCGACGTCTACACGTCCTTGGAGGAGATCCGCGGCCTGCTCGGCACGTTGCCGGGCCCGCCCCGCATGCCCGACGACGTCGCGGGCCGTATCGACGCCGCCCTCGCCGCCGAGGCCCTGCTCAGCGCCACGGCCGTCGGGGGCACGGCTGAGCCCGAGGCCACGGGCAGCCCTGCCGCTGTGGGCACCTCCCGCCCCGAGGCCGACGCCGACGACAGCGACAGCACGCACGTTTCACGTGAAACATCGACCACGGACCGCCCCATGGGCCACCCCCGCGCCTCCACCGCTGGGCCGGGTCGCAAGACCCGTACGCGGCACGCGCGCCGCAGGATCGCCGTCCTGGGGTCCGTGGGCATGCTCGCCGTCCTCGGCGTCACGTCCGTGGTGCTGGCCTCCCTGCACGACGGCAAGGGCTCCGGCACCACCGCGCACGGCCGGCCGACCGCCTCCCCGGACACCTTCGCCGAGGGGACCCTGGAGAGCCGGGTCTCGGACCTCCTCACCAAGGCTCAGAAGCAGCAGGGCGACACACGCGCCCCGCACAGCTTCGGCGTGGATTCCGCCCCGGACACCGATCGGCCGCGGGTCCTCAAGACCCAGCCCACCGTTTCGGTCCCTCCGTGTGTCCAACAGGGCATCGCGCGCGAGGACACGGCGCTCGCCGCCCAGCACGGCACCTACGACGGCAAGGAAGCCTTCCTGGTCGTGCTCCCCGACGCCTCCGGCGAGAGCACACGGGTCACGGCCTATGTCGTCGACGCCACCTGCGTCCACCACCCCGCGACGGCCGCGAAGGTACTGCTGAAGCGTTCCTACACGCGTTCCTGAGCGCGCAGGCCTGGTCCACGCGCTGCGTGATGTCCCGTACGCTGGCGCGCCTCCGTGTGCCCGGCCACACCGGGAATGCGCGCCCCGTAGGATCCGTTGGGTGGGGTGAGAGCTGTGAGAGAGGCTCCCACCGGCCGTACGACACAGTCCAGAGACGAGGAATCAAGCCGTGAGCGACGTCCGTAACGTGATCATCATCGGCTCCGGGCCCGCAGGCTACACGGCGGCGCTGTACACCGCGCGCGCGTCGCTGAAGCCGCTGGTCTTCGAGGGCGCCGTCACCGCCGGCGGTGCGCTGATGAACACCACCGACGTGGAGAACTTCCCGGGCTTCCGCGACGGCATCATGGGCCCCGACCTCATGGACAACATGCGCGCCCAGGCCGAGCGCTTCGGCGCCGAGCTGATTCCGGACGACATCGTCTCCGTCGACCTGACCGGTGAGATCAAGACCGTCACCGACACCTCGGGCACGGTCCACCAGGCCAAGGCCGTCATCGTCACCACCGGCTCCCAGCACCGCAAGCTCGGCCTGCCCAACGAGGACGCCCTCTCCGGCCGCGGTGTCTCCTGGTGCGCCACCTGCGACGGCTTCTTCTTCAAGGACCAGGACATCGCCGTGATCGGCGGTGGCGACACCGCGATGGAGGAGGCCACCTTCCTCTCGCGCTTCGCCAAGTCCGTGACGGTCGTCCACCGCCGCGACACCCTGCGCGCCTCCAAGGCGATGCAGGAGCGCGCCTTCGCCGACCCGAAGATCAAGTTCATCTGGGACAGCGAGGTGGCCGAGATCCAGGGCGAGCAGAAGCTCTCCGGCCTGAAGCTGCGCAACCTCAAGACGGACGAGCTCTCGGACCTGCCGGTGACGGGCCTGTTCATCGCGATCGGGCACGACCCGCGCACGGAACTCTTCAAGGGCCAGCTCGACCTGGACGAGGAGGGTTACCTCAAGGTCGACGCACCGTCCACCCGCACCAATCTCACCGGCGTCTTCGGCGCCGGAGACGTGGTCGACCACACCTACCGTCAGGCGATCACCGCGGCCGGCACCGGCTGCTCCGCCGCCCTCGACGCCGAGCGCTTCCTCGCCGTCCTCGCGGACAACGAGCAGAAGGCCGAGCCCGAGAAGACCACCGTCTGAGACCCCCAACCACCTCACCGCACGAACCAGTTAAGGAGCCCGCCGTGGCCGGCACCCTGAAGAACGTGACCGACGACAGCTTCGAGCAGGACGTCCTCAAGAGCGACAAGCCCGTCCTGGTGGACTTCTGGGCCGCCTGGTGCGGTCCCTGCCGCCAGATCGCTCCGTCCCTCGAGGCGATCGCCAGCGAGTACGGCGACAAGATCGAGGTCGTCAAGCTCAACATCGACGAGAACCCGGGTACGGCTGCCAAGTACGGCGTGATGTCCATCCCGACCTTGAACGTGTACCAGAACGGCGAGGTCGCCAAGACCATCGTCGGCGCGAAGCCGAAGGCCGCGATCGTCCGCGACCTCGAGGACTTCATCGCCGAGTGACGTTTCACGTGAAACACGAAGGGGCCGACCCAGGGTCGGCCCCTTCGCTTTCCGCCGCCTGCCCGCAGCCTGGCGGCCAGGCCGCCACGCCCTCAGCGGGCCTACAGCGGCCGTAGCACCGGTTCCTTCTGCACGGCCCCCAGCAGCCGGTCGATCGCCATCTCCACGTCTTCCTTCCAGGAGAGCGTCGACCTGAGCTCCAGCCGCAGCCGCGGATGAGTGGGATGGTGCCGTACCGTCTTGAAGCCCACCGCCAGCAGATGGTCGGCCGGCAGGATGCAGGCGGGTTCCTTCCAGCGGGCGTCGCCGAACGCCTCGATCGCCTTGAAGCCCCGCCGCAGCAGGTCCTTGGCGACCGTCTGCACCATCACACGCCCCAGTCCCTGCCCCTGGTAGCCCGGCATGATGAAGCCGGTCATCAACTGCACCGCGTCCGGGGAGACAGGACTCGTCGGAAACGCCGTGGAGCGCGGCACATAGGCGGGGGGAGCGTAGAGCACGAAGCCCACGGGAACATCGTCGACATACACGACCCGGCCGCAGGAGCCCCAGTCGAGCAAGACAGCAGAGATCCAGGATTCCTTCTCCAGAGCGGGTGTCCCCGCCTTCACCGCGGCTTCGCCGCTGACGGGATCCAACTCCCAGAAGACACACGCGCGACAGCGCTGGGGAAGATCCTGAAGGTTGTCCAGCGTGAGCGGTACGAGCCTGCGGCCCATGGAGGCTGTTCCTCGCTTCCTTCGCCCGCGGTGTCACGAGCGGCTGCCAGAACACCGCGTTCCCTGCGCAGACTGCCCACGAACCCGCCGACCGCACCCAGTCCCAGACCCGCGCCCACGAGTCCGGTGCGGCTCACCGTTCGCATGGCCTCCGCCTCCCCGTCAGAGGTGCCGCCGGGTGATGCCCTGTCCGAGCAATCGTATCCACCCTGCGACTGCCTCGATACCGTCTGAGAGCAAAGGGCGGGCCGTGTCCGGTACCCACCGGACACGGCCCGCCCTTGTTGATCGACCGAGCCGCAACCCCTTCGTCACAGGGGAGGGGCGTCAGTCGTCCTCTTCCTCCGGCGCACCGTCCAGCAGGCTCCTCTGCAGGACCGGTCCCTCACCCGGGGCCAGCGAGCCGAGAATCCTCTCCAGATCCTCCATGGAGGCGAACTCGACGGTGATCTTGCCCTTCTTCTGCCCCAGGTCGACCTTCACCCGCGTCTCGAACCGGTCGGACAGCCGCGTGGCGAGATCGGACAGCGCCGGGGAGACCCGAGCGCCGGCCCGCGGGCCCTTGGAGCGCGGGGCGCTCTGCGGCCGCGACCCCATGAGGGTCACGATCTCCTCGACGGCTCGCACCGACAGTCCCTCGGCCACGATCCGGTGGGCCAGACGGTCCTGCTCCTCCGAGTCCTCGACGGAGAGCAGCGCCCGTGCATGACCGGCGGACAGAACCCCGGCCGCGACCCGGCGCTGCACGGCCGGCGAGAGCTTCAGCAACCGCAGGGTGTTGGAGACCTGCGGGCGAGAACGCCCGATCCGGTCCGCCAACTGGTCGTGGGTGCAGTTGAAGTCCTTCAGCAACTGGTCGTAGGCGGCCGCCTCTTCCAGCGGGTTCAGCTGCGCACGGTGGAGGTTCTCCAGCAGAGCGTCGAGGAGGAGCTTCTCGTCGTCCGTGGCGCGCACGATCGCCGGGATCGCCTCCAGCTCCGCCTTGCGGCAGGCCCGCCAGCGCCGCTCGCCCATGATGAGCTCGTAGCGCCCCGCAGCGAGCTGCCGTACGACGACGGGCTGGAGGAGACCGACCTCCTTGATGGAGGTGACGAGCTCGGCCAGGGCGTCGTCGTCGAACACCTCACGCGGCTGGCGCGGGTTCGGCGTGATGGAGTCCAGAGGGATCTCGGCGAAGTGGGCACCCACGGGAGGCGCGGGCGTCTCCGAGGCGTCGACCGTCGCCGGTTCCTCTGTTTCACGTGAAACCTTCGGCAGCGTGGCCAGGTTCGTCGCGGTGAGTCCGCGGTCGCCTGTCGGTGCCGCCGGGGCCGGGGAAGCCGGCCCCCCCACCGCGGGGGGAGCCGACGTCCGCTCTCCGGTCGGGGCAGCGGGGATCAGCGCGCCTAGACCTCGGCCCAACCCCCTCCGTCGCTCGCTCACTGCATCCCCTCCACCATGCTCGGGTCGTTCTGGGCGCCGATGTGGGCCTGCGTCGCGTCGTAGTGGACGCCGACACCCTTCAGCGCGATTTCTCGTGCCGCCTCAAGATAGGAGAGGGCACCGCTCGATCCTGGATCGTAAGTCAGCACCGTCTGCCCATAGCTCGGCGCCTCCGAGATACGGACGGAGCGGGGAATGCTCGTCCGCAGGACCTCGTCGCCGAAGTGGCTGCGTACCTCTTCCGCGACCTGGGACGCAAGACGTGTCCGGCCGTCGTACATGGTGAGCAGGATGGTCGACACATGCAGGGTGGGGTTGAGGTGTCCCCGTACCAGGTCGACATTGCGCAGCAGTTGGCCCAGGCCCTCCAGCGCGTAGTACTCGCACTGGATCGGGATGAGGACTTCCTGCCCGGCCACCAGCGCGTTGACCGTGAGGAGGCCCAGCGAGGGCGGGCAGTCGATGAGGACGTAGTCCAGCGGCTGCTCATACGCCTGGATCGCCCGCTGGAGCCGGCTCTCACGCGCCACCAGGGACACCAACTCGATCTCCGCACCGGCGAGATCGATGGTGGCCGGGGCGCAGAAGAGGCCCTCCACATCGGGAACGGGCTGGACGACGTCCGCGAGCGGCTTGCTCTCCACCAATACGTCATAGATGGAGGGAACTTCGGCGTGGTGATCGATCCCCAGCGCGGTGGACGCGTTGCCCTGAGGGTCGAGGTCGATCACCAGGACACGGGCGCCGTGCAGAGCCAGGGAAGCGGCAAGATTGACGGTCGTCGTCGTCTTGCCCACCCCGCCCTTCTGATTGGCGACCACCATGACCCGGGTCTGGTCGGGCCGAGGGAGACCCTCGCCGGCACGGCCCAGAGCCTCGACCGCCAGTTGGGCAGCACGACCGATGGGAGTGTCGTCCATCGGGGGCGGTGTTTCACGTGAAACATCCTCCCCCGTCGACTCGGTACGGGGACCGGGGACCGGATCGGTCATCGGTCCCGCGATGTTGGCGTCGGACCGCAAGGATTCACTCTCCTCGACTTCAGGCTCGCAATGAACAGAGCCTCCCATGCCTTCGGGGTCATGAACCAGTGAGGCCTGGCGTTCTGTGGAGAAATCCACCTCTGTGGACAACTCCGCACCCTCTCTGAGTGAACCGAGCGACTGTCGGTCGCGAGGTTGGGCCGCAGCGCGACCACGGTTGATGATGCCGTGCAGCAGTGAGCGACGTTTCACGTGAAACACGATCGCAACTATTTGTCACCTATGTCCGCGACACTCCGCCCACCACTCCACCGGCATCCGCCTTAATGCCTAAGCCGGCAACCGAGATCACCCTGTTATGATCAAAAACATACGGGGGCGGGGGACCTTATGCCGCATGACCAGCGGCACATACATCGCTTCCTTCGCCAGCGCGCCGGGCTCATCCGCGCGGCCGACCCATTCGACCAAGCAGGGAAGCAAACGCAATGACCTCTAAGACCATTGGGCGTTTCATAGCAGCCGCGCTCGGCGTCGGCGTACTGGCCACGGCTACGCCCGCCTTTGCCGACCAGGACATCAAGGTGATCTGGGGCCATGGCTACCGCGTCAACAGCGATCACGGCGTGGCGGCCGTCAAGGATCTCGCCGACGACAACAACGCCGTCTACGTCCAGTACACCCGAGCGGGCCACGGGGATGAGATCTTCACCCTGTGGAACAAGAAGGGAAGCGGCACGACCGCCCACAGTGGCCACGGCGGCACCGTGACGATCAAGAAGGTGTGCCGTTCGATCTCCCTGCGCCCGGACGTCTGCTTCACGAAGACCCCGTAAGCGCAGCAGGCACAGGCCGGAGGCGTTCTCCACAGAGTGGGGAACGCCTCCGGTGGTTCCGCATCCGTCGGTCAGGGGCGACGGCGTGCGCGTCCGGCCCGGGCCGCCTTCGCGCGCTTCGCCGCGAACCGCACACCGCCCGGGCTCTCGCCGACCTCGACCCGCACCACGGTGGACAGGGGATCCACGATGCCCTCACCCACATGCAGGATGGACGTCTCCACCGCGCCGAGCTTGCTCAGCGCAGCCGAGGCGCTCTTCAGCTCCTCCTCCGCGGTGTCCCCCTTGAGGGCGAGCATCTCCCCATAAGGACGCAGCAGCGGGATGCCCCAGGTCGCCAGACGGTCCAGAGGGGCCACCGCACGGGCCGTCACCACATGGACCGGCGGCAGCTTGCCCATGACCTCCTCGGCACGGCCGCGGACGACGGTGACATGGTCCAGGCCCAGAAGTTCGACGACCTCGTTGAGGAAGTTGGTGCGCCGCAGCAACGGCTCCAGCAGCGTGATCTTGAGGTCGTCGCGGACGAGCGCCAGGGGAATGCCGGGCAGACCGGCACCCGAGCCGACATCGCATACGGTCACCCCCTGGGGCACGACCTCGGAGAGCACCGCGCAGTTCAGCAGGTGCCGCTCCCACAGGCGGGGCACCTCCCGCGGGCCGATGAGCCCTCGCTGCACACCCGCCTCCGCGAGCAGCTCCGCGTAGCGCACCGCATCCGCGTAGCGCTCACCGAAGACCTCGCGCGCCTGCTCGGGCGCGGGGGGAAGCTCCGCTGCCTCCGTCACGGGGTGACCGTCCTTCCGTACGCAAGAGCGCTCTGCGCGCTGACCACCAGGGCTACCAGGATGCGTCAGCCTGCGAGACCAGGCTGACGGGGGTGCGGGGGCGATCCGGTGGCGATGTGCCGGAACAGCCCGACAAAGTTCGGCCCCGCCTGCGCAACAGACGGGGCCGGTCGAACGGGAGAACCGCTCAGGCGGGAAGCACGACGACGAAGCGCTGCGGCTCCTCGCCCTCGGACTCGCTGCGCAGCCCCGCGGCCTTGACCGCGTCGTGCACGACCTTGCGCTCGAACGGGGTCATCGGCTTCATCTTCACGGGCTCGCCGCTGCTCTTGACCTCGGCCGCGGCCTTCGCGCCCAACTCGGACAGCTCCGACCGCTTCTTCGCTCGGTAGCCGTCGATGTCCAGCATCAGGCGGCTGCGGTCGCCGGTCTCCCGGTGCACGGCCAGGCGCGTGAGCTCCTGCAGGGCCTCCAGCACCTCGCCGTCACGCCCGACCAGCTTCTGCAGGTCGCGGCTGCCGGCCTCGCTGATGATCGAGACGGACGCGCGGTCGGCCTCGACGTCCATGTCGATGTCGCCATCGAGGTCGGCGATGTCCAGCAGACCCTCGAGGTAGTCCGCCGCGATCTCGCCCTCCTGCTCGAGGCGGGTCAGGGCGTCTGCGCCCTCGGCAGCGGCGGAGGTGGTGCCTTCCGTCACGGGATGGGCTCCTTCTTACTTCTTGGACGGGGACTTGGGGCGCTGCGGACCCTTGCGCTGACCGGACTGGGCCCTGCTGCGCGTGCTGTTGCCGGGCTTCGCGGAAGCCTGCTCGGCAGCGGCGGGCTCGTCGCCCTGCGGCTGGTCGGCCTTGCTGAGCGAGGTGGACGGCGTGGTCTCACCGGCCGGCTTCGCCGTACCCGACTGGCGCTGGGCCTTGGTCTGCCGCTTGGGCTGCTGGCGCCGGGGGGCCGTCGCGGTGGCGGTGGCGGTGGCGGAGGTCGCCGTACCGTCCGTGGCCTGCGCGGCTGCGGCGCCCTCGCTCTTCACCACGGTGCCGTCGGCCTGGGCCGCCAGGCCCGCCTTGTTCAGACCGTTGACGAACTTGCGCTCGAACTCGTTGCGGTCCCGGCCCTTGGCGACGATCGCCTTCACGATGGCGCGCTCGCGGCGGTTGCGGGCCTTGCCGTGGTGGGTGACGTGCTTGTGCAGGCGCTCCAGGTACGCGGCCTGGGCCTTGGAACCCGGGGTCGGGTTGTTGTGGATGACGTACATCTGCTGGCCCATGGTCCACACGTTGGTGGTCAGCCAGTAGACGAGGACACCGACCGGGAAGTTGATGCCGAAGACGGCGAACATGACCGGGAAGACGTACATCAGCATCTTCTGCTGCTGCATGAACGGCGTCTTCACCGTGGTGTCGACGTTCTTCGTCATCAGCTGGCGCTGCGTGTAGAACTGCGACGCCGACATCAGGACGATCATGACCGCGGTGACGACCCGGACGTCCGTGATCGAGGCATTCAGCGAGGCGACCTTGTCCGCGCTGTCCGTGAACTTCGCGGCGAGCGGGGCACCGAAGATGTGCGCGTTACGGGCGCTGGCCAGCAGCGACTCGTTGATGACGCCGATCGTCTTGCCCGTCGCGATGGCGTTGAGCACGTGATACAGGGCGAAGAAGAACGGCGACTGCGCCAGGATGGGAAGGCACGAGGAGAGCGGGTTGGTACCCGACTCCTTGTACAGCTTCATCATCTCTTCGGACTGGCGCTGCTTGTCGTTCTTGTAGCGCTCCTGGATCTTCTTCATCTCGGGCTGGAGCGTCTGCATCGCCCGCGTCGCCTTGATCTGCTTCACGAAGAGCGGGATCAGGCAGATACGGATCAGAACCACCAGGGACACGATGGACAGGCCCCAGGCCCACCCCGTGTCGGGACCGAAGATCGTCCCGTACACCGAGTGGAATTGGACGATGACCCAGGAAACAGGTGTCGTGATGAAGCTGAAGAAGCTGGCAATCGTGTCCACTAATCATGCTCCTTGGGCATGGGACGGTGTCTCTGCGGCCGGGCTCGAAGGGATCTCCCCGTCGGTGGCCGTTTCGGCGGCGGAGGGCCCGCCCTTGCGTGCGCTCCAGGCGTTGCGCAGCATTTCGTGCCACCGCGGGCGCTTGCGCGGCGGGACATGGTCCACACCGCCCAGCGACCACGGATTGCATCGCAGGATGCGCCAGGCGGTCAGTGCCGTTCCCTTGATCGCACCGTGCCGGTCGATGGCCGTGTAGCCGTAGTGGGAACACGACGGGTAGTACTTGCACACCGGCCCGAGCAAGGGGCTGATGGTCCACTGGTACAGCTTGATCAGCGCCAGCAGCGGGTACTTCATCGGGCGCCCCCTCCCAGCAGCCGCTGAAGGGCGGCATCCAGGTCTCGGGCCAGTTGTGCGTGCTCGGCGTCACCCGCACCGGGCAGCGCTCGTACGACTACCAGGCTACCGGGGGGCAGCAGAGCGACTCGGTCGCGCATCAGATGGCGAAGCCTGCGCTTCACCTTGTTGCGCACGACCGCTCCACCCACGGCCTTGCTCACGACGAAACCCGCACGCGTCGGGGGAGCGCTCTCCCCAGGCGCGTGCGGGTCCGTTGCACCGCTACGAAGGTGGACGACGAGGAGCGGGCGTCCGGCCCGGCGCCCCCGTCGTACCGCGGTCGCGAAGTCCTCGCGCCGCCTCAGCCGGTTCTCGGTGGGCAGCACGACGTCATGACCTGATCGGGATCAGGCGGACAGGCGGGCGCGACCCTTGCTACGGCGGGACGCGAGAATCGCGCGGCCGGCACGGGTGCGCATACGCAGCCGGAAGCCGTGGGTCTTCGCGCGACGACGGTTGTTCGGCTGGAAGGTGCGCTTGCTCACTCGGGGGCTCCAGAAAGGTTCGGGTAGTGGCGGGGTGCCGTCCTGGCTGTCACCGTGCGCCCACGAGTAGCTCGCAGTTACGCCCGAGTGCACCGCTTACCGATCACCTGACGTGACCTGTGCCCTTCGGAGGCAGGCGGCAGCAGCCATCGACAACTCGACCTGGTTACGGTACGCGGGGCTACGCCATCCGGTCAAACCGGCAGCCACCGAGGGACACTGTCCACAGCCTGGGGACAACAACTTGAACCGTACCCGTCGCGCTGACTACCGTGACTGGACTCCGATTCGTTCCCTTGTCCCCCGCGCCACCCGATTTACATCCCGACCCGTCCCGCAACCACACGTTCGTGGGACCTGTGAGAGAGCGTGCCCTGTGGCTGACGTACCTGCCGATCTTGCCGCAGTATGGCCACGAGTACTCGATCAGCTGCTCGGTGAGGGCCGCGGACAGGGCGTCGAGGTCAAGGACGAGCACTGGATCCGGCGCTGCCAGCCGCTGGCGCTGGTCGCCGACACCGCCCTGCTCGCCGTTCCGAACGAATTCGCCAAGGGCGTGCTCGAGGGCCGCCTCGCCCCGGTCGTCAGCGAGACGTTGAGCCGTGAGTGCGGCCGCCCCATCCGTATCGCGATCACGGTGGACAGCTCCGTCGGCGAGCCCCAGCCACAGGCACCCGCCGCCCCGCGCTACGAGGAGCAGGAGCCGCCCGCCGGCCAGGGCCAGGGCGGGTACGAGGGCTACGGCCGGCACCGGGCCGACAACCACGGCCCGGCCCACCGCTCCGGCCGCGGCGACCAGCACCCGGGCGAGCCGCTGCCGCTCCCGCGCACGGGCCCGCAGTCGGGCGAGGGCGGCGACCCGCTGCCGACCGCCCGCCCCGCGTACCCCTCCGAGTACGCCGACTACCAGCGCCCCGAGCCCGGCGCCTGGCCGCGCCCGGCGCAGGACGACCACGGCTGGCAGCAGCAGCGGTTCGGCTTCCCCGAGCGGGACCCGTACGCGTCCCCCTCACGCGACACGTACGACCGGCAGGACTCCTACGGCAAGCAGGACACGTACGACAGGCAGGACTCCTACGGCAAGCAGGACTCCTACGACCGGCAGGACACGTACGGCAAGCAGGACACGTACTCGCCGTCCCAGGACTACCGTCCGCAGCCGATGGACCGCCCGTCGTACGACCAGCAGCGCTCCGAGTACGAGCCCTCGCGCGGCGACTACGACCAGCGCGACCCCGGCCGGCGCAACCTGCCGGAGCCGCCGGCCGGCTCCGGCCACGTGCACCGCGGCGGCCCGGTGGGCCCGAACCTGCCCACCACCGGCGCCCCCGGCCCGCTGGCCGCGCAGCCCGCCCCGGCCACCGGGCCCGGCGAGCCGACCGCCCGCCTGAACCCGAAGTACCTCTTCGACACCTTCGTCATCGGCGCCTCCAACCGGTTCGCGCACGCGGCCGCGGTCGCCGTCGCCGAGGCACCCGCGAAGGCGTACAACCCCCTGTTCATCTACGGGGAGTCCGGACTCGGCAAGACCCATCTGCTGCACGCGATCGGGCACTACGCCCGCAGCCTCTACCCGGGCACGCGCGTGCGGTACGTGAGCTCGGAGGAGTTCACCAACGAGTTCATCAACTCCATCCGCGACGGCAAGGGCGACAGCTTCCGCAAGCGCTACCGCGAGATGGACATCCTGCTCGTCGACGACATCCAGTTCCTCGCGGACAAGGAGTCGACGCAGGAGGAGTTCTTCCACACGTTCAACACGCTCCACAACGCCAACAAGCAGATCGTGCTGTCCTCCGACCGGCCGCCCAAGCAGCTGGTGACGCTGGAGGACCGGCTGCGCAACCGCTTCGAGTGGGGGCTGATCACCGACGTCCAGCCGCCCGAGCTGGAGACGCGCATCGCGATCCTGCGCAAGAAGGCCGTGCAGGAGCAGCTCAACGCCCCACCGGAGGTGCTGGAGTTCATCGCCTCCCGGATCTCTCGCAACATCCGCGAGCTGGAGGGCGCGCTGATCCGGGTGACGGCGTTCGCCTCGCTCAACCGGCAGCCGGTGGACCTCGGCCTGACGGAGATCGTCCTCAAGGACCTGATCCCCGGCGGGGAGGACAGCGCCCCGGAGATCACGGCGCCGGCCATCATGGCGTCGACGGCCGACTACTTCGGGCTCACCGTCGAGGACCTGTGCGGCACCTCGCGCGGCCGCGCCCTGGTGACGGCACGCCAGATCGCCATGTACCTGTGCCGTGAGCTGACCGACCTCTCACTGCCGAAGATCGGCGCGCAGTTCGGCGGCCGCGACCACACGACGGTGATGCACGCCGACCGCAAGATCCGCGCGCTGATGGCGGAGCGGCGGTCCATCTACAACCAGGTCACCGAGCTGACCAACCGCATCAAGAACGGCTGACGGCCACCCCACACGCCGCACGGCGCCATCACACGCGCCGCCACGCCCTGCCGCCACGTCGGCACACGCGCCGCCACACCCTGCCTGCACGTCGCCACACGCGGCCACGCCTGCCGCCACACGCGCCACCGAGGGCGCCCCGGGGATGCCCCGGGGCGCCCTCGGCCGTCTCTTCGGACGTCTCCCGGCCTCTCGCGCCCGCCCTCGTCTGTTCGAATCCGGGCCGGGTTACGGTCTCCCTCCACAGATTCGCCGACTTTCTTGCGTCCACACGGTGGGGACGGCGAAGTTGTCCAGATCGCATCCACAGGCTGTGCTGTCGGCAGATCATCCGCCCAGCTCAGCTGCCTGTGGAATCGTGGACGAACGATCTCCACAGACTGTGGACGACGGATCGGTCCACAGGGTGTGCGCCAAGTTGTCCACGGGCTTCCCACAGGAGAGAGCCGGTTGTCCCCAGTGATCGGCGGCTTCTCCACACCCCTGTCCACTGTTCGGCAACGCGACGCAGCAGATCACCGCGCCGAGTGAAAGGCGTCACACGAAGGTGCCGGGGCGGGGTGTGGGAAACGGGGGTAAACCTGGGGACGGAGCTGGGGAGAACCGCCCTCAGGCTGTGGGCGACGTGTGCAGAACTTCCCGTTCTCCACAGAACCGCTGGGTTGTCCACGGGCTCCACCCACAGGGGACGTGGACAAAATATCCGCGCTGAGCTGGGCAAACGTGGTTATCCACGGTATCCACAGGCCCTACTACTACTCCCGACTAGAGAGAGCGTGGAATCCGTTTCGAAGCGGGTCCTGTGCACAACTCGAGCTCGGAGCCCCGACCGCCCCTCGGAGCGACTTGACCCCGACAGGCACCTACTGTCAGTGCGGTGCGTCAGACTGGTCCCCGGTGTCCTTCCCGTCGCAGTGGGCGGTGACACCGAGTCGGAGGACTCAGTAGCAACAGCAGGAGGCGGCTTACGGTGAAGATCCGGGTGGAACGCGACGTACTCGCGGAGGCAGTGGCCTGGGCGGCACGCAGCCTCCCGGCCCGTCCGCCGGCGCCTGTCCTCGCCGGCCTGCTGCTGAAGGCCGAGGACGGCCAGCTGAGCCTGTCGAGCTTCGACTACGAGGTCTCCGCGCGCGTCTCCGTCGAGGCCGAGGTCGAGGAGGAGGGCACGGTGCTCGTCTCCGGCCGCCTGCTCGCCGACATCTCCCGCGCCCTCCCCAACCGCCCGGTGGAGATCTCCACCGACGGTGTGCGGGCGACCGTGGTCTGCGGCTCCTCCCGCTTCACCCTCCACACCCTGCCGGTGGAGGAGTACCCGTCGCTCCCGCAGATGCCCAACGCGACGGGCACGGTCCCCGGCGAGGTCTTCGCCTCCGCCGTGCAGCAGGTCGCGATCGCCGCCGGCCGCGACGACACGCTGCCCGTCCTCACCGGTGTCCGCATCGAGATCGAGGGCGACACGGTCACGCTGGCCTCCACCGACCGCTACCGCTTCGCGGTCCGCGAGTTCCTGTGGAAGCCGGAGAACCCGGACGCCTCCGCGGTCGCCCTGGTGCCCGCCAAGACCCTGCTGGACACCGCCAAGGCGCTGACCAGCGGTGACAGCGTCATCCTGGCGCTCTCCGGCTCGGGTGCGGGCGAGGGCCTGATCGGTTTCGAGGGTGCCGGGCGGCGCACGACCACGCGTCTGCTGGAGGGCGACCTCCCGAAGTACCGCACGCTGTTCCCGACGGAGTTCAACTCGGTCGCCACCATCGAGACCGCCCCCTTCGTGGAGGCCGTCAAGCGCGTGGCCCTGGTCGCCGAGCGCAACACCCCGGTGCGGCTGAGCTTCGAGCAGGGCGTGCTCATCCTGGAGGCCGGCTCCAGCGACGACGCACAGGCTGTGGAAAGGGTCGACGCGCAACTCGAGGGCGACGACATCTCCATCGCCTTCAACCCGACGTTCCTGCTGGACGGCCTGAGCGCCATCGACTCCCCGGTGGCCCAGCTCTCCTTCACGACGTCCACCAAGCCCGCGCTGCTGAGCGGCAGGCCCGCGGTGGACGCCGAGGCGGACGAGGCCTACAAGTACCTGATCATGCCGGTGCGCCTGAGCGGCTGACGCCCGCGCCCGCACGGGCGGCGGCGCGGCGGTCCACAGGCCGCGCGGATCTGTGGACCATGCGGTGGGCGAGGCCGCGGGCCGGGGCGTACGTATGAGCGCGTATGCCCACGGATGTGCGCGAGCGTCCGGGTTTAGGCTCGGACGCGGGCACGGAAGTGCCGCAACGCCACGTCGTGACACCTAAGGAACGCAACTGATGGAGCTCGGTCTCGTCGGCCTCGGCAAGATGGGCGGCAACATGCGCGAGCGGATACGCCGCGCGGGCCACACCGTCATCGGATACGACCGCAACCCCGACCTCGCGGACGTCCACAGCCTGGAAGAGCTGGTGGGCAAGCTCGAGGGCCCCCGGGTGGTCTGGGTGATGGTCCCGGCCGGCGACCCCACCCAGCACACGATCGACCGGCTCGGCGAGCTGCTGGAGCCCGGTGACGTGGTCGTGGACGGCGGGAACTCCCGCTGGACCGACGACGAGAAGCACGCCGGGGAGCTGGCGGCCAAGGGCATCGGCTTCGTCGACTGCGGCGTCTCCGGCGGCGTCTGGGGCCTGCAGAACGGCTACGCGCTGATGTACGGCGGCGACGCCGAGAACGTGGCGAAGGTCCAGCCGGTCTTCGACGCGCTGAAGCCCGAGGGCGACTTCGGTTCGGTGCACGCCGGCAAGGTCGGCGCGGGCCACTTCGCGAAGATGGTCCACAACGGCATCGAGTACGCCATGATGCAGGCCTACGCCGAGGGCTGGGAGCTGCTGGAGAAGGTCGACTCCGTCACGGACGTCCGCGAGGTCTTCCGCTCCTGGCAGGAGGGCACCGTCATCCGCTCCTGGCTGCTGGACCTGGCGGTCAACGCCCTCGACGAGGACGAGCACCTGGACAAGCTGCGCGGTTACGCCGAGGACTCCGGCGAGGGCCGGTGGACCGTGGAGGCCGCCATCGACAACGCCGTGCCGCTGCCCGCGATCACGGCCTCGCTCTTCGCGCGGTTCTCCTCCCGTCAGGAGGACTCGCCGCAGATGAAGATGATCGCCGCGCTGCGCAACCAGTTCGGCGGTCACGCGGTAGAGAAGAAGTAGTCCACACCCTGGGGGTGCCCGCCCTGGCACCTCTCGGGAGCGGTCCGGTCCGTCCACAGGCGGTGGACGGACCGGGGAAACCGAAGCACCACCACGTTGGGGGAGGTCGGCGCACGACCATGCACGTCACGCATCTCTCGCTGGCCGACTTCCGCTCGTACGCCCGGGTGGAGGTCCCGCTGGACCCCGGCGTCACCGCCTTCGTGGGCCCCAACGGCCAGGGCAAGACGAACCTCGTCGAGGCCGTCGGCTACCTCGCCACCCTCGGCAGCCACCGCGTCGCCTCCGACGCCCCCCTGGTCCGCATGGGCGCCGAGCGGGCGGTCGTCCGGGCGCAGGTCCGGCAGGGCGAGCGGCAGCAGCTGGTCGAACTGGAGATCAACCCGGGCCGCGCCAACCGCGCCCGCATCAACAGGTCCTCGCAGGTCAAGCCGCGTGACGTGCTCGGCATCGTACGCACCGTGCTGTTCGCGCCGGAGGACCTCGCCCTGGTGAAGGGCGATCCCGGCGAGCGGCGCCGCTTCCTCGACGAGATGATCACCGCCCGCTCCCCGCGCATGGCGGGCGTGCGGTCGGACTACGAGCGGGTCCTCAAGCAGCGCAACACCCTGCTGAAGTCGGCCGCGCTGGCCCGCCGGCACGGCGGCCGCTCCATGGACCTGTCCACGCTGGACGTGTGGGACCAGCACCTCGCGCGCGCGGGCGCCGAACTGCTCGCCCGGCGCCTGGACCTGATCGCGGCGATCCAGCCGCTCGCCGACAAGGCGTACGAGCAGCTCGCGCCCGGCGGGGGCCCCGTGGCGCTGGAGTACAAGCCGTCCGCGCCCGGCGAGGCGCACACCCGCGAGGCGCTCTACGAACAGCTGACGGCCGCGCTCGCCGAGGCCCGCAAGCAGGAGATCGAGCGCGGTGTGACCCTGGTGGGACCGCACCGGGACGATCTGGTGCTCAAGCTCGGTCAGCTGCCCGCCAAGGGGTACGCGTCGCACGGCGAGTCCTGGTCCTACGCGCTGGCGCTGCGCCTGGCCTCCTACGACCTGCTGCGCGCGGAGGGCAACGAGCCGGTGCTGATCCTCGACGACGTCTTCGCCGAGCTGGACGCCCGCCGGCGCGAGCGGCTGGCGGAGCTGGTCGCGCCCGGCGAGCAGGTCCTGGTGACCGCCGCGGTCGACGACGACGTTCCGCACGTCCTGGCGGGGACGCGGTTCGCCGTCGCCGAGGGGACGGTGGAGCGGGCGTGAGCACGGACGAGCCGGGCCCCCGGAAGAACCCCGAGCCCTCCGGCGTCGACCTCGCGCGGGTGGCGCTGAGGGCGGCCAAGGAGGCGGCACGCGCGCGGGGCGACGCGGCGCAGCAGAAGAAGCAGGCGCGGCGCGGTGGTCTGCGCTCCGGTGCGCGCGCCGACGGCCGCGATCCGATGGCGCTCGGTTCGGCGATCAACCGGCTGATCACCGAGCGCGGCTGGGAGACCCCGGCCGCGGTGGGCGGTGTGATGGGGCGGTGGCCGCAGATCGTCGGCGCGGACGTGGCCAAGCACTGCGTGCCGGAGCGTTACGACGAGGGCGAGCGGGTGCTGACCGTGCGCTGCGACTCGACGGCCTGGGCGACGAATCTGCGGCTGCTCGCGCCGACGCTGGTCGCCCGTCTCAACGAGGATCTCGGGCACGGTGCGGTCCGGTTGATCAAGGTGTTCGGACCCGGCGGCTCCGCCCGCCGCTACGGCCCGCTGCGCGCTCCGGGCAGCACGGGGCCGGGCGACACCTACGGGTGACAGACATCACATCGAGTCCCCGTGGCGGACCGTTCGGCGGGGTCACGCGGGGTTCGGACAGGGGTCCGTCGTACGCCTGTGCGCGCTTGTGCATCCCTACCTGACCCTTGAGTAGCGATGGGTTGACGTCCCGAAGCGCTGAGTGCCGCTGTGAGCCTCTTGGAGACCCCTTCCGTATATCGGGACCCGGCGGAGACCGGTTCAGGGCGCCACATGCGGACTCAGGTACCGGCAAACCCCCATCACTGTCGGCGCTACCGGTAGACTGGAAGGCAATCCCGCCCCAAACGTGGGGACCGTCCGGGAAAAGCTGAGCAACGCTGATCAAGGCTGACCAACGCAACATGCCGCAGCCGCTCCGGCAACCCGCCGACGAGCCCGGCTCGTGCTGTGCCAGAAAGGGCGCTTCGTGGCCGATTCCGGCAACCCCAACGAGAACATCCCCTCCACCGACGCCGGCGTGAACGAGGCCGCCTCCTCGAACGGCGAGGTCACGGCCTCCTCGTACGACGCCACCGCGATCACCGTCCTCGAGGGGCTGGACGCGGTCCGCAAGCGACCCGGTATGTACATCGGCTCCACCGGCGAGCGCGGCCTGCACCACCTGGTGCAGGAGGTCGTCGACAACTCCGTCGACGAGGCGCTGGCCGGGCACGCGGACACGATCGACGTCACGATCCTCGCCGACGGCGGTGTGCGGGTCGTCGACAACGGCCGCGGCATCCCGGTGGGCATCGTGCCCTCCGAGGGCAAGCCGGCCGTCGAGGTCGTGCTGACCGTGCTGCACGCCGGCGGCAAGTTCGGCGGCGGCGGGTACGCCGTCTCCGGCGGTCTGCACGGTGTCGGCGTCTCGGTCGTGAACGCCCTGTCGACCAAGGTGTCCGTCGAGGTCAAGACCGACGGGCACCGCTGGACGCAGGACTACAAGATGGGCGTCCCGACGGCGCCGCTGGCCAAGCACGAGGAGATCGAGGAGACCGGTACCTCGGTCACCTTCTGGGCCGACCCGGAGATCTTCGAGACCACCGATTACTCCTTCGAGACGCTGTCGCGGCGCTTCCAGGAGATGGCGTTCCTCAACAAGGGCCTGACCATCCGGCTCACCGACGAGCGCGAGTCGGCGAAGGCCACCACCGGGGCGGACGAGGCCGGCGCGGACGTGAAGGACGAGGTCAAGTCCGTCGCGTACCACTACGAGGGCGGCATCGTCGACTTCGTGAAGTACCTCAACTCCCGCAAGGGGGAGGTCGTGCACCCCACGGTGATCGACCTGGAGGCCGAGGACAAGGACAAGAACCTCTCGCTCGAGGTCGCGCTCCAGTGGAACAGCGGCTACAGCGAGGGCGTGTACTCCTTCGCCAACATCATCCACACCCACGAGGGCGGCACGCACGAGGAGGGCTTCCGCGCGGCCCTGACCTCGCTGATCAACAAGTACGCGCGCGACAAGAAGCTGCTGCGCGAGAAGGACGACAACCTCACCGGCGACGACATCCGCGAGGGTCTGACCGCGATCATCTCGGTCAAGCTGAGCGAGCCGCAGTTCGAGGGCCAGACCAAGACCAAGCTGGGCAACACGGAGGCGAAGACCTTCGTGCAGCGGGCGGTCTACGAGCACCTCAACGACTGGCTGGACCGCAACCCGGTCGAGGCCGCGGACATCATCCGCAAGGGCATCCAGGCGGCCACCGCGCGCGTGGCGGCCCGCAAGGCCCGCGACCTCACCCGCCGCAAGGGCCTGCTGGAGTCGGCGTCCCTGCCGGGCAAGCTGTCGGACTGCCAGTCCAACGACCCGACCAAGTGCGAGATCTTCATCGTCGAGGGTGACTCCGCCGGCGGCTCGGCCAAGTCCGGCCGCAACCCGGAGTACCAGGCGATCCTCCCGATCCGCGGCAAGATCCTCAACGTCGAGAAGGCGCGGATCGACAAGATCCTGCAGAACCAGGAGATCCAGGCGCTGATTTCCGCCTTCGGCACCGGCGTGCACGAGGACTTCGACATCGAGAAGCTCCGCTATCACAAGATCATCCTGATGGCGGACGCCGACGTCGACGGCCAGCACATCAGCACGCTGCTGCTGACCTTCCTGTTCCGCTTCATGCGGCCGCTGGTCGAGGCCGGGCACGTGTACCTCTCCCGCCCGCCGCTCTACAAGATCAAGTGGGGCCGGGACGACATCGAGTACGCCTACTCGGACCGCGAGCGCGACGCGCTGATCGAGATGGGCCGCCAGCGCGGCAAGCGGGTCCGGGAGGACTCCATCCAGCGCTTCAAGGGTCTCGGCGAGATGAACGCCGAGGAGCTGCGCGTGACCACCATGGACCAGGAGCACCGGGTCCTCGGCCAGGTCACCCTCGACGACGCCGCCCAGGCCGACGACCTGTTCTCGGTCCTGATGGGCGAGGACGTCGAGGCCCGCCGCCAGTTCATCCAGCGCAACGCCAAGGACGTCCGCTTCCTCGACATCTGAGTCGGTCTCAGCTGACCGCACCAGGAAGGATCCTCACCAGCAATGGCCGACGAGAACACTCCTGTCACCCCCGCAGAGGGCGGCGAACTCGCGATGCGCGTCGAGCCCGTCGGGCTCGAGACGGAGATGCAGCGCTCGTACCTGGACTACGCGATGTCCGTCATCGTGTCCCGTGCGCTGCCCGACGTCCGCGACGGTCTCAAGCCCGTCCACCGCCGCGTCCTGTACGCCATGTACGACGGCGGCTACCGCCCCGAGCGCGGCTTCTACAAGTGCGCCCGCGTCGTCGGCGACGTCATGGGCAACTACCACCCGCACGGCGACTCCTCGATCTACGACGCCCTGGTGCGCCTCGCCCAGCCGTGGTCGATGCGGATGCCGCTGGTGGACTCCAACGGCAACTTCGGCTCCCCGGGCAACGACCCGGCGGCGGCGATGCGCTACACCGAGTGCAAGATGGCGCCGCTGTCCATGGAGATGGTCCGTGACATCGACGAGGAGACCGTCGACTTCACGGACAACTACGACGGCCGCTCCCAGGAGCCGACCGTCCTGCCGGCCCGCTTCCCGAACCTGCTGATCAACGGCTCGGCCGGTATCGCGGTCGGTATGGCGACCAACATCCCGCCGCACAACCTGCGTGAGGTCGCGTCCGGCGCCCAGTGGTACCTGGAGAACCCCGAGGCGTCGCACGAGGACCTGCTGGACGCGCTCATGGAGCGCATCAAGGGCCCCGACTTCCCGACCGGCGCCCTCGTGGTGGGCCGCAAGGGCATCGAGGAGGCGTACCGCACCGGCCGCGGCTCCATCACGATGCGGGCGGTCGTCGAGGTCGAGGAGATCCAGAACCGCCAGTGCCTGGTGGTCACGGAGCTGCCCTACCAGGTCAACCCCGACAACCTCGCGCAGAAGATCGCCGACCTGGTGAAGGACGGGAAGATCGGCGGCATCGCGGACGTGCGCGACGAGACGTCGTCCCGCACGGGCCAGCGCCTGGTCATCGTCCTCAAGCGGGACGCGGTCGCCAAGGTCGTGCTGAACAACCTCTACAAGCACACCGACCTGCAGACCAACTTCGGCGCCAACATGCTGGCGCTGGTCGACGGCGTGCCGCGCACCCTGTCCCTGGACGCGTTCATCCGCCACTGGGTGACGCACCAGATCGAGGTCATCGTGCGCCGGACCCGCTTCCGGCTGCGCAAGGCCGAGGAGCGCGCCCACATTCTGCGCGGTCTGCTGAAGGCCCTGGACGCCATCGACGAGGTCATCGCGCTGATCCGGCGCAGCGAGACCGTCGAGATCGCGCGCGGGGGCCTGATGAGCCTCCTGGAGATCGACGAGATCCAGGCCAACGCCATCCTCGAGATGCAGCTGCGCCGGCTGGCCGCCCTGGAGCGCCGGAAGATCGTCCAGGAGCACGACGAACTCCAGGCGAAGATCAACGAGTACAACGAGATCCTCGCCTCGCCGGTCCGACAGCGCGGGATCGTCAGCGCGGAGCTGGCCGCGATCGTCGAGAAGTACGGCGACGACCGCCAGACGAAGCTGATCCCCTACGAGGGCGACATGTCCATCGAGGACCTGATCGCCGAGGAGGACATCGTCGTCACGGTCACCCGCGGCGGCTACGTCAAGCGGACCAAGACCGTCGACTACCGCGCCCAGAAGCGCGGCGGCAAGGGCGTGCGCGGCACGAAGCTGAAGGAAGACGACATCGTCGACCACTTCTTCGTCTCCACCACGCACCACTGGCTGCTGTTCTTCACCAACAAGGGCCGGGTCTACCGGGCCAAGGCCTACGAGCTTCCGGACGCCGGCCGGGACGCGCGCGGGCAGCACGTGGCGAACCTGCTGGCCTTCCAGCCGGACGAGGCGATCGCCGAGATCCTCGCGATCCGCGACTACGACGCGGCGCCCTACCTGGTGCTCGCCACCAAGGCCGGCCTGGTCAAGAAGACCCCGCTGAAGGACTACGACTCGCCGCGCTCCGGCGGTGTCATCGCCATCAACCTGCGCGAGCAGCAGGACGGTTCCGACGACGAACTGATCGGAGCCGAACTCGTCTCGGCCGACGACGATCTGCTGCTCGTCAGCAGGAAGGCGCAGTCGATCAGGTTCACCGCGTCCGACGACACATTGCGCCCGATGGGCCGTGCGACCTCGGGCGTCAAGGGCATGAGTTTCCGCGAGGGAGACGAGCTGCTCTCGATGAATGTTGTTCGACCCGGTACGTTCGTGTTCACTGCCACCGACGGCGGGTACGCGAAGCGCACCCGTGTCGACGAGTACCGCGTCCAGGGTCGCGGCGGCCTGGGCATCAAGGCCGCCAAGATCGTCGAGGACCGCGGATCGCTCGTGGGCGCGCTGATTGTCGAGGAGAACGACGAGATCCTCGCCATCACGCTCTCGGGCGGTGTGATTCGTACGCGGGTCAATGAGGTCAGGGAGACGGGCCGTGACACCATGGGCGTCCAACTGATCAACCTGGGCAAGCGCGATGCCGTGGTCGGCATCGCTCGCAACGCCGAGGCGGGACGCGAGGCGGAGGAAGTCGACGGCGACGTGGCCGTGGACGAGACCGCCGAGGACGACGTCGCGATCCTCGGCACGGACGAGGGTGAGGCGCCCTCGGACGAGTAGCACGAGGAGTGAGTCATCGTGAGCGGAGCCACGGGCGCCGGATCGGCCGGTAATTCCCCCAGCAGGGAGGCGGACGGCGGCGGCCGTGGCTCCGCCGCGCAGACGACGGACTCGCACACGACCAACCTCAAAGCGATCAAGTCGCCCGCGACCGACGCGCACACGTCCCACACTCACGCATCCCAGGGGGGAACGGTGACCGACACCCGAGGCCCGCAGGCCCAGCCCCCGGCCGGTCAGCAGACCGCTCCTCCGCCCCAGGCGGCAGCCCAGGAGCGCCCGGCCTCCCCGCTCCCGGGGGAACGGCAGCCGCAGCAGCCCGCAGGCCCGTACCACCCGCCGCAGGCCTATCCGTCGGCTCCGGCGTCCACCGGCGCGGTGCGCCGGCCGCGCACGGGCGCCCGCACCGTGCCGCGCACCCGCAAGGCACGGCTGCGCGTGGCCAAGGCCGACCCGTGGTCGGTGATGAAGGTCAGTTTCCTGCTCTCCATCGCGCTCGGCATCTGCACGGTCGTCGCCGCGGCCGTGCTGTGGATGGTCATGGACGCGATGGGCGTGTTCTCCACGGTCGGCGGGACCATCTCGGAGGCGACCGGCTCCAACGAGTCGAACGGCTTCGACCTGCAGTCCTTCCTGTCCCTCCCGAACGTTCTGATGTTCGCGTCGATCATCGCGGCCATCGACGTCGTCCTCGCCACGGCCCTGGCGACCCTCGGCGCGTTCATCTACAACCTGTCCGCCGGCTTCGTCGGCGGCGTCGAGCTGACGCTGGCCGAGGACGAGTGACGTACCCGGGCTCCGGCCCGGGAGAACCGATTTTGGGACTGCCCCCGTCGTGCGCTAATCTTCAGGAGTCAGCGCGCGGGACACACCGCAGAGCGCGGCGGGGCTATAGCTCAGTTGGTTAGAGCGCATCCCTGATAAGGATGAGGCCACAGGTTCAAATCCTGTTAGCCCCACCAGCGAGAAGACCCCCGGTCCATCAGGATCGGGGGTCTTTCGACGTCCAGGGGCGACGTCGGCCCGCGCGGCACCGGGCGCCCGGGAGCGGGCCGGATGCGACGGCTGAAGCGGTGGCTGGGGCGGGGCCGGTGGGGATGGCCGGTGCTCATCCACGGCTGGGGACGGCCGGTGTTCATCGGCGGCCAGGTCTCCCTTGGGGCGGCGCGCCCGGGGCAGAGCCGTACATGGCGAAGATCCCCGGTCGGGGTGACCGGGGATCTTCGAGGGTGACGTGTGGTGCGGTACGCAAGTCTCGCCGTGACGTCATGGATGCGGGAGTGGCGCCGGGAGTCCCGGGCCGGCTCTGTCAGCGTTGCAGGGGGATGGTCGGCTTGACCGGCGGGGCGTCGGAGGCGCACAGCGGGTCCGTCGCGAGGGACTGCGCGTCGCCGGGCGAGCGGTGCCGGCAGGTGGGTGTCCTGCCGTGGGCCTCGGCCCGGATGCGCTGCTTCATCGTGGGGGGCAAGGACCTGGCATGGATCCGGGACCGGTGGGGTGTCGTCTGTGCCGGGACCCGGGCGGTGCTCTCGGGCGCGGTCTTCGACCGGGGCTGCGGAGCCGCCGAGGTCGTGGTGGCGGTCGTGGTGACGACTCCCAGCGCCGTGCACAGCGCGAGGAAGGCGGTGACGATGGCGGTCCACAGCTTCATGAGCTTGTTCTGGTCCATGGCCCCTCACTTTCAGGTCGGGCGATTTGCGTACCTTCCTCATGATGTGTATGTGGCTCGCGAAGTGGTGGACCGACGCCCGTGGCGCGTCGATCTTCGGATGAACACCACTCGGATGGACGCAAGAGTGCAGAAAACGTGCAGAGGCGGGGCGAGGGTGGCCAAAAGTGACCGTCCGTGGGGGTGTGATCACCCTCCGGCCGGAGCGGTCGCGTCCGCTCCTACTGGGAGTCCGCGCACGGCAGTTGACGGCGGACGCAGGTCACCGATCGGTATCGGTCGGTGTGTATAGTCGGGCGCCAGAGGTCCCCTACGTCAAGGAAAGACGAGGTCGCGCGGTGAAGAAGCTTCTCCTGGTCGCACTGGCCGCCATCGGCGGGCTCCTCGTGTACCGCCAGATCCAGGCGGATCGCGCCGAGCAGGATCTGTGGACGGAGGCGACCGACTCCGTGCCCACGGGTTCCTGAGCACCGACACCCGAGAGCCAACAGACCCCGACCGCCGTAGCGGTCGGGGTTTTGTCTTGCGCGGGGTCCCGTGTTGCGGGGGCGGAACGTCTGGGGTAGCGCGGGGGACGGAGCGCCGGGTGAGCCGGGCGTTTCGGACGCTCGTACGGAATGCGCGGATGGCGCAACGGTGCTCGGGGCAGGATGGGCGACGTCCTGAGCGGTGGGGAGGGGTGGCGCGGCATGGTGTGGCGTACGGGGACGGGTCAGCGGTCGGGGACGGCGCGCGGCCGCGGCGGTCGCCGCCGGCCGTACGCCGGGTACGCCGTCGTACGCGCTGCCCTCGCGGCGGCGGTGCTGGCCCTGGCGGCCGCCGTACCGGTCCCGCCCGCGGCCGCGGCCGACGGGGCGGCCCCGTACGCGTACGCCGACGGCTCCCGGCCCGTCACCGGCGCCACGACCACCACGGATGCCGAACGCCTCGACCCCGGGCACACGTACCGGAGCTCGCTGCCGAAGAACGGCAAGCTCTACTACCGCCTCGACCTCGACGCCACGTCGACCGCCTACGTCTCCGTCACCGCCGTCCCCCGCGCGGGCACCGCCGTCGCCGCCACCGACGGCCTGCGGGTCTCGGTGCAGGACGCCGACAGCAACTCCTGCTCCCTGCAGTCCACGCGCTTCGGCGGAAGCCGCAGCCCGCACCCCATCGCCGCGTGGGGAGCGCGCGAGACGGGCCCCCGCAACGTGCTGTGCCGGGGAGCCGGCACCTACTACGTCGTCGTCGAACGCATCGACGACACGGAGTCCTCCCCGGACACCTGGCCCCTGGAGCTCTTCGCCGCGTCCGAGCCGCCCCTGAAGCGGACCGGCGCGACCAGGGCGCCCGACGTGTGGGACTCGGCCTCGCCCGCGCCCGTCACCGGCCAGGCGGTGGACCGGGCGGGCGGCGCGGGATTCGCCGGGGCGAGCACGGTCGGGCCGGGAAGCTGGCGGGACCGGATCCGCCCCGGCCAGACCCTCTTCTACAAGGTGCCCGTCGACTGGGGACAGCAGCTGAACGCCACCGCGGAACTGGGCAGTTCGAGCGGCGGCAGCGGCTATGTGATCGGCGCGCTGTCCCTGGCGCTCTACAACCCGGTGCGCGGCTACGTCGCCGAGGCGGCCGACGGCTACACCGGCAGACAGGCGTCGGCCGCGCTGGCCCCCCTCCCGCCCGTCGCCTACCCCAACCGCTACGGCTTCGCGGACCAGGTGAAGGCCATGCGGTTCGCCGGCTCGTACTACCTCGTGGTGCACCTCGCCGCGCAGACCGCCCAGCAGTTCGGTGACGGTCCCTTCGGCGTGATCCTCCGCGTCCGCACCGACGGCGCCGCCCGGTCCGCACCGGGATACGACGGCACCGCGACCCCGCGGAGCCTCTTCGAGGTCACCGACCGCGACCGCGCCGCGGCCACGCCGACCGGGACGGCGGGCGGCTCACCGGGGCTGCGTGCGCTCGCCGTGGGCGGAATCGGCACGGGGACCCTCCTCCTGGCCGTCCTCGGTGCCTGGACTCTCGTCGCCCGGCGCAGGGCCGGGGCCTGGTAGGGCCCGCCGCCCACCGCGCTCGGCTCACACCTCACATGCGGGACAGCGCCCAGAAGCCCACGGCGTAGCAGGCCAGCGCGAGGAGCAGGAGCGGGACGGCCGCCTTCGCGGGCGGCCCCGGGCGGCGGGGACGCTCGGCCCGGTGCCGTGACGTCTGCCGCGCCGTGGCGGGAGCCGGTACGGGGGCCGGTGGGGCCCCGGCCGTGTACGAAGCGGCCGTGTACGAAGCGGTGGCGGCGTCTGCGCGCTGCCACGCCGAGGGAACGGTCGGCCCTGACGGGTGCCGGGGCGGATACGGCCCGGGGGAGGCCGGCGCGGGGGTGGGGCCGTGGGGGGAGACGGGGCCCGCGGGCGGCGGCTGGACGCGACGTTCCTGCGCGGCGATCGACGGCGACGGCGGGGGCGTGGGATCGGGCGGCGGCAGGTGGAAGCTGCCCGTGTCCGACATCGTGCCCGGCCGGTCGGGCACCGGCGTGCTGCCGTGGGGACCGGCAGACGGGGGAGAAGGAACGGGGGAACCCACGGAACCGGCAGCGGCGGAGCTGGTGGAGGGAGTGGCGGAGGCGGAGGGAACAGGGGGGTGCGAGGGCTCCGAGGAAGCGGACGCGGAGCCGCCGGCGGTGTCCGGCCGAGCCGGGACGCCCGTGCTGCCGGTACCGCCGCCGCTGTCGCCGAAGCCCCCGGAGCGGCCGGCACCTCCGAAACCCTCAACGCCCCCAGAACCCCCAGAACTTCCAGAACCCCCAGAACCCCCAGAACCTCCCGAGCCCCGAAAGTCCTCAGAGCCTTCAAAGCCCTCAGAGCCCCCGGTCCGCGCCCCCCTGCCCGTCTCCCTCACGTGGACCAGGGCCACCCCCGGGCTGCGTTCGAGCGGGCCGTCGGGCCCGAAGCCCGGCGGGATCGGGCCGAGCTGGTCGAAGATCTCGATCAGCTCGTCGTCGGGACCCGGCTCCGGCAGCAGCTCGGCCGCCGCCGCGAGCGCCTTGCGCGCGCCGGTGGCCGTACGGAATCGGGCCGCCGGATCCGGCTGCACCAGTGTCGCCACGACCTGCCACAACGGCTCCGGAACGCCCTGGGGCGCACGCGGTGTCCCGTGCTCCGCGAAGTACTCCACGAGCGCCTTGGCGTCCGGCTTGGCGCCTTCCAGCAGATAGAGGGCGACCAGACCGACCGCGAACAGGTCGGCGGGGAAGTCCGGTTCCGCGCCCATCATCTGCTCGGGCGCGAGATAACCCGGCGTGCCCACCACGAGGTTGGTCTCCGTCAGCCGCGGTTCGCCCAGGCGCATGGCGATGCCGAAGTCGGACAGGCGCAGCCTGGGCCGGCCGGTCCCGGTGGCCTCCAGCAGCACGTTGGCGGGCTTGATGTCACGGTGGACGACGCCCTCCGCGTGCACCGCGGCCAGCCCCGACAGCAACTGGTCGATCAGAGTGCAGACGAACACCGGGGGCAACGGCCCGTAGTCCCCGACGAGATGGACCAGCGATCCCCCGGCCACCAGGTCCATGGTGAACAGGACCTTGTCGTCGTCGGCCGCCCAGCTGGCCGGAGCGAGCACATGGGGGTGGTCGATCCGCAGCGCCTGTTCCCGGACGAAGCGCAGCAGCGAGTGGGCGTCGCGCTGCTGCAGGACCTTGGCGGCCACGTACCGGCGGCGGCGGTGGTCCCAGGCGCGCCACACCGCGCCGACCCCGCCGCGTCCGATCGGGTCGACCAGTTCGTACCGGCCGGCGAAGACCTCACCCATGGCTGTGCGTCGCTCCTCCCCCTGCGGTTACCCACTGGCCTGCCCCGCGGCGGGTGGCACGACTCCCGCGCCCTGACGAGCGGGGCGAGCGGTACGCCACTCCAAGTCCGCGTTCCCCCGCCCGCGTTCGCCTGGCTGTCCAACTCCCCCGCACCGGAAGGGCGGTGGGATGTCAGCTCTGGTGGGACTGGTAGTGCGCGACCGCGTCGGAGGTGCGGCCCGCGCCGTAGACGCGGAGGAACTCGGCCAGTTCGGGGTGCGTGCCGGCGAGCGTGTCGGCCGCCTCGATGATGTCACCGGCGGCGGCGACGGACCGGAGCAGCGACTGGATCTCCCGGACCACCCGCTTGACCGTGGGCGCCCCCGAACTGTTCGTCGACTGCGTGGTGTTGCTGAGCACCGAGCCCCCCTGCGACCGCTTGATCTCGTCCATGCGCTCGGTCGCCTCGGCCGCGCTGACGCTGCCGTCCGCGACCTGCCCGGCCAGCTCCTGCAGGAGCTGCACTCGCTGCACCACCGCAGGGTTGCCGATCTTCGCCCGCTGCCCGCTCATCAGCTGCGACAGCATCGGCGCGGACAGTCCCAGTACCCCCGCAAGCCGGGCCTGGTTGAGCCCGAGGTCCTCTATGAGCTTGCGGAACAGTGCCCCCAAGGGCTCCCCGTACCAGTTCCGCTGCAGTTCCCGCGCTCTTGCGGTGGCTTCCTGCTGTGCGGCGTCCATTGCGTCTCCCCATCGCTTCCCCTAGTACCGCGGTTCGCTGTAGCGAACCGCGCGGAGTGCATCTTACGGAGAGGGGTCGGTCACGGGGACCCCCCATCTTTTTGCGAGATGTGGGGGGTGAACCGGTACTCTGGTCTGCGGCACCCGACCGGAACGCGGTTCCTCCGGCCGGATGCTCTGTTCCAGGGGCCTTAGCTCAGTTGGTAGAGCGCTGTCTTTGCATGGCAGATGTCAGGGGTTCGACTCCCCTAGGCTCCACTCCCCGCACTCGACGAAAGCCCCTCCGACCGGCGCAGAAACCGGGCGGAGGGGCTTTCGTCATGCTGGGGCGGCGAGGGAAGGTCAGCCGCGCTCTTCGCGGTCCGCCCCCTCCTCCTCGGCCTCCTTGGCCTGGACCTCCGGGTCCAGTACGGACTGGCCGCTGCCGTCCACCGAGGCCAGCGAGCCCGCCTCGGGGACCTCGGTCGCCGCCGGCGGCTCCACCAGCCAGTCCGGGTTGGCCTGCTTGTCCCACCACTTCCAGGCGGCGAAGGCACCGCCCGCGAGCGCCCCCAGGACCAGAAGCGTCTTCGCGGCGCGGCCGGCCCGCGACCGCCGGTTGTGCTTGCGGGCGATCTTCTGGATCTCCTTGGCCGAGAGCTGCCCGCGCATCGCGGCCAGCGCGGCGCCCGCGGCGGCGGCACCGCGGGCGGCGGCCTCGTCGGCGACGGGCTGGGCCGCCGCCACCGCCTGCTCGATCCTCGGCCGGGAGTACTCGGCGGCCTGCCGTGCGGCCTTGCGGGTGCGGGCCGCCGCCTCGTGGGCGGCCCGGTCCATCTTGGGCGGGACATGGGCGCGAGCCTGCTCCAGCCGGGGTGCGACATGGGCGTCGTACTGGACGCGGGCCTGGTCTGCGGCGAGCGACACCTTGGGCGCGAGCCGTACGCGGGCCTCGTGTGCGTAGTGTGCGGCCCTGTCCTTGGCCGTGTCGGCGTAGGGCGCCACCACTTCCGCGGCGTGCAGCACGCTGTCCTTCGCCGAGCCGGTCGCGGCGCGCACGCTGTCGATGCGGGTCACGGGTTCCTCCTCCTCGGTGGCGTACGGTAATCGACTTTCCACCCTTTTACGGATCATGCCTGCCGACACGCCCGAGGGCATGTGCGGACCGGCATCCGGGTCACGGGCGGCGGCTCCGGTTGCCGCGCGGCTCCTCCGTTCCGGCGCGCCCGCCGTCCCGGTGGGTCCGCGCCGTTGCCGGCGGCGCCACCCGAGAGACGATCACATGCGATAACGGATGAATACGGGGCAACACGAGCTTGGGGCCGACAATGCCACGGATTGCCGACCCGCGCTCCCCTCTTCGGGACGAACGGCGAGGTTTTCGCAAGCGGATCCGGCAGATCTGAGCCCGGAGGCCGCCGCCGGGCGACGCACGGCACGGACCGTGCGAGGATCTGGGAGCACAACCCAGCCAACGGAAGGCACCTCGTGGCAGAGCACCTCCACGCCACCCTGAAGACCAACCACGGGGACATCGACGTCCGGCTCCTGCCGAACCATGCCCCCAAGACGGTCCGGAACTTCGTCGAGCTCGCCACGGGCGAGCGGGAGTGGACGCACCCCGCCACGGGTGAGAAGACCACGGCGAAGCTCTACGACGGCACCGTCTTCCACCGGGTGATCAGCGGCTTCATGATCCAGGGCGGTGACCCGCTCGGCAACGGCACCGGCGGCCCCGGCTACCAGTTCGCGGACGAGTTCCACCCGGACCTGTCCTTCGACCGGCCGTACCTGCTGGCGATGGCCAACGCCGGCCCGGGCACCAACGGCTCCCAGTTCTTCATCACGGTCTCCCCGACGGCCTGGCTGAACCGCAAGCACACCATCTTCGGCGAGGTCACCGACACGGCGAGCCAGAAGGTGGTCGACGCCATCGCGGCCGCGCGGACCAACCCGCGCACCGACCGCCCCGTCGACGACGTCGTGATCGAGACGGTCGTCGTGGAGACCCGCGAGGGCTGAACCCGCGCGCCGTCCCGCGACGGGAACCAATCGCCCCGCTCGTCCGTAAGGATGAGCGGGGCGGTGCGTTGCCACGACGGGCCGCGGCGCACCGCCCACGACGAAGCCGAGGGGACCCCATGGATCAGGCACCAGGCAGCCCGCAGGGCCCGACGGACCAGGGCTCGCAGGACGCTCAGCGCGTGCCCACCTGCTACCGCCACCCGGACCGCGAGACCGGCATCCGCTGCACCCGCTGCGAGCGGCCGATCTGCCCCGAGTGCATGGTCGACGCCTCCGTGGGCTTCCAGTGTCCGGACTGCGTCCGCACCGGCTCCGGCACGGGCCACGCCCCGTCCGCGAGCCGGCCCCGGACCCTGGCGGGCGGGAGCATGGCCTCCGACCCCCGGCTGGTCACCAAGATCCTCATGGGGATCAACATCGCGGTGTTCATCGCGGTCCACGTCGACTCCTCGCTGCTGGACCACCTGGTTCTCATCGGTGCGTGGCCGTCGCCGCCGTCCACCGCCACGGCGGGAGTCGCCGGCGGCGAGTGGTACCGCCTGGTGACCTCGATGTTCTCGCACTGGGAGGTGTGGCACATCGCCTTCAACATGCTCAGCCTGTGGTGGCTCGGCGGCCCCCTGGAGGCGGCCCTCGGCCGGGCGCGCTACCTCGCGCTCTACTTCGTCTCGGGGCTGGCGGGAGGTGCGCTGACCTATCTGCTGGCCTCGCCGAGCCAGGCGTCGCTCGGCGCCTCCGGCGCCATCTTCGGCCTCTTCGGCGCGACCGCCGTCCTGATGCGCCGGCTCAACTACGACATGCGGCCGATCATCGCGCTGCTGGTGATCAACCTGATCATCACCTTCGGCTGGGGCAGCATCGCCTGGCAGGCCCACATCGGCGGGCTCGTCGCCGGTGTGGTGATCGGCTACGCGATGGTGCACTCCCCGCGCGAGCGGCGGGCCCTGGTGCAGTACGGCACCTGTGCGCTGGTGCTCGCGGTCGTCCTGGTGATGACGCTGGTCAGGACGGTCCAGCTCGGTTGATACCGAACCGTTGTCCACAGCGGGTGTCGGATCTTGTGCATAGGGTGCGGGCACAGGTGTGCCCCCTGCCGCCCACATGAGTTCATGCAGGTCAGGCAGGGGGCGTAGAGCTCCCGGAGTGCCGGTCCGACAGTCCTACCGGCGTCAACGGCAGACGGGTTATCCACAGATCAGCTGTCTTTTCCCCAGGAGCTGTGGATATTGATCCGCCCTGTGGATAACTCAGCGGATAGCCCTGGGGAGAGCTGGATTCACCGGGAGACCGCGCCTACTTCCACTGCGTGGAGACGCCGAAGCCGGCGGCGATGAAGCCGAAGCCCACCACGATGTTCCAGTTGTCCAGGGCGTCGATGGGCAGCGAGCCGTCGGTCACGTAGAAGACGACGATCCAGGCCAGACCGATGAGGAACATGGCCAGCATGACGGGCGCGACCCAGCCGCGGCTGTCCAGCTTGACGCTCGTCGCCTGCTTCGCCGGCGGCGGCGTGTAGTCGGCCTTCTTGCGGATACGTGACTTCGGCACGAGGGTCTCTCCTGTCGATGCGCTGCGTGGCCGCGCAGGGAACTGAACTGGCTCCGGAGCAGCGTACAAGGGGACTCTGAGGGCTCCCCCGGGCGTCCGTTAGCGTAGTGCTTCCGCGGCGCCGAAGGAGATAAGGGTACGTTGAGCAATTCTGCCGACTTCCCGGGGACGGATTCCAGTCCCGGGCGCACCCGCCGTATGCGGCCGGTGCGGATCCTCACCGCGGCCGTCTTCGCCCTGGCGGGACTGATCTTCGTCACGAGCTTCAACACGGCCAGGGGCACCAACCTGCGCACGGACACCTCCCTGCTGAAGCTGTCCGACCTCATCCAGGAGCGCAGCCGCAAGAACAAGGGGCTGGACGAGTCCAACGCGGCCCTGCGCCACGACGTGGAGTCCCTCGCCGAACGGGACGACGGCAGGACCACGGCCCAGGACGAGAAGCTCACGCGGCTGGAGAAGAACGCCGGCACCCAGCCCGTCAAGGGCAGGGCGGTCACCGTCACCCTGAATGACGCACCGCCGAACGCCACCGCCAAGCTGCCTGGCTACCCCGAGCCGCAGCCGGACTACCTGGTCATCCACCAGCAGGACCTGCAGGCCGTGGTCAACGCGCTGTGGGACGGCGGCGCCAAGGGCATCAAGGTCATGGACCAGCGGCTGATCTCCACCAGCGCGGTGCGCTGTGTGGGCAACACGCTGATCCTGCAGGGCCGCGTCTACTCGCCGCCGTACCGCATCACGGCGGTCGGCGACCCGGAGCGGCTGCAGAAGGCGCTCGCGGACTCCCCGGCCATCCAGAACTACATGGTCTACGTCAACGTCTACGGTCTCGGCTGGAAGGTCACCGAGAACGGGACGGTGACTCTCCCCGGCTACTCGGGCACGGTGGACCTGCACTACGCGAAGCCCGCGGAGCAGGCGCCGTAGCAGGAGCCGCCGGAGCGCGTGATCGTCGGAACCGCCGGCGGCGCACGCTGAAGAAGGGGTTCGGCAGGCCCATACGAAACCGTGCCCTCGGTCGTTGAGGTGATCGACCCCGTGCCACGTAAGTCCGGGTACACGCGTCCGGGCCGCTGCCCGGCCCCCCGTGTGATCCGGAATGGGGACATGGCGACCAGCTGATCGTCCGGGCGCATCAGGATTTCGCCCAGCCTGTGGAGGCCGGGAAACCGGAGGCGCCGCGCCGTTAGTCTGGTGACACACGGCGCTCGTCCGGTGCCGTGGCGAGACGGAAGGGACGGCATGTACGGCTGGATCTGGCGGCATCTGCCGGGGAACGTGTGGGTCAGGGCGCTGATCTCACTGGTGCTGGTCCTGGCCGTCGTCTACGTCCTGTTCCAGTACGTCTTCCCGTGGGCCGAACCGCTGCTTCCCTTCAACGATGTGACGGTGGACAACCAGTGAGCGCGCGGATTCTCGTCGTCGACAACTACGACAGCTTCGTCTTCAACCTGGTCCAGTACCTCTACCAGCTGGGCGCCGAGTGCGAGGTGCTGCGCAACGACGAGGTGTCGCCGGCGCACGCCCAGGACGGCTTCGACGGCGTGCTGCTGTCGCCGGGTCCCGGCACGCCCGAGGAGGCCGGGGTCTGCGTCGACATGGTGCGCCACTGCGCCGCCACCGGGGTGCCGGTCTTCGGCGTCTGCCTGGGCATGCAGTCGATGCAGGTGGCCTACGGCGGTGTCGTGGACCGGGCGCCCGAGCTGCTGCACGGCAAGACCTCGCTGGTGGAGCACGAGGGCAAGGGCGTCTTCGCGGGACTGCCGTCGCCGTTCACGGCGACCCGCTACCACTCGCTGGCGGCCGAGCCGGACACCGTGCCGGGCGAGCTGGAGGTCACCGCGCGCACCCAGGACGGCATCATCATGGGCCTGCGCCACCGTGAACTCCCCGTCGAGGGCGTGCAGTTCCATCCCGAGTCGGTGCTGACCGAACACGGGCACCGGATGCTGGCCAACTGGCTGGTGGAGTGCGGCGACCAGGGTGCCGTGGCGAGGTCGGCGGGGCTTGCCCCGGTGGTGGGCAGGGCCACGGCGTGACCGCGCTGCGCCCCGAGCGCGAGACCGACACCTCGTACGGGCAGCAGTCGTACGGGGAGCCGGGCGCGTTCGAGGAGTGGTACGGCTCCGCGGCGCAGGAGTGGTACGGCTCCCCGGCGGCGCAGCGCGGGCAGCAGCAGCCGTACGGGGAGGCCCAGCCCTACGGGGAGCCGCAGCCGTACGGGGAGCAGCAGCCGTTCGACCCGCAGCAACAGCCGTATGCGCAGCCGCGGCAGCCCTACGAGGACCCGTCCCCCTACGCGGCTGCGCCGCCTCACGGACCGTCTCCGGTGCCGCCTCCGAGTGACCAGGAGACGATGGCGCTGCTGGTGCCCGAGCCGCCGCCGGCGGACGCGGACCGGGCGGGGCGTGGGACGGCCTCTCGGGCCTCGTCCGTCACACCGGTGACAGGAACCACTCCGGGCGGGCGCGCGGCCCGCAGGAAGGCCGCCAAAGGCCGTCACGGGCGGCACGGCGGCTCGGGCGGGGCGACCGGGGCGTCCGCGGAGGGCGACAGCGCGTCGGGCGGTCCGTCCGCACCGCTGTCGCGTGTGGAGGCCCGGCGCCGGGCGCGGGCGCAGAAGCCCAGTCCCGGGGTCCTCGCCAGCCGGATCATCGGCGAGGCGTTCATCACCACGGGTGTGGTGATGCTGCTCTTCGTGACCTACCAGCTGTGGTGGACCAACATCCGGGCGCACGCGCAGGCGGGCAGCGAGGCGCACCACCTGCAGGACGACTGGGCGAGCGGCAGGCGCAACCCGGGGACGTTCGAGCCGGGGCAGGGCTTCGCCATCCTGCACATCCCCAAGCTGGACGTGGTGGTGCCGATCGCCGAGGGCACCAGCAAGGAGAAGGTGCTCGACAAGGGCATGGTCGGGCACTACGGCAAGGGCGATCTCAACACGGCGATGCCGGACGCGAGGACGGGCAACTTCGGGCTCGCGGGCCACCGGAACACGCACGGCGAGCCGTTCCGGTACATCAACCGGCTCACGCCGGGCGACGCGATCGTCGTGGAGACCCAGGACACGTACTTCGTCTACAAGATGGCGTCGATGCTGCCGGTGACCCCGCCGAGCAACACGAGCGTGCTGGACCCCGTTCCCCGGGGGTCGGGTTTCACCGGACCCGGCCGCTACATCACGCTCACCACCTGCACGCCGGAGTTCACCAGCAAGTACCGGTTGATCGTCTGGGGCAAGATGGTCGAGGAACGGCCGCGCAGCAAGGGCAAGCCGGATGCGCTCGTCAGTTAAAGGGCAGATGAACAGTGGCAGCGACCACGGACGGCACGGCAGAGCACACCCACGGCGGCGAAGGACACGGTGACGCGTACGGCGCCGGCTCCGCACCGCCTCGCCGGCGCCCTGGCCGGCTGGCCTTCGCGGTCAGCGTCTTCGGCGAACTCCTCATCACTGCGGGCCTGGTCCTCGGCCTGTTCGTCGTCTACTCCCTGTGGTGGACGAACGTCCTCGCCGACCGCAGGGCCGATCAGCAGGGCCACCGGATCCGTGACGAGTGGGCCCACTCCGGCTCCGGCGCGCCCGGCGCGCTCGACACCAAGGACGGCATCGGCTTCCTGCACGTGCCGTCGATGGACAACGGCGAGGTCCTGGTCAAGAAGGGCACGTCGACGGAGGTCCTGAACGACGGCGTGGCCGGCTACTACGCGGACCCCGTCAAGGCGACCCTCCCGACGACCGGCAAGGCGGGCAACTTCACCCTCGCCGCCCACCGCGACGGCCACGGCGCGAAGTTCCACAACATCGACAAGATGCGCAAGGGCGACGCGATCGTCTTCGAGACCAAGGACAAGTGGTACGTCTACAAGGTCTACGCCATCCTCCCGGAGACCTCGAAGTACAACGTCGAGGTCCTGTCCGCGATCCCGAAGCAGTCGGGCGTCACCGAGCCCGGCCACTACATCACCCTGACGACGTGCACCCCGGTCTACACGTCCCGGTTCCGGTACGTCGTCTGGGGTGAACTGGTCCGCGTGGACAAGGTGAACGCCGAGCGCACACCGCCGAAGGAACTGCGGTGAGTGACTGAGTGACGGGAAGGACCTCAGTCCTTCAAGACACGATCGACATGTGCACGGGTGTGTGTGGGGGGAACGGGTGAGCCCCGGCGCCTTGGTAGGTGCCGGGGCTCACCCGTTCGTCGGGGGCGGGACGGGCGGTCAGCCGAAGATGCCTCCTGGGCCGCCTCCGCCGCCTCCGTTGTTGCCTCCGTTGTCGCCTCCGGCACCGAAGGTGGTGAGGGTGATCACCGTGCCGCCGGGGTTGTCGACCTGCTGGTTCCCCTTGGGGTCCTGCTTGACGACAAGGGCCCCGTCGCTCTGGTCGCTGCCGCCCGCGAACTGGATCTGGGTGAAGCCGGCTGCCGCCAGTGTCTGCTTGGCCTGTCCCACCGTCTGGCCGACGACGCTGGGCACCGGCGTCTTCTGCTGCGCCGGCTGCTTGCCGATCTGCATGGTCACAGTCGAGCCCTTGTCGACCTGGGCCCCGGCCTGCGGAGAGGTCTGGATGACCTTGCCGACCTGGTTGGGGTCGTTGGTCTCCACCTCGGTGCAGTTTCCGGTCAGGTTGCTGGCCTGCATCTGCTGCTTGGCGGCGTCGCAGGACTGGCCGGTGACGTCCGGCACGGTGCTCTTCTCGGCCGCCTTGGCGACGACGAGGGTGATCGTCGTGCCCTTCTGGACTTCCTTGCCGGCCACCGGGTTCTGATCCAGGACGCTGTTCGGGTCCTCGCTCGACTCCCGGTACTTGGTGACGACGTTGAACTTGTAGTCGTCGCCCTCCAGCTTCGACTTGGCCTCGTCGAGGCCGAGGCCGATCACGCTCGGGATGGCCACCTTCGGCGCGCCGGTCGACACCACCAGGTTGATGGTGTCGCCCTTCTTGACGTCGGTGCCCGCCGTCGGGTCCTGGGAGCAGACGTTGCCCTTTGGCTGCTGCTCGCAGGGCTTGCGGGTGGGCGGGGCCAGCTTCAGGTCGGAGTTCTCGGCCATCCGCTGGGCGTCGCTGTAGCTCTGGCCGACGAAGTTCGGCGCCTGGAGGGTGCCGTCGCCCGCGTTGCCGCCGCCGAACGCCCACTTGCCGATCAGGATCGCGCCGATCAGGACCAGGACACCGGCGACCACCAGCAGGATCGTCGAGTTGTTGGACTTCTTCTGGCGGCGCCGGTCGGGGCGGTCGTCGTAGCCGAAGCCGCCGTCGTCCGGGCTCATCGGCGGCAGCATCGTCGTGGCGCCGGCTCCGGCGTCCGAGCGCAGGGCCGTCGTCGCGTGGTCGTCGCCGTAGCCGCCGTAGCCGACCGCGCCCAGCGCGGCGGTGGCGGCGACCGGCTGCCCGTCGAGGCAGGCCTCGATGTCGGCGCGCATCTCGTCGGCGGACTGGTAGCGGTAGTCCGGGTCCTTGACCAGCGCCTTCAGCACGATCGCGTCCATCTCGGACGTGATCTCGGGGTCGAAGACGCTGGGCGCCTGCGGCTCCTCGCGGACGTGCTGGTAGGCCACCGCGACCGGGGAGTCGCCGACGAAGGGCGGGCGGACCGTCAGCAGCTCGTAGAGCAGGCAGCCCGTCGAATACAGGTCCGAGCGGGCGTCGACCTGCTCGCCCTTGGCCTGTTCCGGGGAGAGGTACTGGGCAGTGCCGATCACGGCCGCCGTCTGCGTCATGGTCATGCCGGAGTCGCCCATGGCGCGGGCGATGCCGAAGTCCATCACCTTGACCTGGCCGTTGCGCGTCAGCATGACGTTCGCCGGCTTGATGTCGCGGTGGACGATGCCGCTGCGGTGGGCGTACTCCAGACCCTGGAGGATGCCGATGGTCATCTCCATGGCCCGCTCGGGCAGCAGCTTGCGGCCGCTGTGCAGGAGTTCACGGAGGGTGGACCCGTCGACGTACTCCATCACGATGTACGGGATCGAGACCCCGTCGATGTAGTCCTCGCCCGTGTCGTAGACCGCGACGATCGCGGGATGGTTGAGCGAGGCGGCCGACTGGGCCTCCCGGCGGAACCGGGCCTGGAAGGACGGGTCGCGCGCGAGGTCCGCGCGCAGCGTCTTCACTGCCACGGTGCGGCCGAGGCGGGTGTCATGCGCGAGGTAGACCTCCGCCATGCCACCACGACCGAGCACCTGGCCCAGTTCGTACCGGCCGCCGAGGCGACGCGGCTCTTCCATAGCTACCTACCAGCCCTCTCCGTCGGTCCCGAGCGGCACCCGTGTGCCGCCTGAGGCTGCCGTCCGGGCCTACCGTACCCGGCTCGTTCTGTGTGACCTGGCCAAGCCCGTCACCCGATACAGGACCGGTATCGCAACGTGCACCGATGTGAAGGCGACGTGACAGGGGTCACTTCTTGGAGTTGATGACCGCCTCCATCACCCGCTTCGCGATGGGGGCCGCGAGGCCGCCGCCGGAGATGTCGCCGCGGTTGGCGTTCTCGTCCTCCACGACCACGGCCACCGCGACCGGCGAGCTGCCGTCGGGCATCTTGGCGTAGGAGAGGAACCAGGCGTAGGGGTTCGCGCTGTTCTCGACGCCGTGCTGGGCGGTACCGGTCTTGCCGCCCACGGTGACGCCGCCGATCTGCGCCTTCGTGCCCGTGCCCTCCTTGACCACCGTCTCCATCATCGACTGGAGGATCTGCGCGTTCTGCGGCGTCAGCGGCCGGCTCAGCTCCTTCGGCTCCGTCTTCTCGATGGGGTCGAGGTTGTGCGACTGGAGCTCGTCGACCATGTACGGCTTCATCAGCTTGCCGTCGTTGGCGACGGCCGAGGCGACCATGGCCATCTGCAGCGGGGTGGCGGCGGTCTCGAACTGGCCGATCGAGCTGAGCGCGGTGTTCGGCGCGTTCATGTCCTGCGGGAAGTTGGAGGCCGCGGAGCGGACCGGCACGAACTGCTCGGCGTCGAAGCCGAACTTCTTCGCCTCGGCGAGCATCTTGTCCTTGCCGAGGTCGTACCCCATCTTGCCGAAGACGGTGTTGCAGGAGACCCGCAGCGCCTCCCGCATGGTGGCGTTCTTGCAGGGGATGTTGCCCTCGTTCTTCAGCTCCGTGGTGCTCTGCGGCAGGATCCACGGCAGCGGCGACCTGGTGGGCGTGTCCGCCGAGCTGTAGAGCCCGTTCTCCAGCGCGGCCGCCGCGGTGACCACCTTGAAGGTGGAGCCCGGCGGGTAGGTCTCGCGCAGCGCCCGGTTCAGCATGGGGTCGTTGGCGTCGGATTTCTTCTGCAGCTTCTTCCAGGCCTCGGCGTCCTTGTCGGACGTGCCCGCGAACGCCGACGGGTCGTACGACGGGTAGGACGCCAGCGCGAGGATCTTGCCGGTGGCCGGGTCCAGCGCCACCGCGGCGCCCTTGCCGCCCTGGTTCTTCAGGCCGTCGTACGCCGCCTTCTGCGCGGCGGGGTTGAGGGTGGTCACCACGTTGCCGCCCTGCTGGGTCTTGCCGGTGACCATGTCGAGGGTGTTGCGGAAGAAGAGCCGGTCGTCGTTGCCGGTGAGGATGCCGTCCTCGATGGACTCCAGCTGGTTGGCGCCGAAGGCCTGCGAGGCGTATCCGGTGACCGGCGCCCACATGGGGCCGTCCTTGTAGGTGCGCTTGTACTTCAGGTCGTTGAGACCGTTGCGCTTGGTCTCGGTGGACCCGGTGACGGGATTGCCGCCGACGATGATGTCGCCGCGTGGGGTGGAGTAACGCGCGATCGTCACCCGGCGGTTCTTGTCGTCGTTCTTGAGGTCGTCGGCCTTGACGTACTGGAGCCAGTTGTCCCGGATGAGCAGGGTGAGGACGAGGAGTCCGCAGAAGATCGCGATCCGGCGCAGGGGCTTGTTCACGGGCGGACCACCTGGGTCATCTCGGCGTCGGGGTTGGAGGCGGGGGCGGGCGCCGGGCGGCGCGCGGTGTCGCTGATCCGGATCAGGATGCCGACGAGGGCCCAGTTGGCGATCACGGACGAACCGCCGTACGCCACGAAGGGCATCGTCATACCGGTCAGCGGGATGAGGCCCATCACACCGCCGGCGACGACGAAGACCTGGAGGGCGAACGCGCCCGAGAGGCCGATGGCGAGCAGCTTGCCGAAGGGGTCGCGCGCGGCGAGGGCGGTGCGCACGCCGCGCTCCACGATCAGGCCGTAGATCAGCAGGAGCGCCATGATGCCGGCCAGTCCGAGCTCCTCGCCGAAGGTGGCGAGGATGAAGTCGGAGTTGGCGGCGAACCGGATGAGGTCGGAGTGGCCCTGGCCGAGGCCGCTGCCGAGGGTGCCGCCGGAGCCGAACGCCCACAGTGCCTGCATGGCCTGCTCGGAGTGGCCGCCGACGCCCTGCTGGCTGAGCGTGTACTCCTTCATCGGGTCGAGCCAGGCCTGGACGCGCTGCTGGACGTGCGATTCGAAGGAGGCCACGCCGACGGCGCCGACCGCGGACATCAGCAGACCGAAGACGATCCAGCTGGTCCGCTCGGTGGCGACGTACAGCATGACCACGAACATGCCGAAGAACAGCAGCGACGTACCGAGGTCGGTCTCGAAGACCAGGATGAGGATCGAGATGAACCAGACCACCAGGATCGGGCCGAGGTCGCGGCCGCGGGGCAGGTAGAGGCCCATGAAGCGGCGGCTGGCGAGGGCCAGCGCGTCGCGCTTCACCATCAGGTAGCCGGCGAAGAAGATCGCCAGCACGATCTTCGCGAACTCACCGGGCTGGATGGAGAAGCTGCCGATGTGGATCCAGATCTTCGCGCCGTAGATGTTGGCGCCCAGGCCCGGGACCAGCGGCAGCAGCAGCAGGACCAGCGCGCCGACCATGGAGATGTACGTGTAGCGCTGCAGGACGCGGTGGTCCTTGAGGAAGACCAGCACCACGGCGAACAGGGCGATGCCCATGGCCGTGTACATCAGCTGCCGCGGCGCGGCCGCGCCCGCCTGCTTGATCGACTGCAGCAGCTTGGACTGGTCCAGCCGCCAGATGATGACCAGCCCGAGTCCGTTGAGCAGGGTGGCCAGCGGCAGCAGCAGCGGGTCCGCGTACGGGGCGAACTTGCGGACGACGACATGTCCGACGCCGGCCAGCAGGCCGAGGCCCAGGCCGTAGCTCAGCAGACCGGACGGCACCTCGTTGTTGATCGCCAGGCCGACGTTGGCGTAGGCGAACACCGGGATGACGACGGCGAACACCAGCAGCGCGAGCTCGGTGTTGCGTCTGCTGGGCGCTCCGATGGCGCCGATGGTGGACGTGTGGTGCGTCGACGGGTTGGAAGTACTGCTCATCGTGTGACAGGGCCTCTCACGGCTTGCCTACTGCTTGCCGCACAGCGAGACGACCTTCTGCTCTTCCTCCGAGAGAGTGGGGCCGGGGCTGGGAGTGGGCGCGGCGGACGTGGACGGAGACGGGGACGACGGTGTCTTCGACGCCGACGGATTCGGTGTCGGTGTCGCCTTGGACGTGAGGGAGGTGCGGGTGGTTCCCGTGGTGCCTCCGGCCTGGCCCTCGCCCGTCTTGGCGTTGTTCTGGCTCTCTGCGGTCCGGCGCTCGGACTCCTTCTTGCACGCGGAGGCCTGCACGGACAGTTCGTCGATCTTCTTCTGGGCGGACGCGAGGCCGCCCTGCGCGATCGTCGCCTTGACCTGCTTCTGCTGGTAGGGAGGCAGGTACTTGAGTTCGATCTCGGGGTGGTCCTTCTCCAGCTTCGACAGCTTCACCCACGCCAGGTCCTGGCTGATGCCCTGGTAGAGGGCGAGGTGCTCCTCGTTGGCGCCGACGTAGTACTGGGTCTGGGTCCAGCGGTAGCCGCCGTACAGACCGCCGCCGATCACGGCCAGCGCGAGCACGCTGTAGAACGATCTCTTCAGCCACCGGCGGCCCTTCCTGGGCTTGACGAAGTCGTCGTCGCTGTAGCCGCCGAAGCTTCCGGTGGGGACGTAGCCGGTGGTGTCGCCGGAGCCGGGCGGGCCGAACTCGCCGCCTCCCTGGCCCTGTCCGGGGACCTGGCGGCCGAGGCCCGAGGCCCGGCCGGCGGGGGTCTGCATGATGCCGTTGTCGTTGAGGTGGAGCTGGTTCTCGGCGACCGCGCCGACCACGACGGGGGTGTCGGAGAGCTGCCCGGCGAGGGTGTCGCCGGTGTCCAGGTCGAGGACGTCGGCGACGATGACGGTGATGTTGTCGGGGCCGCCGCCGCGCAGCGCGAGCTGGATCAGCTCCTGCACGGTCTCCTGGGGGCCCTGGTAGCTGGCGAGGGTCTCCTCCATCGTCTGGTGGGAGACGACGCCGCTGAGGCCGTCGGAGCAGATGAGGTAGCGGTCACCGGCGCGGACCTCGCGGATCGACAGGTCGGGCTCGACGTGCTCGCCGCTGCCGAGGGCGCGCATGAGGAGGGCGCGCTGCGGATGGGTGGTGGCCTCCTCCTCGGTGATGCGTCCCTCGTCGACGAGGCGCTGCACCCAGGTGTGGTCCTGCGTGATCTGCGTGAGCACACCGTCGCGCAGGAGGTAGGCGCGCGAGTCGCCGACGTGCACCATGCCGAGCCGCTGGCCGGTCCACAGCAGGGCGGTGAGCGTGGTGCCCATGCCCTCCAGCTGGGGGTCCTCCTCGACCATCGCGCGCAGCTGGTCGTTGGCACGCCGCACGGCCGCGCCGAGCGAGGTGAGGATGTCGGAGCCGGGCACGTCGTCGTCGAGCGCGACGATGGTGGAGATCACCTCGGAGGAGGCGACCTCGCCGGCGGCCTGGCCGCCCATGCCGTCGGCGATCGCGAGCAGGCGCGGGCCGGCGTAGCCGGAGTCCTCGTTGCCCTCGCGGATCATGCCTTTGTGCGATCCGGCGGCGAAGCGCAGTGACAGACTCATGCGCACCTCGCCCGTCGGCTCCGGGTACATCCGCACGGTGCCCACCCTCCGGTCGGGAGCGCGCCGCGGCCCGGGGTGCCGGCCGCCACTGCGTGCTCGCTCCGCTCGCTCATTGTCGTACTACTTCCGCAGCTCGATGACGGTCTTGCCGATGCGGATCGGCGCGCCCAGCGGGATCGGTGTGGGGGTCGTCAGCCGGTTCCGGTCCAGGTACGTGCCGTTGGTGGATCCGAGGTCCTCGACGATCCACTGGCCGTCGCGGTCCGGGTAGATCCTGGCATGGCGGCTGGAGGCGTAGTCGTCGTCCAGCACGATCGTGGAGTCGTGCGCGCGGCCCAGGGTGATCGTCTGGCCCTGCAGCGCGACCGTGGTGCCGGTGAGGGTGCCCTCGGACACCACGAGCTTGGTGGGGGCGTTTCGGCGCTGTCGGCCGCCGCCGCCCTGCTGGCCGCGCTGCTGCGGCGGAGCGGCCGCCGCCTGGCGCGCGGCCTGCTGCGGCCGCGCGGCCTCGCGGCGGCCTCCCCGCTGGGTGACGCGCGTACCGAACAGGTCGCTGCGGATGACCTGCACGGCCACGATCACGAACAGCCACAGTACGGCCAGGAAACCCAGCCGCATGACCGTGAGGGTCAGCTCTGACATTGCCCCCGGTTCACCCTTCGGCTTGCCTATAGATAACGGTGGTGCTGCCCACGACGATCCGCGAGCCGTCGCGGAGCGTAGCGCGGGTGGTGTGCTGCCCGTCCACCACGATGCCGTTGGTGGACCCGAGATCCTGGATCGTCGAGGGCGTTCCGGTCCGGATCTCACAGTGCCGGCGGGAGACGCCGGGGTCGTCGATCCGCACGTCGGCTTCGGTGCTGCGGCCCAGCACCAGCGTCGGGCGGGAGATCTGATGGCGATTGCCGTTGATCTCGATCCAGTGGCGGGTGCGGCCGCCGCTCGCCGGGGCGTTGGCGGGCCGCTGCGCGGCGGGCTGCGGGTAGCCGTACCCGCCGGGCCGGCCGCCGGGCGGCGGCGCGGACGGCATGGGCGGCGCTCCCGCGGGTCCTGCGGCCTGCGGGTGGCCGTAGCCGCCCTGGGCGCCGGAGCCCGGGCGTCCGCCCTGGGCGGACGGGGACGAGGGCGCCTGCTGGCTGCTGGAGGAGGCGAGCGTCCGGCTGCGGACCCGGTAGAGGCCGGTGTCCAGGTCGTCCGCCTTCTCCAGGTGGACCTTGATCGGTCCCATGAAGGTGTAGCGCTGCTGCTTGGCGTAGTCGCGCACCATGCCGGCGAGCTCGTCGCCGAGCTGGCCGGAGTAGGGGCTCAGCCGCTCGTAGTCCGGCGTGCTGAGCTCCACGATGAAGTCGTTGGGTACGACGGTCCGGTCGCGGTTCCAGATGGTCGCGTTGTTGTCGCACTCGCGCTGGAGCGCACCCGCGATCTCCACGGGCTGGACCTCTGACTTGAAGACCTTGGCGAAGGTGCCGTTGACCAGACCTTCGAGACGCTGCTCGAACTTCTTCAGGACTCCCATGGGGCACCTCCTCCGTCGTTGCCGTCGTAGCGGGTCTTGCCGTCGTGCTGCGTACTGCTTACCTGGTACTGCTTACTGATCGTATCCACGCGCCGGTAAATCGGCTGGTTCCCCCTGTCCGCGCCCGTCGACGGGTGTCGACGCACTCTGCGGGGGGTTCCCGCGGAGCTGCCTCCGAGGTTCCCCGCGGAGCTTCTCTCCGAACCTTGCGGGAAGTACTCCTGCGCGTACTTCTGCCCAGGATCGTAGAGGCGGCTGCAGACCAGTGTCCCGCACCCGGCGGTGGACCTGTCCCGGCTCCTGGGGAGACGGGCCCGACCGGTACGAGGTTGATACGTGAACAGGCTCACGTCGAGACGGAACGAAAGCTTCCGGGGCTCCTGGGGGCGGGGCGGGTCCGGGGGTGGGCCGGGAGCGGTCCGGGAGTGGCTCGGGGGCGGGCTGAGCGGGGGCTGAGGCGGAAGGCGTGGGGCGGCGAGGCCGCGGTGGCGGGGCGGTGAGGCCGTCGTGGTGGGGGCCGGCGCGGGGACGGTCCCGGTCGCCGGGGCGGGGGGTGGGCCCCGAGGAAGGGATGTGAACCCACCCTCTCCTACGTGCTAATGTTCTGGATGTCGGAAGGCGCCCGCCCCCAAGGGGCAGGAGCCGGAGGACACACCCAATGCGCGGGTGGCGGAATAGGCAGACGCGCTGGATTCAGGTTCCAGTGCCCGCAAGGGCGTGGGGGTTCAACTCCCCCCTCGCGCACAGAGAAGAACCGATGAACGGGTCTCTGACAGTGACGAAAGTCCTGCAGGGGCCCGTTTCTCGTTGCTGCCGCCGGATGTGAGGCATCGCACGGTCCAGGGTGAGACGCCCAGGGGCCCCGATGCGTGAGGTATCTCACGTCGAGTTGGACGGTCTGGCCGCGCGGTGTGCGGCCCCCGGGCGTTCCGTCACTTCTCGGTCCTGCCCGCGCGTGATCCCGCCTGCCCGATCCGGCTCCGCCCGCCGCCCCGCCGGCTACGCGTGCCGACGGTGATCGGGCAGCGGCGAGGTTGCCGCACCGGGCATATGGGCTGCCGACCGCCGGAGTTGGCGAACGGGATGCGGTGGCGGGCCGCGATCCGGGCTTCCTCGAGGCGGCCGCTCAAGGGCGCAGCGCCGGAGCCCGCAGGCGGAACGTGGCGGTGTTCAGCGAGCGTCGCAGGGCCAGAGCGATCGGGCGCTCGACGAACCGGTGCGCCAGATACGACAGTACGACCAAGCCGCTTGCCACGACCGCGACCAGGGCCAGGGGATCGACACGGTCGCCGTAGTGGTGCGCGAGGCTCATCCCGATCGTGTCGTGCAGGAGGTACAGCGGGAACGTCATCGTGCCCGCGACGGTCAGCCCACGCCATCGGATCCGGTTCGTCCAGCCCAGTGCGATGGCGCCGACCAGCAGGAAGAACAGGGTGACCACCAGGATCAGCCAGCCGCGCGACGGCGACCAGGTGAGCCAGTTGTTGCGGCCGCCGGTGGGCGCCAGCAGGAAGTGCAGCGCCAGGAGCCACGACATGGCGACGATGCCCCACAGCAGGGGGGTGGGCCGGTACCGGTACATCAGGTAGAAGGCCAGGCCCGCGATGAAGTACGGGGCGGACGGCGGGTTCACCAGGAGTGTGAGCAACGGGATCTGCGCGGCCGGCGCGAGCACCGTGGCGAGCGTCCAGGACCCGCAGAAGAGCACCACCCGTTGGTAGCTGAGGCCCTTCCACACCACGACCGAGAACGTGAGGTAGAAGGCGAGTTCCGGCCAGAGCGTCCAGTAGACCGAGTCCAGGTTGGCCACACCGAGCGGCGTCTGCAGCATCGTGAGGTTCGCGAAGAGCACCCGCGGGTCAGGGGGCCCGAACGGACTGTCGGCGAAGTAGAGGACGCACGCCGACACCACGACCGCGATCCAGTACATCGGGAACAGACGGGTGACGCGTGAGATGAAGAACTCACGTGGGCTGCGCCCCCACGCGCTCATGCAGATGACGAAACCGCTGATCAGGAAGAACAGGTCGACGCCGAGTCGTCCGAAGGCGAAGTAGGGGTGCAGGCCGGGGAAGGTGGCCTGGTACGGGCGGCCCCAGATCCGCTGCATCGTTCCGGGGGTCTGGCCGATGAAGTGGAAGAGCACCACCGACAGCGCCGCCAGGAACCGCAGTCCGTCCAGTGCGGCGAGCCGCTCCCTTCGCACGGCGCCCGGCCCGGTCACGATCGCCCGCGCCGGGCGGGCCGCCCGAGACGGCGGCACGTCCTGCGCGGCCGGCTCGCGGCTCGGCGGCTTCGTGGCCGTGCCGGCCGCTGCCCTGTGATCCGTCTGGGTCATGCATCTCCCGTCCCAGGAAGTCGTCTTCCGGCAAGGCCCCGCAATCCGACCGCACGGCCGCCGAGCGGATGCGCACATGCCCGGTCGGCACGCCTTCCGTTCGGGGCGGGTGACGGTACGGTCCCGGCCCACGGGGCTGCCCCTACCCGCTGCCGACCATGCGATACAGGGCCGCCGAGGTGAGAAGGCCCTCCCCGGGACCGCGCCGTCGCACGCGTGTGTCCGCGTCGGCGAGGAGGGTGCGTCCGCCGGTCGCGGAGCCGTGTCCGGGGCTCGGTGCTGTCCACAGTCGCCGAGTTGTCCACAGGGTCTGACGTCCTCGGGCCGAGGGCGGTACGGTCGCCACGAGTTGATGTTCGTCTGGGCACGGGTGCGGATGTGCGCGCGGCGGGGGAGGCGGTCGTGGTGACCGAGATCGGTGCGGGAGCGGCGGGTACGGTGCCGGCGCGGCAGGGGGCCGCTCAGGAGGCGCGGCAGGAGCCTGGGCAGGAGACCCGGGGAGCGACCGGGCGGCAGGCGGGGCCGGAGACCCGGCAGGAGGCGCTTCAGGACGGGGCCGACGGCGGGCGTGCGCGCCGGCTGCCGCGGGTGCGGGGCTTCGCCCGGTGGCCCGGGCAGGGATCCACCGCGGTGGACGGGTCGCCGGAGGGCGGGTCGCCCAAGAAGAAGGGGAAGGCGCTGCGCCACCGGGTGCCGCGTTCCGCGCACGCCGCTCTCGATCCGGACGGCTCCCGTCCCGACGCGGTGACGGCGGTCGAGCAGTCCAACCACGGCCGGATACCGGAGCTGACCCCGATACGGGTGGGCCGGATGGCGGCGACGCCGTTCGCCTTCCTGCGCGGTTCGGCGGGCCTCATGGCCCACGACCTGGCCCGTACGCCCATGACCGGGGCGGCGGCACAGATATGCGGGGACGCCCACGCGGCCAACTTCGGCCTGTACGGCGACGCCCGCGGCGGCCTGGTCATCGACCTGAACGACTTCGACGAGACGGTCCACGGCCCCTGGGAGTGGGACCTCAAGCGCCTGGCCACCTCGCTGGTGCTGGCCGGCCGGGAGGCGGGCTGCGACGAGGAGCGCTGCCGCGAGGCCGCCCACGACGCGGTGGGCGCCTACCGGCGCACCATGCGGCTGCTGGCCAAGCTCCCGGTCCTGGACGCGTGGAACGCCATCGCGGACGAGGAACTGGTCTCCCACGCCGACGCCCACGACCTGCTCGGGACGCTCGAGCGGGTCTCGGAGAAGGCGCGGGCCAACACCAGCGGACGCTTCGCGGCCAAGTCGACCGAGCCCACCGAGGACGGCGGTCTCCGCTTCGTGGACGCCCCGCCGGTGCTGCGGCGGGTGCCGGACGCGGAGGCCGCGGCGGTGGCCGCCTCGCTCGAGCAGTACCTGACCACGCTCTCCGAGGACCGGCTGCCCCTGCTGGCCCGTCACGCGGTGCACGACGTCGCCTTCCGGGTGGTCGGCACGGGCAGTGTGGGCACCCGGTCCTACGTGGTGCTGCTGCTGGACCACCGCGGCGAGCCGCTGGTGCTGCAGGTGAAGGAGGCGAGGCCCTCCGCCCTGCTGCCGCATCTGGCGACGGCCGGTTTCGAGGTGCCCGAGGTGGCGCACGAGGGCCGGCGGGTGGTGCTCGGCCAGAAGCGGATGCAGGTGGTGAGCGACATCCTGCTGGGCTGGACGACGGTCGACGGACGGCCTTTCCAGGTGCGGCAGTTCCGCAATCGCAAGGGCAGCGTCGACCCGGCCGCGCTCGCCGCGGACCAGATGGACGACTACGGCCGCATGACCGGCGCCCTGCTGGCCCGCGCCCACGCCCACAGCGCCGATCCCCGCCTCATCGCCGGCTACTGCGGCAAGAACGAGGAACTCGACGAGGCCGTCGCCGCCTTCGCCGTCGCCTACGCCGACCGCACGGAGGCGGACCACGCGGACCTGGTGGCGGCGGTGCGGGCAGGCCGGATCGCGGCGGAGACAGGGGTGTGACGAAAGACCGGGGGCTGTGACGGAGGACCGGGGTGTGACGGGGGCGGCCTGCGGGGCGGACCGTCCTTTCGGGGCGCGACGAGGGAGGGCGGCGCCCGCGTGGCCTAGGCTGGTCGGGTGACGACCCCGGAAGCTGAGCAGGGTGACGTCGCCGGGGAGGCTCGGGCGACGTCCGACGGTGCTGCGGCGCGTCCCGAGGAGCGCCTGGAGCGGGCCGTACGGGCCGCCGAGCAGGCGCTGATCGAGTACGAGATCGCGGTGGAGACCTTCCGTGTGGAGGTCGAGAACTTCTCCCGGCTGCACCAGCAGAGACTCGGCCCTCTCTACGCCCGCCTCGAAGAGCTGGAGGCGCAGATCGCCGAGGCCACGGCGGCACGCACCGGCGACCCCGAGGACCGGCGCAGGGCGGACGAGGCCCGCGCCCGGCTGATGCCGATCCCCGGTGTGGAGGAGCTGCTGCACGGCTGGATGGACGGGGAAGGCCTGTTCCCGGAGGCCGCGGCGATGCTCACCGACCAGCCGGTGCGGTCTCCGCAGCGGGTGCGCCCCAGCGAGGAGGCCCGCAGGCTCTACCGCGAGCTGGCCCGCAAGGCCCACCCCGACCTGGCGCAGCGGGAGGAGGAGCGCAAGCGGCGCGAGGAGTTCATCACCCGCGTCAACGCCGCCTACGCCCGGGGCGACGAGACGGAGCTGCGGGAGCTGGCGGCGGAGTGGGCCGCGGGCCCGGCGCCCGCCGAGCGGGAACCGAGCCCCAGCGAGGAGCTCTACGCCCGTCTGGAGTGGCTCGCGCAGCGCAAGGAGCTGCTCACGATGCTGGCGAAGGAGCTGGAGGACAGCGCGATCGCCTCGATGCTCCGCCTGGCCCCCGACGACCCCGACCGGCTCCTGGAGGAGATCGCCGAGCAACTGCGCGGCGACGTGACGGCCCGCGAGGCGGAACTGGCCGCGCTGCTGGGCCAGGGCTGAGACGGCGTCCCCGCGCCCGTTTCGGGTAGCGTCGGGGTCATGCATTTCGGAGCTGGTGTGCCCACGGTCGAGGTCGGCGATCTCAAGGACGACGACTTCCTGCTGGACGTCCGCGAGGACGACGAGTGGCAGGCGGGCCACGCCGAGGGGGCGCTGCACATCCCCATCAGCGAGTTCGTGGCGCGCTACGGCGAACTGACCGAGGCGGCGCCCCAGGACGGGCGCGTCCATGTGATCTGCCGCTCGGGCGGACGCTCGGCCCAGGTCGCGATGTATCTGGTCCAGCAGGGCGTCGACGCGGTGAACGTGGACGGCGGCATGCAGGTGTGGGCGGCCTCCGGCCGGCCGGTCGTGACCGACGAGGGCGAGCCGGGCCACGTGCTCTGAGCCTGACGGTGCGAGGCCCGGAGAAAAGGGCACCGTGCTGCGGCCGCCTCCCGCGCGCGGCAGGCGGCCGGTTATCAGCGGTCGAAGTCCAGCTCCACCTGCTCGGTCGCCGGATGCGACTGGCACGCCAGCACGTATCCCGCCTCGGTCTCCTCCGGCTCCAGCGCGAAGTTGCGGTCCATGCGCACCTCGCCCGCCACCAGGAAGGCCCGGCAGGTGCCGCACACGCCGCCCTTGCAGGCGTAGGGCGCGTCGGGCCGGTTGCGCAGCACCGTCTCCAGCAGGGTCTCCCCGTCCTGGACCGGCCAGCTTCCGCCGCGGCCGTCGAGCCGGACGGTGACCGTGCTGTGGGCGGGGGCCGCGGCCGTCGGGACGGGAGCCGTCCCCGCGTCCACGTGGAAGATCTCCTGGTGGATCCGGGTCCGGGCCACCCCGAGCCCGTGCAGGGCCCGCTCGGCGCCCTGCACCAGCCCGTACGGCCCGCACAGGAACCAGCCCGCCACGTCCCCCACGGGCAGCAGCGCCGGGAGCAGCTCCGTGAGCCGCTCCTCGTCGAGCCGGCCGGACGGCAGGCCCGCCTGCTGCTCCTCCCGGGAGAGCACCGTCACGAGGTGCAGCCGGTCCGGGAAGCGGTCCTTCAGGTCGGCGACCTCCTCCAGGAACATCGTCGAGGCGGTCGTGCGGTCGCTGCGGATCAGGCAGAAGCGTGCTCCGGGCTCACGCGCCAGCAGGGTCGACGCGATCGACAGCACCGGCGTGATGCCGCTGCCGCCGACCACCGCCGCGTAGTGGCCGGGAGCGGGCTCCAGCGTGAAACGTCCCGCCGGGGTCATCACCTCCAGCTCGTCGCCGACGTTGATCTCCTTGAGCGCGTACGTGGAGAACGCGCCGCCCTCCACCAGCCGCACGCCGACCCGCAGCGTCCGCGGCCCGTCGCCGCCGGGCTCCGGTGCGGGGGAGCAGATCGAGTACGTCCGCCGTATCTCCGTCCCGTCGGCCGTCCGCCGCAGGGCGAGGTGCTGCCCCGGTGCGTGCCGGTACTCGGCGCGCAGCTCCGGCGGCACCGCGAGGGTCAGGGCCACGGAGTCGTCGGTGAGCCGGTCGACCGCGGTCACCCGCAGCGGATGGAAGCGGGCCATCACACCTCCTTGAAGTGGTCGAACGGTTCGCGGCAGGACAGGCAGCGCCGCAGCGCCTTGCACGCGGTGGAGGAGAACCGGCTGAGCAGCTCGGTCTCGGCCGCACCGCAGTGCGGGCAGGGGACGGGGGCGGCCGCGGCTACCGGGTCCGGTGCCGGGGACAGCGTGCGCGCCGGGCCGAGCTCCAGCGCGACCGGTCCCGAACCGTCGCGCACACGCGGCGGCGCTATGCCGAACTCCCGCAGTTTGCGGCGTCCTTCGTCGGAGATGTCGTCCGTCGACCAGGCGGGCGCCAGCACCGTGCGGACGGTGACCTCCCGCAGGCCGTGCTCGCGCAGCACCCGCTCGATGTCCTGGGACATCGCCTCGATCGCCGGGCAGCCGGTGTAGGTCGGGGTCAGCTCGACCTCGACGGCGTCCGCGCCGCGCAGGTGCACCGCGCGCACCACGCCCAGCTCCTGCAGGGTCAGCACGGGCAGCTCGGGGTCGGGCACCGAGCCCGCGAGGCGCAGCAGCTCGGTCTCCAGCGGGGTCGCGGTGGTCACCATGACGCCCCCGGGTGGCTGCGGTGCAGGTGCTGCATCTCGGCGAGCATCCGCCCGAACGGCTCGGTGTGCAGGCCCTGCCGGCCCGCGCCCGCCGCCCACGCCCCCGACTGCGGGCCCTCGGGCAGGGGCAGGGTGGCCCGGCGCAGCACGTCGCTCACGGACTCCGTCCAGGCCGACCGGAGCGCCGCCCAGTCGACGTCGAGTCCCTCCACCGGCTGGAACATCTCGCCGGTGAACCGCCACAGCGCCTGGCAGGCCCGCCCCATCCGCTCGTGGCTGACGTCCGTGCCGTCGCCGAGCCGCAGCGTCCACTGCTCGGCGTGGTCGCGGTGGTAGGCGACCTCCTTGACGGCCTTCGCGGCGAGCGGGGCGAAGACGCCGTCGCCGGCGGCCAGCCGGGCGTACAGAAGGTGCTGGTAGGTGGAGAAGTAGAGCTGGCGGGCGATGGTGTGCGCGAAGTCGCCGTTGGGCTGCTCGACGAGCTGGAGGTTGGTGAAGGCGCGCTCCTCGCGCAGATACGCCAGCTCGTCCTCGTCGCCGACCATCGACAGCAGCACGCGGGCCTGTCCCAGCAGGTCCAGCGCGATGTTGGCGAGGGCGACCTCCTCCTCCAGGACGGGGGCGTGCCCCGCCCACTCCCCCAGGCGGTGGGAGAGCACCAGGGCGTCGTCGCCCAGGGCGAGGGCGGCCGTCGTCGCGACAGTGGCGGTCACAGGTGCTTCACCCCGTCCGGGATCTCGTAGAAGGTCGGGTGCCGGTAGGGCTTGTCGGCGGACGGCTCGAAGAACGGGTCCTTCTCGTCCGGCGAGGACGCGGTGATCGCCGAGGACGGCACGACCCAGATGGAGACGCCCTCGCCGCGCCGCGTGTACAGGTCGCGCGCGTTGCGCAGGGCCAGCTCCGCGTCCGGGGCGTGCAGGCTGCCGGCGTGGGTGTGGGACAGTCCGCGCCGCGAGCGCACGAAGACCTCCCACAGGGGCCAGTCGGTGTTGGTCATGCCTGCTTCACTCCCGTCTCACCGGTGTGCTTGGCGGCGTGGGCCACGGCCGCCTCCCGCACCCACGCGCCCTCGTCATGGGCTCGCCGGCGCTGGGTGATGCGCTGTTCGTTGCACGGTCCGTTGCCCTTGAGGACGTCGTAGAACTCCGTCCAGTCGATGGCGCCGAAGTCGTGGTGCTCCCGCTCCTCGTTCCATTTCAGGTCCGGGTCGGGGAGGGTGAGGCCGAGGCTCTCGGCCTGCGGGACGCAGATGTCGACGAAGCGCTGGCGCAGCTCGTCGTTCGAATGCCGCTTGATCTTCCAGGCCATCGACTGCGCCGAGTGCTGGGAGGCGTCGTCGGGCGGTCCGAACATCATCAGCGACGGCCACCACCAGCGGTTCACCGCGTCCTGGGCCATCTCGTGCTGCTCGGGGGTGCCGCGGCTGAGGGCGAGCAGCAGCTCGTACCCCTGGCGCTGGTGGAAGGACTCCTCCTTGCAGACGCGGACCATCGCGCGCGCGTACGGCCCGTAGGAGCAGCGGCACAGGGGCACCTGGTTGGTGATCGCGGCGCCGTCCACCAGCCAGCCGATCGCGCCGACGTCCGCCCAGGTCAGGGTGGGGTAGTTGAAGATCGAGGAGTACTTCTGGCGGCCGGTGTGCAGCTTGTCGAGCAGCTCCTCGCGGCTGGTGCCGAGGGTCTCGGCCGCGCTGTACAGATACAGCCCGTGGCCCGCCTCGTCCTGGACCTTGGCCATGAGGATGGCCTTGCGGCGCAGGGAGGGGGCGCGGGTGATCCAGTTGGCCTCCGGCTGCATGCCGATGATCTCGGAGTGGGCGTGCTGGGCGATCTGCCGGATCAGCGTCGCGCGGTAGCCCTCGGGCATCCAGTCGCGCGGCTCGACGCGCTCGTCGGCGGCCACGGCGGCGTCGAAGGCCCGCTGCCGGGCGTCGGTGCTCTCCGCGCCCGAGGCGTCGTGCGCCTGGGTGCGGGCCGGCTGGTGCGCGGCTGCTGTCGCCATGCGGTCCCCCTCGACCTCGACTTCGCTCCATGTCTCCCGACCGATCGTTCGGTCCGGTGGGATCCATGGTGGGGCGCGGCGCCGCGGGGTGTCAACCGCTGTGGACGACCGCGGGCTCCCTGTGGACGAACCGCGGACTCTCGTCTCGGCCGCTCGTCGTCGGGTTCGTCTCCGCGGTTCGTCTGGGCGGCATGTCGTCGCGGTTCGTCTCCGCGCTCCCGTTCCTGCGATCCTGTGTCCGGTCTTTTGTCTGTGTCCGGTCATCGCGGCACGGCGAAGGATCGTCGGCGTACCGGCCGGGGGTGTGCCCGGAGGACGGGCATGAGTACCGTTCCGTGCGGCGCCGAGGACCGTGAGACGGACGGGGATGGGAACGGGGCGGAATGGACGCGTACGACGAGGACCCGAACGCCCCGGACGGCGGGGCGCCGGCAGGCGAGGCCGCGGCCGGCGGCCCGTCCGGTGCCCACGACCCGCTCGGCGCCGGGGGCCCACCGAGTGCCGGCGAACGGCCCGGTGACGGCGAGCAGTCCGGTGCGCCGCCCCGGCCCGGCGACGGCGACCCGCCCGGCGCAGGCGACCCGCCCGGGCAGAGCGGTCACTCCGTCGAGCCCGGCCATGGCGGTCACTCCGTGGCGCCGGACCCGGACGATCATCCCGTCGCGCCGGTCCCGGACGGTCGCCCTGTCGCGTCGGACCCGGACGGTCATCCCGTCGCGCCCGGCTCGGGTGGTCACTCCGTCGTACCCGACCCGGACGGTCACCCCGTCGTGCCCGGCCCCCGCGCCGAGGCCCGGGGCGGGGTCGCCGCGCTCTCCACGCCCTACCGGGTCGGTGCGGCGCTGGCGCTCGCGGTGGTGGCGGTGACCGCCTGCGTGCACCTGGGCATGGTGTTCCTGCACGTCGCGCCGTCGAACACGATGACGAAGCAGCACGGCAAGGCCGTGGACGACTGGGTCTACCCGGAGTTCGAGCAGAACTGGAAGCTCTTCGCGCCGAACCCGTTGCAGCAGAACATCGCGGTGCAGGTGCGGGCCGAGGTCGCCACCGGCGCCGGCGGCCTGCGCACGACCGGCTGGTACGACCTGTCGGCACAGGACGGCCGGGCCATCGACGGCAATCCGGTGCCCAGCCACACCGAGCAGAACGAACTGCGCCGCGCCTGGGACTTCTACGGCGCCAGCCACACCAACGAGAACCGCCCGGCGGGCCTGCGCGGCATGCTCGCCGAGCAGTACCTGCGCCGGATCGTCGTGCTGCGCCTCGGCCGCGACCACGCGGCCGGCCCGGACGGGGTGATCCAGCGCGTCCAGGTCCGCAGCCGTACCACCAACGTGCAGCCGCCGGTGTGGAGCGGGGAGAAGGTGCCGGACGCACCCGCCTACCGCGTGCTTCCCTGGTGGACGGTGCCGAGTGGCGAGCTCGAAGGGGGTGTGCGGTGAACCGGCTCTCGCTCTGTTTCTCCCGGGGTATAGCCCGGGTCACCGAGGCGGCCCTCGGCCCGTACCAGGCGGCCGTGATCCGTATCGGCTTCTCGCTGACCTGGCTGCTGTTCCTGCTGCGCGAGTTCCCCCACCGCCAGGAGCTCTACGGGCCGGACGCGCCGTGGAGCTGGGACCTCGCCGAGCAGCTGACCGCGAGCAACGGCTCCTTCACGGCCCTGCTGTGGTCCCGGGGGCAGCTGTGGTTCGAGATCGTCTACGTGCTGGCCGTCCTGGCGAGCCTGCTGCTGATGCTCGGCTGGCGCACTCGCACCCTGTCCGTGCTGTTCATGGTCGGTGTGCTGTCGCTGCAGAACCGCAGCGTCTTCGCCGGTGACGGCGGCGACAACGTCCTGCATCTGATGTCCCTGTACCTGGTCTTCACGCGCTGCGGCCAGGTGTGGTCGCTGGACGCGCGGCGGGCCCGGCGCGCGGCGGCGGCCCACGCGCGCGGGGAGCGGACGCCCGACCGGGCCGGTCCCGTCCTGTGGGCCGTGCTCGGGCTGGTCCTGGTCGCGGTGACCGCGGCGGGCAGGATGCGGGGCGAGTGGCTCGTCCCCGCGCTCCTGTGGGGTGTGTGGGTGGCGCAGGCCCTGTGGTGGGCCGTCGGGCGCCGGGACCGGTGGTCGCAGCCGCGGATCCTGCTCGACGTGATCGCCAACCTGGTGCACAACGCCGCGCTGATGGTGATCGCGGCGGAGGCGTGCCTGATCTACGCGACGGCCGGCTGGTACAAGATCCAGGGCTCGCGCTGGCAGGACGGCACCGCCGTCTACTACCCGCTCCACCTGGACTACTTCTCGCCCTGGCCCGCGCTCGGCGGCCTGCTGTCGGCCAGCGGCACCATGGTGATGCTGGTGACCTACGGGACGGTGGCCGTCCAGGTCGCCTTCCCGTTCACGCTCTTCAACCGGCGGGTCAAGAACGTCCTGCTGGCGGCCATGATGACCGAGCACGCGGTGATCGCCGTCGTCCTGGGGCTGCCGTTCTTCTCACTCGCGATGATCGCGGCGGACGCGGTGTTCCTGCCGACCTCGTTCCTGCGCCGCGTGGGCGGCTGGGCGGCCCACGCGCGGGGGCGGCTGCGCTCACGGGCGGGCCGGCCGGCGCCGCAGGACGCGCGCTCCCCGGGGGACGGCGAGCCCGTCCACGTAGGCTTCGGGGCATGACCGACCCCGTTTCCCGCTGGCGCCGGCTCGCCGGGGACTGCGTGCTGCTCGACGGCTTCCACGCCCTCAAGCACGCGGTGCGTTTCGGTGCCGAGGTGCCGGTGGCGGTCACCGCCGACCGGCGGGCGGCGCTCGCCCTCGCCGACGAACTGGCGCCGGACGTACGGGACCGGCTGGGCGTCCTGCTGGCCGAGGTGCCGCGGGAGACCTACGCCTCCCTCGTGGCCCGGCCCCACCCGACCGCCGTCGCCGCCCTCGCCGTGCGGCCCTCCCGCGAGGACCGGCTGGCGGCGCTGGCCCGCATGCCCCGCAGCGCGCCCGTGGTGGTCCTCGACCAGCCGCGCAACCTGGGCAACGCGGGGGCCGTGATCCGGCTGGCCGCCGGGTTCGGGGCGACCGGGGTGGTCACCACCGGAACCCTCGACCCGTGGCATCCCACCGTGGTGCGCGGCGGGGCGGGGCTGCACTTCGCGACCGCCGTGGAGCGGCTCGGCGTGGACGAGCTGCCGCCCGGTCCGCTGTTCGCCCTCGACCCGGAGGGCGAGGACATCCGGGGGCTGAAGCTGCCGGACGACGCCGTGCTCGCCTTCGGCTCCGAGCGCAGCGGCCTGTCCGGCGGACTCCGCGCGCGCGCCGATCACCTGGTGGCGCTGCCGATGCGCCCCCAGGTCTCCAGCTACAACCTCGCCACCAGCGTGGCGATGACGCTGTACCACTGGAGCGCCGGCGGGGGCGCACCGCTCGCGTCCTGAGGGTGCCTACGCCTCCCGGCGGACCTCCACCACCCGGAACCGGTTGGCCACGAACGCCCCGTCGCACAGGGCCGCGTTGGCCGCCGGGTTGCCGCCCGAGCCGTGGAAGTCGGAGAAGGCGGCGGTCTGGTTGACGTACACCCCGCCGGTGAGGTTGAGGGACAGCTGGGCGGCCTCCTCCAGGCACACCTCCCGCACGGCCTGCTCGACCTCGTCGTCGGTGGTGTAGGCGCCCACCGTCATCGCGCCCTTCTCTCGGACCGTGCGGCGCAGCAGCTCCACCGCGTCCGCCGCCGAGTCGACCGCGACGGTGAAGGAGACGGGCCCGAAGCACTCGCTCATGTAGGCGGACTCGGCGTCCGGCTTGGCGCCGTCCAGCTTGACGATCACCGGGGTGCGGACGACCGCGCCGGGGAAGTCCGGGTTGGTGACCTCGCGGGAGGCGAGGGCGACCTCGCCGAGGCCGGCGGCGGCCTCCAGGCGCGCCTTCACGTCCGGGTTGACGATCGCGCCGAGCAGGGCGTTCGCCCGGGCGTCGTCGCCGAGCAGGCCCTCGACGGCCCTGGCGAGGTCGGCGGCGACCTCGTCGAAGGACTTGGGGCCCTCATCGGTGCGGATGCCCTCGCGCGGGACGAGCAGGTTCTGCGGGGTGGTGCACATCTGGCCGCTGTAGAGGGAGAGCGAGAAGGCCAGGTTGGAGAGCATCCCCTTGTAGTCGTCGGTCGACTCCACGATCACCGTGTTGACGCCGGCCTTCTCCGTGTAGACCTGCGCCTGGCGCGCGTTGGCCTCCAGCCAGTCGCCGAAGGACGTCGACCCGGTGTAGTCGATGATCCTGATCTCGGGGCGGGTGGCCAGGGTCTTGGCGATGCCCTCGCCGGGACGCTCGGCGGCCAGCGCCACCAGGTTCGGGTCGAAGCCGGCCTCGGTGAGCACCTGGCGGGCCACCTGCACGGTGAGCGCCAGCGGCAGCACCGCGCGCGGGTGGGGCTTCACCAGGACCGCGTTGCCGGTGGCCAGGGACGCGAACAGGCCCGGATAGCCGTTCCACGTCGGGAACGTGTTGCAGCCGATCATCAGCGCGATCCCGCGCGGGACGGGCGTGAACTGCTTGGTGAGGGCGAGCGGGTCGCGCTTGCCCTGGGGCTTGGTCCACTCCGCGGTGTCCGGGGTGCGCACCTGCTCCACATAGGCGTACGCGACGGCCTCCAGACCGCGGTCCTGGGCGTGCGGGCCGCCCGCCTGGAAGGCCATCATGAAGGCCTGGCCGGAGGTGTGCATGACGGCGTGGGCGAACTCGTGCGTCCGGTCGCTGATCCGCTTGAGGATCTCCAGGCAGACCACGGCACGCGCCTCCGCGCCCGCGTCGCGCCAGGCGCGCTGCCCGGCCCTCATCGCGGGCAGCAGCTCGTCGAGGTCCGCGTGCGGGTAGGTCACGCCCAGGTCGATACCGTACGGCGAGACCTCGCCGCCCACCCAGTCGTCGGTGCCGGGCTGGCCGAGGTCGAGGCGGGTGCCCAGCAGGGCGTCGAAGGCGGCCTTGCCCGCGGCCGCGTCCAGGCTGCCGTGCTCCCCGTAGGCCTTCGGGTGCTCGGGGTGGGGCGACCAGTACGCGCGCGTGCGGATCGCCTCCAGCGCCTGGTCGAGAGTGGGCCGGTGCCGTGCGATGAGCTCGTGCGCGGTCAGTTCGGCGGCCATGTGGGACCAACTCCTCGTCTCAAGAACTCTTCTTCGAGCTCATGACCTGGGCAGAACCATGGGCAGGAACGACTGGACAGGGCTAGAGTAACCGAACGATCGGTCGGGACAAGGGGGCCTGCCGCATCTGTGGAAAACCCCGTGCGGGAGGATCGCGCACATGACAGCACTCGACCTCAGCAGCCCCGTGGCCGTCGTCGGCACCGGCACCATGGGCCAGGGCATCGCCCAGGTCGCGCTGGCCGCCGGCCATCCGGTGCGGCTCCACGACGCCGTGCCCGGGCGGGCCGGGGAGGCGGCCGCCGCGATCGGCGCGCGCCTGGACCGGCTCGTCGAGAAGGGCCGGCTCTCCGCCGCCGACCGGGACGCGGCCCGCGCCCGGCTGCGGCCCGTCGAGGACCTCGCCTCCCTCGCGGACTGCGCGCTCGTCGTCGAGGCCGTGCTGGAGCGGCTGGACGTCAAGCAGGAGCTGTTCCGCGAGCTGGAGGGAGTCGTCGGCGACGACTGCCTGCTCGCCACCAACACCTCCTCCCTGTCGGTGACGGCCGTCGGCGGCGCGCTGCGCAACCCGGGCCGCCTCGTGGGCCTGCACTTCTTCAACCCGGCGCCGCTGCTGCCGCTGGTGGAGGTCGTCTCCGGGTTCGCGACCGACGTCACGTCGGCCACCCGCGCGTACGAGACGGCCCGCGCCTGGGGCAAGACGCCGGTCGCCTGCGCGGACACCCCGGGCTTCATCGTCAACCGGATCGCCCGGCCGTTCTACGCCGAGGCGTTCGCCGTCCTCGAGGCGCAGGCCGCCGACCCCGCCACCATCGACGCCGTGCTGCGCGAGTCCGGCGGCTTCCGGATGGGCGCCTTCGAGCTGACCGACCTCATCGGGCAGGACGTCAACGAGTCGGTCACGCACTCCGTGTGGCAGTCGTTCTTCCAGGACGTCCGCTTCACGCCCTCGCTCGCCCAGCGGCGCCTGGTCGAGTCCGGCCGCCTCGGCCGCAAGAGCGGACACGGCTGGTACGACTACGCCGAGGACGCCGAGCGCCCCGAGCCGCACACCGCCGAGAAGGCGCACGCGCCCGCGTACGTCGTCGCCGAGGGCGATCTGGGCCCGGCGTCCGAACTGCTCCCGCTGATCCGCGAGGCGGGCATCGCCGTCCGTGAGGAGGACGAGGACCACGGCACCCGCCTGGTGCTGCCCGGCGGCGGCCAGCTGGTCCTCGCCGACGGCCAGACGTCGGTCGAGTTCCGTGACGTCGTCTACTTCGACCTCGCGCTCGACTACCGCAGGGCCACCCGGATCGCCCTGTCCGCCTCGCAGGACACCTCCCCGCAGACCCTGGCCGAGGCCACCGGGCTCTTCCAGGCGCTCGGCAAGGACGTCAGCGTCATCGGCGACGTCCCCGGCATGATCGTGGCCCGTACGGTCGCCCGGATCGTCGACCTGGCGCACGACGCCGTCGCCAAGGGGGTCGCCACCGAGGAGGACATCGACACCGCGATGCGCCTGGGCGTCAACTACCCCCTCGGGCCCTTCGAGTGGAGCCGCAGGCTCGGCCGGACCTGGGCCTACGGCCTCCTGGACGACCTGCACCTGCGCGACCCCTCGGGACGCTACGCGCCGTCCCTGGCGCTCTACCGCCACGCGTACGCCACCGACAAGCGGGAGGGCGCCTCATGACCACCGCCAGGCGCGACACCTACACCCCGGAGACGCTGCTCACCGTCGCCGTGCGGGTCTTCAACGAGCGCGGCTACGACGGCACTTCCATGGAGCACCTGTCCAAGGCTGCCGGCATCTCCAAGTCGTCGATCTACCACCATGTCGCCGGCAAGGAGGAGTTGCTGCGCCGGGCCGTCAGCCGGGCGCTGGACGGGCTCTTCGGCATCCTCGGCGAGGAACCCGCGCGCGTGGGGCGCGCGGCGGGCCGCCTGGAGTACGTCGTGCGGCGCATGGTGGAGGTGCTCATCGCCGAACTGCCGTACGTGACGCTGCTGCTGCGCGTGCGCGGCAACACGGGCACCGAGCGCTGGGCGCTGGAGCGGCGCCGCGAGTTCGATCACCGGGTGGCCGAGCTGCTGAAGGCGGCGGCCGCGGAGGGGGACGTGCGCGGCGACGTGGAGGTGCGGCTCGCGACCCGGCTCGTCTTCGGGATGATCAACTCGATCGTGGAGTGGTACCGGCCGGACGGGCGCGGCATGAACGAGCGCGAAGTGGCCGACGCGGTGGTGCAGTTGGTCTTCGGGGGCCTGCGAAGGGCGGACTGAGCGGCTGCCGCAGGCCGCCGCCGGCCGCCTCCCGGCCGGTCAGCCCTGGGGCTCCAGGTCCTCCTCCTCGAACACCAGCAGCGTGCGGGTGCTGAGCACCTCGGGTATCGCCTGCAGGCGGGTGAGCACCACCTCGCGCAGGGCCCGGTTGTCCGGGGTGTGCACGAGGAGCAGCACGTCGAAGTCGCCGCCCACCAGCGCGATGTGGGACGCGCCGGGCAACTGCCTGAGCTGCTCGCGCACCGTGCGCCAGGAGTTCTGCACGATCTTCAGGGTGATGTACGCCGAGGTGGCCTGACCCGCGCGTTCGTGGTTCACACGGGCCCCGAACCCGCGGATCACGCCGTCGTCGATGAGGCGGTTGATCCGCGCGTAGGCGTTGGCGCGCGAGACGTGGACCCGGTCGGCGACCGACCGTATCGAGGCGCGGCCGTCCGTCTGGAGCATCTGCAGGATGTCCTGATCGATGGCGTCCAGCGGGCGCGGCGGCGGAAGCGCGGCACCGTTCGGGCCCTCGGCCATTTGTTCAGACGCCATGTCCCCCCGCCTCTCCGCTGTGGACGTACTGCGTACATCTCAGGTTGTGGAGAACCGTTTGTCCACAGCCTGGGGCCGCCTGTAGCCAAAATGTGCCGACGACCGAACAATCGGTAGGTGAGGCGGGTCACAGCCGACACGCCTCCCGTAGCCACTCCCACGAGGAGGTGCCGTCATGACGGTCATGGAGCAGCGGGGCGCGTACCGGCCATCGCCGCCGCCCGCCTGGCAGCCCCGTACCGACCCCGCGCCGCTGCTGCCCGACCCGGAGCCGTACCGCGTCCTCGGCACGGAGGCCGCCGCCAAGGCCGATCCGGAGCTGCTGCGCCGCCTGTACGCGCAGCTGGTGCGCGGCCGTCGGTACAACGCGCAGGCAACCGCGCTCACCAAGCAGGGCCGTCTGGCCGTCTACCCCTCCAGCACCGGCCAGGAGGCCTGCGAGGTCGCCGCCGCGCTCGCCCTGGAGGACCGGGACTGGCTCTTCCCCAGCTACCGTGACACGCTCGCCGTCGTCGCGCGCGGTGTGGACCCCGTCGAGGCCCTCACCCTGCTGCGCGGTGACTGGCACACCGGCTACGACCCCTACGAGCACCGGGTGGCGCCGCTGAGCACCCCGCTCGCCACCCAGCTCCCGCACGCCGTGGGCCTGGCCCACGCCGCCCGACTCAAGGGCGACGACGTGGTCGCGCTGGCCATGGTCGGCGACGGCGGCACCAGCGAGGGCGACTTCCACGAGGCGCTGAACTTCGCCGCCGTCTGGCAGGCCCCGGTCGTCTTCCTCGTCCAGAACAACGGCTTCGCCATCTCCGTCCCGCTCGACAAGCAGACCGCCGCCCCCTCCCTGGCCCACAAGGCCGTCGGGTACGGGATGCCGGGGCGCCTGGTCGACGGCAACGACGCCGCCGCCGTCCACGAGGTCCTCTCCGACGCCGTACGCAACGCGCGCGCGGGTGGCGGTCCGACGCTGATCGAGGCGGTGACGTACCGCATCGACGCCCACACCAACGCCGACGACGCCACCCGCTACCGCGGCGACGCCGAGGTCGAGACCTGGCGCGACCACGATCCGATCGCGCTGCTGGAGCGGGAGCTGACCGGGCGGGGCCTGATCGACGAGGATGGGATCCGGGCCGCGCGCGAGGACGCCGAGACGATGGCCGCCCGGCTGCGCGAGCGCATGAACCAGGACCCGTCGCTCGACCCGGCGGACCTCTTCGCCCACGTGTACGCCGAGCCCACCCCGCAACTGCGCGAGCAGCAGGCCCAGCTGCGGGCCGAGCTGGAGGCCGAGTCCGAGTCCCAGGAGGGTACGGCCCGATGACCACCGTCGCGCTCAAGCCGGCCACCATGGCCCAGGCCCTCACGCGCGCGCTGCGCGACGCGATGGCCGCCGACCCCGCCGTGCACGTCATGGGCGAGGACGTCGGCACCCTCGGCGGGGTCTTCCGCGTCACCGACGGACTCGCCAAGGAGTTCGGCGAGGACCGCTGCACGGACACCCCGCTGGCCGAGGCAGGCATCCTCGGCACCGCCGTCGGCATGGCCATGTACGGACTGCGCCCGGTCGTCGAGATGCAGTTCGACGCCTTCGCCTACCCGGCCTTCGAGCAGCTCGTCAGCCATGTCGCGCGGATGCGCAACCGCACTCGCGGCAGGATGCCCCTGCCGATCACCGTCCGCGTCCCCTACGGCGGCGGCATCGGCGGCGTCGAGCACCACAGCGACTCGTCCGAGGCGTACTACATGGCGACTCCGGGGCTCCATGTCGTCACGCCCGCGACCGTCGCCGACGCCTACGGCCTGCTGCGCGCCGCCATCGCCTCCGACGACCCGGTCGTCTTCCTCGAACCCAAGCGCCTGTACTGGTCGAAGGACTCCTGGAACCCGGAGGACCCGCAGACCGTCGAGCCCATCGGCCGTGCGGTGGTGCGGCGCACCGGGCGCAGCGCCACGCTGATCACGTACGGCCCGTCCGTGCCCGTCTGCCTCGAGGCCGCCGAGGCGGCGCGGGCCGAGGGCTGGGACCTGGAGGTCGTCGACCTGCGCTCCCTGGTGCCGTTCGACGACGAGACCGTCTGCGCGTCGGTGCGGCGCACCGGGCGGGCGGTCGTCGTGCACGAGTCGGGTTCCTTCGGCGGTCCGGGCGGGGAGATCGCCGCCCGGGTCACGGAGCGCTGCTTCCACCACCTGGAGGCGCCGGTGCTGCGCGTGGCCGGATTCGACATCCCCTACCCGCCGCCGGTGCTGGAGCGGCACCACCTGCCGGGTGTCGACCGGATCCTGGACGCCGTGGCGCGTCTGCAGTGGGAGGCGGAGGGCTGATGGCACAGGTGCTGGAGTTCAAGCTCCCCGACCTCGGGGAGGGGCTCACCGAGGCGGAGATCGTCCGCTGGCTGGTGCAGGTGGGCGACGTCGTCACCGTCGACCAGCCGGTCGTCGAGGTCGAGACGGCCAAGGCGATGGTCGAGGTGCCCTGCCCGTACGGGGGCGTGGTCACGGCCCGGTACGGCGAGGAGGGCACCGAACTGCCCGTCGGCGCCCCGCTGCTGACGGTGGCGGTCGGCGAACCGGCCGCCGGGGACGACGGCCAGGGCTCCGGCAACGTCCTGGTCGGGTACGGCACCGGAGCCCCCCCGGCGCGCCGTCGGCGGGTGCGCCAGGCGCCGGTCGCCCGGGCATCGGGCGGGCCGGCTTCGGACATGTCCGCTCCGGGTAAGCCGGCCGCGGGCGCGGGCGAAGGGGTGGCCGCCGCCAACGGCGGTCCGGCAGCGTCTGCCGCCGCCCAGGCGATGACGGCGGGGGTAGCGGCCCTGAACGGCCGCGCCGGTACGGCCGTCCCCGGCCCGTCGGCCGACCGTTCGGCCGACGGACCCGTCCCGGTCATCTCCCCGCTCGTCCGCCGGCTCGCCCGGGAGAACGGCCTGGACCTGCGCCGGCTCTCGGGTTCCGGCCCCGACGGGCTGATCCTGCGCGCGGACGTCGAGGGCGCGCTCAGGGCCGGCACGGCGCCGGGCCGTACGGGGGCGCCGGGCACGGCGGTCGCGACCGCGTCCGGCACGGCCGTGTCCGCCGCCGAGCGGCCCGCCGGTACCCGGGGTGCCTCCCGCGCCGGTGCCGGAGGCACGCGCATCCCTCTCAAGGGTGTGCGCGGTGCCGTGGCCGACAAGCTGTCCCGGAGCCGCCGGGAGATCCCGGACGCCACCTGCTGGGTGGACGCCGACGCGACGGAGCTGATGCGGGCGCGGGCGGCGATGAACGCGGCCGGGGGCCCGAAGATCTCCCTTCTCGCCCTCCTCGCCCGCATCTGTACGGCCGCGCTCGCGCGCCATCCGGAACTCAACTCCACGGTGGACATGGAGGCCAGGGAGGTCGTCCGGCTGGACGAGGTGCACCTCGGCTTCGCCGCGCAGACCGAGCGCGGGCTCGTCGTCCCGGTCGTACGGGACGCGCACGCGCGGGACGCCGAGGCGCTGACCGCCGAGTTCGCCCGGCTGACCGAGGCGGCCCGCGCGGGCACCCTGACGCCCGCGGAACTGACCGGCGGCACCTTCACGCTGAACAACTACGGGGTGTTCGGCGTCGACGGCTCCACGCCGATCATCAACCACCCCGAGGCCGCCATGCTCGGCGTCGGCCGCATCGTCCCCAAGCCCTGGGTGCACGAGGGCGAGCTGGCGGTGCGGCAGGTCGTCCAGCTCTCGCTCACCTTCGACCACCGGGTGTGCGACGGCGGCACGGCGGGCGGTTTCCTGCGGTATGTGGCGGACTGCGTGGAACAGCCGGCGGTGCTGCTGCGCACGCTGTGACGCCGAGCTCCCGCCCGCATTCCCTGTGATCGCGGGCGGGACGCATACTCGGGGGGTGACCGCCTACGAGCCCCCCGGCGCACCCGGCGCCCGTGACGTGCCCGACGAACCCGGCACGCACGGCGCGGTGGACGCGGCCGGGCGTGTGCCGAACGAAGGTGCCGGGTACGACGCCGTCGTGCTCGCCGGCGGTGCCGCCCGGCGGCTCGGCGGCGCGGACAAACCCGGGGTGCGGGTCGGTGGCCGCGCCCTGCTCGACCGGGTGCTGGGCGCCTGCGCCGGAGCGCGCACGACCGTCGTCGTGGCCGAACCCCGGCCGACCGCGCGGCCCGTGCTGTGGGCGCGCGAGGAGCCGCCCGGCGCCGGTCCGCTCGCCGCGCTCGACGCCGGGCTGCGCCGCACCACCGCGGACCATGTCGTCGTGCTCTCCGCCGACCTGCCGTTCCTCGAAGAGACCACCGTGCGACGGCTGTTGGACGCCCTGCGGGCGGGCCGCGCGGACGGCGCGCTGCTCACCGACGCCGAGGGGCGCGACCAGCCGCTCGTGGCCGCGTACCGGACGGCCGCGCTGCGCCGCGGGCTGGCGGCCCTCGCCGCGTCCGTACCCGGCGGCGGCTCCGTACCCGGCGGCGGTTCCGCACCCGGCGGCGGCGCGGGCGGCCCCCTCACCGGGCTGCCGCTGCGCCGGCTGACCGCCGACCTCGACCTCACCCGCGTCCCCGACCCCGTCGCCTCCTTCGACTGCGACACCTGGGACGACATCGCCGACGCCAGGGCACGCATCAGGGAGCATGGGCACGTGTTGGATGAATGGATTTCCGCAGTCAAGGACGAGCTGGGCATCGACCTGGACGTCGACACCGGCGGTCTGCTGGACCTGGCCCGCGACGCCGCCCACGGCGTGGCCCGGCCGGCGGCACCCCTGACCACCTTCCTCGTCGGTTACGCCGCCGCGAAGGCGGGGGGCGGCCCCGAGGCGGTCGCCGAGGCCGCCCGCAAGGCCGTCGCACTCGCCCAGCGCTGGGCGGACGAGAGCGCCGCCGACCCGGGGTCCGGCGCGGGCCGGGACGCCGGATGACCGCCCGCGGCGTCCGCACCGGCGAGGACGCCGAGGATCTCGACGTCGAGGAGGTGCTCGCGCTCGTGAAGGAGGGCAATGTCCCCGCACCGGGCGACGGCCACGACGACAGCCGAACTCCGGGCCACGGCCACGGTGACGGCCCCGGGACCGCCCCGGGGTGCGGCGCCGGAGACGCCCCCGGTCCGGCCCACGTCCGCGACACCGCCCCCGCGGGATACGACGACCTCCTGTGGGACAGCCGTGACACCACCGCCTCCGCACCCGGCGCCGCGCCCCCCGAGGGGGAGCACTCCGGCCGGGGCGGCGCCGCGGCCGGCCACGGCGGCCCGCACTCCGCGGCGGCCCGCCACCGGGCCACTCCCTGGCCCGCCGCCCGCGAGATCGCCGCCCGGGCGGCCCGTGCCTCCGTCCCCCGGGGAGCCGCCGCCGGTGACACCCCCGCCGGCGCCCGCCGCGCCACCGTGTCGGTGCCCCTCGACGCCGCCCTGGGCCTGGTCCTGGCCGCCCCCCTCGCCGCCCTCACCGACCTGCCCTCCTTCGACACCTCCGCCATGGACGGCTGGGCCGTGGCCGGCCCCGGCCCCTGGGACGTCCGGGACGAGGGAGTTCTGGCCGGGCACGCGCGGCCCGAGCCGCTGACCGACGGCGAGGCGGTGCGGATCGCGACCGGCGCCCGCGTCCCGCAGGGCTCCACGGCGGTGCTGCGCCGCGAGCACGGCCGCATGGACGACAAGGACCGGCTGCACTCGACCCGCGAGGTCGTGCACGGGCAGGACATCCGCCCGCGCGGCCAGGAATGCGGCAGCGGCGACCAGTTGCTGCCCCTCGGCACTCTCGTCACCCCGGCCGTGCTGGGCCTCGCCGCGGCCGCCGGGTACGACACCCTCACCGTGATCCCGCGGCCCCGCGCCGAGGTCTTCGTGCTCGGCGACGAACTGCTCGCGGAGGGCCTGCCGCACGACGGCCTGATCCGGGACGCGCTCGGCCCGATGCTGCCGCCCTGGCTGCGGGCGCTCGGCGCCGAGGTCACCGCCGTACGCAGGATCGGCGACGACGCCGGAGCCCTGTACAAGGCGGTCACCGGATCCGGGGCCGACCTGATCGTCACCACCGGGGGCACCGCCGCCGGTCCCGTCGACCACGTCCACCCCGTCCTGCGCCGCATCGACGCCGAGTTCCTGGTGGACGGCGTCCAGGTGCGCCCCGGCCACCCCATGCTCCTGGCCCGCACCAAGGAGCACCAGCACCTCGTCGGCCTGCCCGGCAACCCCCTGGCGGCCGTCTCCGGTCTGCTCACCCTCGCCGAACCGCTGCTGCGCACTCTGGCGGCGCGCCCGGCGCCGGAGCCGTACACGCTGCCGCTGAGCGACGCGGTGCACGGGCATCCGTACGACACCCGGCTGGTGCCCGTCGTGCTGCGCGGAGACCACGCGGTTCCGCTGCACTACAACGGACCGGCCATGCTGCGGGGCGTCGCGGCCGCCGACGCCCTGGCCGTCGTACCACCGGGCGGCGCGCGGGCGGGGCAGGAGGCGGAGCTGCTCGATCTGCCCTGGGCCGCGGCCGGCATCGGGGTGTGTTTCACGTGAAACTTCCGGGCCATGACGCGATCGCCCGGCAAGCGGACGAACACCTCGTGACCCATCGGGTGAGACTCCCGAAGAGGGTGGTGGAGCGCCCGGTCCGGCAGGTGGGCAAGCGGCTGGCCCTCGCCCTGCTGGTGCTGATGGCGACGGTCCTGATCGTCTACGCAGACCGCGAGGGCTACAGCGACAGCTCGGACGGCTCGGTCGACTTCCTGGACGCGGCGTACTACGCGACGGTCACCCTCTCCACCACGGGCTACGGCGACATCACGCCTGTCAGCGACGCCGCCCGGCTCACCAACATCCTCGTCATCACGCCGTTGCGCGTGCTGTTCCTGATCATCCTCGTCGGCACCACGCTCGAGGTCCTCGCCGAACGCACGCGGGAGGAATGGCGCCTCAACCGCTGGAGGTCCACCTTGCGTGACCACACCGTCGTCGTCGGCTTCGGCACGAAGGGGCGGTCGGCCCTGCAGACCGTGTGCGCGACGGGGTTGCAGAAGCAGCGGGTCGTCGTGGTCGACCCGAGCGCGAAGGTGGTCGACGCGGCCACGGCGGACGGGTACGCGGGGGTGATCGGGGACGCCACGCGCAGCGAGGTCCTCAAGCGGGCGGAGGTGCAGCGGGCGCGGCAGATCATCGTGGCCACGCAACGGGACGACACCGCGGTGCTCGTGACGCTGACGGCGCGGCAGCTCAACCGGGGGGCGAAGATCGTGGCGGCGGTGCGCGAGGAGGAGAACGCGCCGCTGCTCCGGCAGTCCGGGGCGGACGCGGTCATCACGAGCGCGAGCGCGGCGGGGCGTCTGCTGGGGCTGTCCGTGCTGAGTCCGGCCGCCGGCATGGTCCTGGAGGACCTCATCCAGCAGGGGAGCGGCCTGGACATCGTCGAACGGCCCGTCATACGGGCCGAGGTGGGCAGGGGCCCGCGGGAGACCGACGACCTGGTGGTCAGCGTCGTACGGGGGCACCGGGTGCTCGGATACGACGATCCGTCGGTCGGCACACTGCAACTGACGGACCGTCTGATCACCATCGTGCGGGCCACACCGGGCACCCAGGTCACCCCGCACGCGCGGCCGCTGCCCACGGACTGAGCGCCGTCCGCCCCGTGGCCGGGCGCCCGCCGGGGCCTTGGCACGCCGTTCCCGCGGGGGCGAGGAGTAGCGTCGGCCCCATGCATGCGATCACGATTCCCGAACCTGGCGGACCCGAGGCGTTGGTGTGGGACGAGGTGCCGGATCCGGTGCCCGGCGAGGGCGAGGTGCTGGTCGAGGTGGTGGCCGGCGCCGTCAACCGGGCCGACATCCTGCAGCGCCAGGGCTTCTACGACCCGCCGCCCGGTGCCTCCCCGTACCCCGGTCTGGAGTGCTCCGGACGGATCGCCGCTCTGGGGCCCGGCGTGTCGGGCTGGGCGGTCGGCGACGAGGTGTGCGCGCTGCTCTCGGGCGGCGGCTATGCCGAGAAGGTGGCCGTGCCGGCGGGTCAGCTGCTGCCCGTGCCCGAGGGCGTCGACCTGAAGCAGGCCGCGGCGCTGCCCGAGGTGACCTGCACGGTCTGGTCCAACGTCTTCATGATCGCCCACCTGCGTCCCGGCGAGACGCTGCTCGTGCACGGCGGCTCCAGCGGCATCGGCACGATGGCGATCCAGCTCGGCCGGGCCGTGGGCGCCCGGGTGGCCGTCACCGCGGGCACCAAGGAGAAGCTGGAGCGCTGCGCCGAGCTGGGCGCCGAGGTCCTGATCAACTACCGGGAGCAGGACTTCGTGGCCGAGGTGAAGCAGGCCACCGGCGGCGCCGGGGCCGATGTCATCCTCGACAACATGGGCGCCAAGTACCTCGACCGCAACGTCAAGGCGCTCGCCGTCAACGGCCGGCTCGCGATCATCGGGATGCAGGGCGGTGCCAAGGGCGAGCTCAACATCGGCGCCCTGCTCGCCAAGCGGGCCGCGATCAGCGCGACCTCGTTGCGGGCCCGTCCGCTGGAGGAGAAGGCGGCCATCGTCGCGGCCGTGCGCGAGCACGTCTGGCCGCTGATCGCCGCCGGTCACGTCCGGCCGGTCGTCCACAGCGAAGTGCCGATGAGCGACGCGGCGGCCGCCCACCGGATCGTGGAGGAGAGCAGCCACGTCGGCAAGGTGCTCCTCGTCGACGGCTGACCTTCCTGGTCCCGGGCCCCCGAACGTCGGCGCGCCCGCCACGGCGAGACCAGCCGTGGCGGGACCAGCCCCGCGCGACTATCCGCGGCGCACCCTGAGGCCGACGAACGCCAGGCCCAGGCCGAGGCCGATCAGGACGAGCCCGCTGCCGAGGGGCAGGATGCGCAGCACGGGCTCGGCCGCGGAGTCGTTCCGGGCGGCGGACCGTGCCTGCGGGTCGCCCGGAGGCACGGACGCGGCGGGAGTGGCCTCCTCGGGTATCCGGGGGGCGGCCGTCTGCGTCTGCGCACCGGTCGGGTCCGCGCCTTCCTCCCGCGCACCGTCGTCCCACGCGCCGTGGTCCCGTCCGCCCTGGTGCCGCCCCCTCGCGCCTTCGTCCTCCGGCGGGGCCGTGTCGTCGCCCTCCACCCGGGCGTCCGGTTCCGTCGACCGCCCCGGCCGCTGCCGTCCCTCGCCCGGCCGGCTCCCGGCCCGGGACGGCTCGGCGGAGTGCGGGGAGGAGGCGGCGGAGGGCGCGGCAGCCGGACGGGCGGAGGCGGGCGCCGGGGCCGGGCGGTGGGCGGACGAGGCCGTCGGGGACGTACGGGCGGAGGCGGGCGCCGGGTGCCCGGGGGCACCGTCGGGCGCCGGGCGCGCGGAGGCGGGCGCCGGCCGGGCGGCCGTGGGGCCCGGGGAGACCTTCGCCCGGTCGTACGCCGAGGCGGAGCCGCAGGGCAGGGCGACGGCTCCCAGTACGGCCAGCACTCCCGTCGTGCGCAGTGCGATGCGCGGCCATGGAGTCACGTCGTGGACCCCCTCACGGTGCCCGGTCGGTGGATCGGTGGATCCGTGGCACCACACTCACATCACCCTCCCGCCCCGGCACTCCGGGCGCGGCCGATGGGTCGACACGGCCTCGCGGGGCGCCCCGGTCCGGGGCGACACGGTGGATCAGCTTCCTCGGGGGGCACCACGGAGGTGAGGTGTACGGGTGCGAGAGAATGGCGGCATGGAGATGCCGAGGAACGAACGGTCGCCGGAGAACCCCCAGATCCTGGTCGTCGGCCAGGACGGCATGGCGCTCGGCGGTGGTGGTGGCGACGACGACGTCCGCGAGATCCCGGTGACGGAGCAGGTGGAACAGCCTGCCAAGGTCATGCGGATCGGGAGCATGATCAAGCAGCTTCTGGAGGAGGTGCGGGCGGCTCCTCTGGACGAGGCGAGCCGGAACCGGCTGAAGGAGATCCACGCCAGCTCGGTCAAGGAGCTGGAGGACGGCCTGGCGCCGGAGCTCGTCGAGGAGCTGGAGCGGCTGTCCCTGCCGTTCACGGACGAGGGGACGCCCAGTGACTCGGAACTGCGCATCGCGCAGGCCCAGTTGGTCGGCTGGCTGGAGGGCCTCTTCCACGGCATCCAGACCACGCTGTTCGCCCAGCAGATGGCCGCGCGGGCCCAGCTGGAGCAGATGCGCCGCGCGCTTCCCCCGGGCCTCGGCCACGAGGGGGGCGACGACCCCCGCGCCGGCGGCCGTTCGGGCGGACCGTACCTGTAGGCCGGTGAGCCCGCGGGCCGCGGGCCCGCGGGAACCACGGAAGGGGCCCGGCAGCCGAACTGCCGGGCCCCTTCACCGTGTCACGGACGGACCGCTCAGGAGGCGGGGTTGCCCGTCGAGACGCCGAGCTGGATCTCGGGCATGTTCTTCGGGTCGACGTCCGTGCCCGCGGCGGGGAACTGGTTCATGACGGTGCCGTCGCCGTAGGTGTTCTCGTCCATGTCCTTGACGCTCACCTTCCAGCCCGCGGCCTGCAGGCAGGCCTTGACCGACTTGACGTACTTGTACTGGAAGTTGGGCACCTTGATCTTCGCGGGGTCGTTGTACGACTCCTGCGGCTCCGTGCACTCGCTGCTGTCGATCGTCCTGGACGGGTCCGGCCCCCGGTAGCCCGCCGCCTTGGACGCCGAGGCGCTCGCGCTGCCGCTCGCGCCGCCGGTGCCGCCGTTGTCGTCGCCCTTGTTGTGCAGCACCAGGGCCAGGATCAGGCCGAGGACGGCGATGCCGGCGACGGCGACCGAGCCGATGACCACCGGCCGGCCGCTCCGGCTGCCCGGGCCGCCGCCCATGGGCGTGGTCTGCGGCGACATCGTGTACGGCGGCGGGGTCGAGGCCTGCTGGTGCGCGTACGGCGACGGGGCGGGCGTCTGGTAGCCGCCCTGCTGCGGATAGCCGTACGCCGGGGACGGCCCGGAGGGGACCGGGTTGCCGTACGGGTTCGGGACCGGCTGGTACGGCGTCCGGACGTTGCCCGAGGGCGCCGGGTTCGCCTGGTCGACCGGCGGGAAGACCGCGGAGCCGACGCCCGCGCCGCTGGAGGTCTGGACGCCGGGGACGATGCTCGGCGGGGCCGCCTGGACGGAGGACGCCACGCGCAGGCACTCGTCGCGCATGGCCTCGGCGTTGGGGAAGCGCTCGTTCGGGTTCTTCTTCAGCGCGCGGGCGACCAGCGCGTCCACCGCCGGCGGCAGGGAGCGGTTGATCGAGGAGGGCGCCACCGGCTCCTCCTGCACGTGCGCGTAGGCGATGGCCAGCGGCGAGTCGGCGTCGAACGGCAGGCGTCCGGTGACCAGCTGGAAGAGCATGATGCCGACGGAGTACAGGTCGGACCGCGCGTCCACGCCCCGGCCGAGGGCCTGCTCCGGCGACAGGTACTGCGGGGTGCCGACGACCATGCCGGTCTGCGTCATGGAGGTGACGCCGGACTGCATGGCGCGGGCGATGCCGAAGTCCATCACCTTGACGACGCCGCGCTTGGTCATCATCACGTTGCCCGGCTTGATGTCGCGGTGGACCAGGCCCATCTCGTGGCTGATCTCCAGCGCGGCGAGCACGTCCGCGGTGATCTTCAGGGCCTTGTCGGCGGGCATGGCGCCCTGCCGGCGGACGTCCTCGTCGAGCACCGAGCCCAGCGGCCGTCCCTCGACGTACTCCATGACGATGTACGGCATCGTGGTGCCGTCGAGCTCGTCCTCGCCGGTGTCGAAGACCGAGACGATGTTCGTGTGCGTGAGTTTCGCCACTGACTGGGCCTCGCGGCGGAACCGCTCCCGGAACGCCTGCTCCCGGCCCAGCTCGGTGTGGAGCGTCTTGATGGCCACCTGGCGGTCGAGTACGGAGTCGTAGGCGAGATGCACCGAGGCCATGCCGCCCTCACCGAGCAAGTCGCGCAGCTGGTAGCGGCCGCCGGCCAGTGCCCGCCCCGCGAACCGGCCCTGTGCGCCGTCCTGGCTCATGTTCTGCGTCCCCCATAGGCGCGGCGGCAGCGGATGCTGTGCTCCCGCGTTCGGCTGTCCGTCGACCGGATCCGGTGATCGAAAGTGCTATTCCCGGCCAAGTCTGCCCGAGGGCACGGACACGTCAAGCTCGGTGCCCGTTCCGTGACCGTACGCGAAAGAAGCGTCGCGCAAGCGTTACAGCCGGCGTACGGCTGGTACACGCAATTTGCACGACCGCACCCGTACGGGGTTTCATGGCCGGTCCGTCTCGGGCCGGTTCCCGCGACGCTTCTGGACCGGCGGCTTGCGCCGAACCTGTAGCGTGGCCGACGGAGACCGTGACAACACCGCGCGCACCGCGGGCAGAAACGACGGCGAGGACTGATGGCACAGACGCAGCGCGCCCAGGGCCCGTCCGACCCCGAGGCGTCCGGCGGCGGCATGTCAGAGACGCCGGAGATGTGGGGCAACGGCGGCCTGGTCGGCGACGGCCGGTACCGGCTGACCCGCAGACTCGGGCGGGGCGGCATGGCCGAGGTGTTCGCCGCCGAGGACGTGCGCCTCGGACGCACCGTGGCCGTGAAGCTGCTGCGCGCCGACCTCGCCGAGGACCCGGTCTCCAAGGCCCGCTTCACCCGCGAGGCCCAGTCGGTGGCCGGCCTCAACCACCACGCGATCGTCGCCGTGTACGACTCCGGCGAGGACCAGGCGAACGGCCAGGCCGTGCCGTACATCGTGATGGAGCTGGTCGAGGGCCGCACCATCCGCGACCTGCTGCTCAACGCCGAGGCGCCGGGTCCTGAGCAGGCCCTGATCATCGTCTCGGGCGTCCTGGAGGCGCTGGCCTACTCGCACCAGCACGGCATCGTGCACCGCGACATCAAGCCCGCCAACGTGATCATCACGGACAACGGCGCCGTGAAGGTGATGGACTTCGGCATCGCCCGCGCCCTGCACGGGGCGTCCACGACGATGACGCAGACCGGCATGGTGATGGGCACCCCGCAGTACCTGTCGCCGGAGCAGGCCCTCGGCAAGGCCGTGGACCACCGCTCCGACCTGTACGCGACGGGCTGCCTGCTCTACGAACTGCTCGCGCTGCGTCCCCCGTTCACCGGTGAGACCCCGCTGTCGGTGGTGTACCAGCACGTCCAGGACATCCCGGTGCCGCCGTCGCGGACCTCGGAGGGCACGTGCCCGCCGGAGCTGGACGGCCTTGTCATGCGCTCGCTCGCCAAGGAGCCCGACGACCGTTTCCAGACGGCGGAGGAGATGCGCGGGCTGGTCCAGTACGGGCTGCAGATGCTCTACGACCAGGGCGGCCACACCGGCACCTGGAACACCGGCCCGGTGGGGGCGCACGACGGCCGCCACACCCCGGCGGCGGGCTTCGCCGGCACGACCGTGATGCCGCACCCCGCGGACTCCGGCTCCGGCACCGCGCAGATCCCGCAGCCGATCCTGCCGGGCGGGTACGGCGGGGGCGACGACGGCGGCTTCGAGGGGCACGGCAACCGGGGCAGCGGCCGCGGCAAGCTGTGGATCCTGGCCGCGCTCGCGCTGATCGCCGTCGCGGCGGGCGTCGCGCTGGCGCTGAACAACCAGGGCGGCGGAGGCGGCGGAGGCGGCGGCGCCACCAAGTCGCCGACGAGCACGCACGCCACCAAGGACCCCAAGTCCAGCTCCACGCCGAGCGACTCGACCACGGACCAGCCGACGGACACGTCGACGGACAACGGCGGCGGGGCTGGAGGCTCCGGAGGGGACTGGACCCCGTCCAGCCAGCCCTCGTACACGCCCTCGCAGTCCGCGCCGGACCAGCAGTCCGGCCAGCCGTCGAACCCCGCCAGCTCCGCCCCGCCGTCCAGTTCCCCGACGGCGGGGAGCACGACCGGCGGCGGGACGACGGACGGCGGCACGACGACCGGCGGCACGACGACCGGCACCACCACCGGCGACACCAGCGGAGGCACCCCCGGTACGACCACGGGGGACCTCACCAACGGCGGCACCACCGGCTGACCGTTCTCCCACGCGCGCGTGGAGCCCCCTCGGGCCGCACGCGCGCGTCCCGGACGCCACCGGCACGCCGGACGCGCCTGAGCCGGTACGCCGGACGCGCCTGAGCCGGATCACTCCGCGAACGCCCCGCACACCGCGTCGTACTCCCGCGTCCACCACACCACGAGCGCCGAGGCGGCCGGGAACTGCGGGTCCGCGCGGGTGTCGCCGCGTTCGTAGTGCCAGCGCAGCATCCAGAAGTCGTTCAGGCGCTCCCACCACACCCGGTGCACCGCCGCGGCGAGCTCCGAGGGCGTCGCCCCGGCCGCCCGGCGGTACGCGCGCACGTACGCCCTGACCTTCGGCAGGTCGAGGGTCCCGACGGGCCGGACGAAGAAGATCGCGGCCGCCCGTACGGCCTCCTCCGCGCGGGGCTGCACCCCGAGCCGGTCCCAGTCGACGATCGCCGCGGGCGCGTCCCCCCGGTAGAGCAGGTTGAACGGGTGGAAGTCCCCGTGCACCCAGCCCACCGGGCCGCCGGGCGGCGGACGCCGGTCCGTGTGCTGCTCCAGCAGCGCCCGCCGCTCCAGGAGGCGGTACCTGGCCAGCTCGTCGAAGGTGTCGAGGGGGCGCCGCCGGCGGACGTGGGCGAGCAGGCCGTCGATCAGGGCGAAGGTGTCGTCGGGGTCGGCGCTCTCCACCGGGTGGGGGCCGGTGGCCGGGCGGGTGCGCCCCTTCGGCGGCATCACGCGCTCCAGGCAGGCGTGCACGGCTCCCAGCAGCGCCCCGAGGCGCGCGCACTGCTTGGTGGTGAGCTGGCCGCCGTGGCGGTGCCGGCCCTCGACCCAGGGGTGCAGGGCGTACGCGTGGCCGCCGACGACGGCGACCGTGCGCCCGTCCCGGCCGGGGAGCGGGGGCGCCACCGGGACGCCGAGATCGGCCAGCCGCTGGGTGGCGCGGTGCTGGCGGGCGATGGCCGCGGGGTCGGCGGTGTCCGGATCGAAGTGGTGCTTGAGGAAGTAGCGGCCGCGGGTCGTGCACAGCCGGTAGCCGCGGTTGAGCAGGCCCTGGTCGACGGGTTCACAGGTGAGGGCGGATCCGGCGGCGTACTGGCGCAGCAGGGCGCTCAGAGGGGGCGCGAGGGGTACAGGGGGTGGTACACAAGGGCGCGGCACGCGCCAGATGCTAGGGCACCCGGCGAGGCCGTGAGCTGCGCGTTGTCACAGGCAGTCTCCGGCAGTCGCTTTCGGTCACTACAGGTCGCATGCCGTTCCCTCCCCGACGCCGGTGCGCACCCCGCCGGCTACGCGGAGTCGTCCCCCGGCGGGAGCATTTCCGGCCGTCCGCTAACCCTTCCCGTCGCCGGGGTGACCGGGATAACGTGCCGGTGTTCCGGCCCCCTGCAAGGCTGTGACCAGCGGCTGTCCCGAAGACCGGCGAGGTACTTGGACTTCCTAGTGAAAATACTTGGAAATCCAAGGAAAAACGCAGGTCAGGAGGGGTTTCACAGAAATGTGGAGCACTGGGTAACGTGACTGTTGCAGGGCGCTCGCCGGGGCACCTGTCACGCCTGTTCCCGGCTGAGTGGCACCCACCCCGTGCCCGGTGGTCGGACCAGGCGAGCCTCCCCGGGCTCTCGACGAGCAAGGGGAGACCCCCAGGCCGACCGGCAACCCCGGGGGCCGGACCGACGGAGGAGCACACGTGACCGTGGAGAGCACTGCCGCGCGCACATCGCGACGCAGCGCCGGAAGCAAGGCCGGCACCACCGGCACCAAAAGTCGCGGGGGCGCGCGGAAGAGCGCCGACCCCGAGCTCGTGCAGCTGCTGACCCCCGAGGGGAAGCGCGTCAAGAACGCCGAGTACGACAAGTACGTCGCCGGTATCACCCCCGAAGAGCTCCGCGGCCTGTACCGCGACATGGTGCTCACCCGCCGCTTCGACGCCGAGGCCACCGCGCTGCAGCGCCAGGGCGAGCTGGGCCTGTGGGCCTCGCTGCTGGGCCAGGAGGCCGCGCAGATCGGCTCCGGCCGGGCCACCCGCGAGGACGACTACGTCTTCCCGACCTACCGCGAGCACGGCGTGGCCTGGTGCCGCGGGGTCGACCCGACCAACCTGCTCGGCATGTTCCGGGGTGTGAACAACGGCGGCTGGGACCCCAACAGCAACAACTTCCAGCTCTACACGATCGTCATCGGCTCCCAGACGCTGCACGCCACGGGCTACGCGATGGGCATCGCCAAGGACGGCGCGGACTCCGCGGTCATCGCGTACTTCGGCGACGGCGCCTCCAGCCAGGGCGACGTGGCGGAGTCCTTCACCTTCTCCGCGGTCTACAACGCCCCGGTCGTGTTCTTCTGCCAGAACAACCAGTGGGCGATCTCCGAGCCGACCGAGAAGCAGACCCGCGTCCCGCTCTACCAGCGCGCGCAGGGCTTCGGCTTCCCCGGCGTCCGCGTCGACGGCAACGACGTGCTGGCCTGCCTGGCCGTCACCAAGTGGGCGCTGGAGCGTGCCCGCGGCGGCGAGGGGCCCACCCTGGTCGAGGCGTACACCTACCGCATGGGCGCCCACACCACCTCCGACGACCCCACCCGCTACCGCCACGACGACGAGCGGGTGGCCTGGGAGGCGAAGGACCCGATCCTGCGTCTGCGCCGCTACCTGGAGGCCGAAAACCACGCGGACGAGGGATTCTTCGCGGAACTGGAGGCCGAGAGCGAGGCGTTGGGCAAGCGAGTGCGCGAAGCGGTCCGCGCCATGCCCGACCCGGACCACTTCGCCATCTTCGAGAACGTGTACGCGGACGGGCACGCGCTCGTCGACGAGGAGCGCGCCCAGTTCGCCGCCTACCAGGCGTCGTTCGCGGACGCAGAGGGGGTCTGATCATGGCAGCGGAGAAGATGGCCCTGGCCAAGGCGATCAACGAGTCGCTGCGCCGTGCCCTGGAGTCGGACCCCAAGGTCCTGATCATGGGCGAGGACGTCGGCAAGCTGGGCGGCGTGTTCCGGGTGACGGACGGCCTGCAGAAGGACTTCGGCGAGAGCCGCGTCATCGACACCCCGCTCGCGGAGTCCGGCATCGTCGGCACCGCGATCGGTCTCGCCCTGCGCGGCTACCGCCCGGTGGTGGAGATCCAGTTCGACGGCTTCGTCTTCCCGGCGTACGACCAGATCGTCACGCAGCTCGCGAAGATGCACGCCCGCTCGCTGGGCAAGGTCAAGCTGCCCGTCGTCGTCCGCATCCCCTACGGCGGCGGCATCGGCGCGGTCGAGCACCACTCGGAGTCGCCCGAGTCGCTCTTCGCGCACGTGGCGGGCCTGAAGATCGTCTCCCCGTCGAACGCGTCGGACGCGTACTGGATGATGCAGCAGGCCATCCAGAGCGACGACCCGGTGATCTTCTTCGAGCCGAAGCGGCGCTACTGGGACAAGGCCGAGGTCGCCACGGAGGCCATCCCCGGCCCCCTGCACAAGGCACGCGTGGTCCGTGAGGGCACGGACCTCACCCTCGCCGCCTACGGCCCGATGGTGAAGCTCTGCCAGGAGGTCGCGGACGCGGCGGCCGAGGAGGGCAAGGCCCTGGAGGTCCTGGACCTGCGCTCGGTCTCCCCGCTCGACTTCGACTCGATCCAGGCCTCGGTGGAGAAGACCCGCCGCCTGGTCGTCGTCCACGAGGCGCCGGTGTTCTTCGGCTCGGGCGCGGAGATCGCCGCCCGGATCACCGAGCGGTGCTTCTACCACCTGGAGGCCCCGGTGCTGCGGGTCGGCGGCTACCACGCGCCGTATCCGCCGGCGCGGCTGGAGGAGGAGTACCTGCCGAACCTGGACCGCGTGCTCGACGCCGTCGACCGCTCGCTGGCGTACTGAGGAGAGGGTCGTGACGACGATGACGGAAGCGTCCGTGCGCGAGTTCAAGATGCCGGACGTGGGCGAGGGGCTCACCGAGGCGGAGATCCTCAAGTGGTACGTCCAGCCCGGTGACACGGTCACGGACGGTCAGGCGGTGTGCGAGGTGGAGACGGCCAAGGCGGCCGTCGAGCTCCCCATCCCCTACGACGGCGTGGTCCGCGCGCTGCACTTCCCCGAGGGCACCACGGTGGACGTGGGCACGGCCATCATCGCGGTGGACGTGTCGGGCGGCGCGCCCGCCGAGGTCCCGGCCGCCGCCGAGACCCCGGTTGCCGCCGAGGCCCCGGCCCCGGCCGAGCAGACGGCGGAGGAGCCCAAGCCGGAAGGCCGCCAGCCGGTGCTGGTCGGCTACGGCGTCGCGACGTCCTCGACGAAGCGCCGCCCCCGCAAGGGCCCCGAGGCCGCGGCGACCGCCGCCACGGCGGCGGTCCAGGCCGAGCTGAACGGGCACGGCGCGGCCGCGCCGGCCGCCGGGCCCCGCCCGCTGGCCAAGCCGCCGGTGCGCAAGCTCGCCAAGGACCTCGGCGTGGACCTGGCCACGGTGGTCCCGTCCGGCCCGGACGGCATCATCACGCGCGAGGACGTGCACGCGGCGGTGGCGGCGGTCCCGGCCCCGCCGCAGGCCGCCGAGCCGGCGCCGCAGGCCCCCGCGGCCGCCGCACCGGCCCCGGCCGCCCCCGCGCCGGCGGTGACGTACGACGGTGCGCGCGAGACCCGCATCCCGGTCAAGGGCGTCCGCAAGGCCACCGCGGCGGCCATGATCGGCTCGGCCTTCACGGCGCCGCACGTCACGGAGTTCGTGACGGTGGACGTGACCCGGACGATGCGCCTGGTCGAGGAGCTGAAGCAGGACAAGGAGTTCGCGGGCCTGCGGGTGAACCCGCTGCTGCTCATCGCCAAGGCCCTCCTGGTCGCCATCAAGCGCAACCCGGAGGTCAACGCGTCCTGGGACGAGGCCAACCAGGAGATCGTGCAGAAGCACTACGTCAACCTGGGCATCGCGGCCGCCACGCCGCGGGGCCTGATCGTGCCGAACATCAAGGACGCGCACGCCCAGACCCTGCCGCAGCTGGCGGAGTCGCTCGGCGAGCTGGTGTCCACGGCGCGGGAGGGCAGGACCTCCCCGTCCGCGATGCAGGGCGGCACGGTCACCATCACCAACGTCGGCGTCTTCGGCGTCGACACCGGCACGCCGATCCTCAACCCGGGCGAGTCCGCGATCCTCGCGGTCGGCGCGATCAAGCTCCAGCCGTGGGTCCACAAGGGCAAGGTGAAGCCGCGCCAGGTCACCACCCTGGCGCTGAGCTTCGACCACCGCCTGGTCGACGGCGAGCTGGGCTCCAAGGTCCTCGCGGACACCGCGGCGATCCTGGAACAGCCCAAGCGCCTGATCAGCTGGGCGTAGGGAGCCGAAAAGGGACGGGCCCGCCGCGCGTGCGGCGGGCCCGTCCCCTTGTTCGGGTGCTGGGGCGTCAGCCCAGCCTGGCGAAGCCGTAGTTCAGGATCTTGGTCGAGTCCGTCGCGCGCTGCGCGTACGTCGTCGACGCCAGAACCGTGCCGATGACGGTCTTGCCGTTGCGGGTGGCGGCGAAGACCAGGCAGGCGCCCGCCTCGGGGCCGGAGCCGGTCTTCACGCCGATGGTGCCGCTGTAGCTGCTCAGCAGCGAGTTGGTGTTCGTCCACGTCGCCATCGTGCGGGTGCTGCCCGTCTTGGTGATGGTCTTGGCCGTGTACGACTTCGTCTTCACGACCGTGCGGAACGTGGAGTTCTTCATCGCGCTGCTCGCGATCTTCGTCAGGTCGCGCGGCGTCGAGTAGTTGGACCCGTTGCCGATGCCGTCGAACGAGTCGAAGTGCGTGTTCTTCAGGTTGAGGGCGACCGCGGCGCTGTTCATCTTGCCGATGAACGACTTCACGCGCGCCGCCCGGGTCGAGCCCGAGCCGAACTTGTCGGCCAGCGCGTACGCGGCGTCGCAGCCCGACGGCAGCATCAGCCCGTACAGCAGCTGGCGGACGGTGACCTTGTCGCCCACGATCAGGTGGGCCTGGGAGGCGTTGTTCGCCACCACGTAGTCGCTGTACGCCTTCTGGATGGTGACCTTGGCGTCGAGGTTCAGGTTCGGCTGCGCGAGCACGACCTTCGCGGTCATGATCTTCGTGGTGGAGCCGGTGGAACGCCTGGTGTCCGCGGCCTTGGTGAACAGCGTCGTACCGGTCGCGTTGTTCATCGCGTAGCCGCCCTTGGCCACGATCGAGGGCGCGGTCACGGCCTGTGCGGGCGCCGCGGTGAGGGCCCCGGTGGCGAACACGGCGCCGGTCGTCACGACGACGGCTGCGGCTCTGCGGACACGGAAACCCTGAATGCCGGTTTTCAAGTGAGGTACCCCGATTACGTCGAATGCCCCTGGATGCGGCCGAGTTGAGTGCCACGGAGAAAGTGGGGCCGCACCTGTGTGACTCGTAACTAGCACAGATGGTTGTGCGCGCGCTGGGAATGACTTCCCGTCCGGTCCGCATCGTGGACGGACGGGGGCATGCGTACGTGTTGTATCTATGCTGTGGGCATGAGCCTGGCCGTCAAACAACCTCCCGCCGCGGACCGCGTCTACACCCACGTCAAACAAGGAGTTCTGGACCGCCGTTACGAGGGCGGGACGCTGCTCACCGAGGGAGAGCTGGCCGAGGCCGTCGGGGTCTCGCGCACACCGGTGCGCGAGGCGCTGCTGCGGCTGGAGGTCGAGGGGCTCATCAAGCTCTACCCGAAAAAGGGAGCCCTCGTCCTCCCGGTCTCCGCGCAGGAGATCGCCGACGTCGTCGAGACCCGGCTGCTGGTCGAGGAGCACGCCGCGCGCAAGGCCGTACCCGCGCCGCCCGCTCTGCTCGAACGGCTTCAGGAGCTGCTCGACCGGCAGAAGCGGCAGGCCGCCGCGGGCGACTTCGCCGAGGCCGCCGTCACCGACCGCTGCTTCCACGCCGAGATCGTCCGCAGCGGCGGCAACGAGATCCTCTCCCGCCTCTACGACCAGCTGCGCGACCGCCAGTTGCGGATGGGCGTCGCCGTCATGCACTCCCACCCCGACCGGATCGCCAAGACGCTCGCCGAGCACGGGGAGATCCTCGACGCGCTGCGCTCCGGCGACGCGGAGGCGGCCGTCGACGTCGTCCACCGCCACGTCGGCTGGTTCTCCCACCTGGCCCGGGGAGAGGTGCGATGAGCTCGTCGTCCGTCTCCCTGCCGGGGGACCCGCCCGGCGGCCGGCGGGCCGTCGCCGTCTGGGGCATCGGCGTCGCCGTCTACTTCGTCGCCGTCATCTTCCGTACCTCGCTGGGGGTCGCCGGCCTCGACGCCGCCGTCCGCTTCCACGTGAACGCCTCGGCGCTGTCCACCTTCTCGATCCTCCAGCTCCTCGTCTACGCGGGCATGCAGATACCCGTCGGCCTGCTCGTCGACCGGCTCGGCACCAAGAGGGTGCTCGGACTCGGCGTCGTGCTGTTCACGGCCGGGCAGCTGGGCTTCGCCTTCTCCACGTCGTACGGCACGGCGCTCGCCTCGCGCGCACTGCTCGGCTGCGGCGACGCCATGACCTTCATCAGCGTGCTGCGGCTGGGCACCCGCTGGTTCCCCGCCCGGCGCGGGCCGCTGGTCGCCCAGCTCGCCGGGCTGGTCGGCATGGCCGGCAACCTGGTGTCCACGCTGGTGCTGGCCCGGCTGCTGCACTCACTGGGCTGGACCGCCGCCTTCGCCGGCAGCGCGCTGGCCGGCGTGACCGTGCTGGTCCTGCTGCTCCTGTTCCTCCGGGACCACCCCGAGGGCCACGAACCGGCGCCGCTGTCCCACCATGGCGCCGCCTATGTGCGCCGGCAGATCGCCGCGGCCTGGCGGGAGCCGGGGACCCGGCTCGGGCTCTGGGTGCACTTCACCACGCAGTTCCCGGCGATGGTGTTCCTGCTGCTGTGGGGGCTGCCCTTCCTGGTGCAGGCGCAGGGGCTGTCCCGCGCGAGTGCCGGGGAACTGCTCACCCTGGTCGTCCTGTCCAACATGGTCGTCGGCCTCGTCTACGGCCAGGTCGTCGCCCGGCACCACGCGGCCCGGCTGCCGCTCGCGCTCGGCACGGTGACGGCCACGGCCGGCATGTGGGCCGCGACGCTGGCGTACCCCGGTGAACGGGCGCCGATGTGGCTGCTCGTCGCGCTGTGCACGGTGCTCGGGGCGTGCGGTCCGGCCTCCATGATCGGATTCGACTTCGCCCGGCCCGCGAACCCGCCGGAGCGTCAGGGCACGGCGTCCGGAATCACCAACATGGGCGGTTTCGTCGCCTCGATGACGACCCTGTTGGCGATCGGCGTCCTCCTGGACGCCACCGGGGACGACTACACGATCGCCTTCTCGGCGGTGTTCGTGCTCCAGGCGCTGGGCGTCAGCCAGATCCTGCGGCTGCGCGCGCGGGCGGCACGCAGGGAGCGGGAGCGGCTGGTGGCGAGCCGGGTGGAGACGGTGCACGTCCCCGCGTAGGGCACCCGCCGCCGGCATGCCCGGGGGCGGGAGCCCCCGGGCCCCCGCTTCGGGGCGGACCCCAGGAGAAGTCCCCTACTGCGTCACCCTGAAGTTCCGCAGGATCGCCTCCGTCAGATCCGGGTCGCCCTCCGCCTTCACCCGGTCCGCCACCGCCTCCGGAGCGACCCGGCCGCAGGCGAGGCGGACGTACGTCTCCCAGTCGAGGGTGAGGGTCGCGGCCGGGCCGAGAGCCGGTGCGGTCTCCAGCGTGCCGCGGCCCTGGATGTCCACGCGGATCGTGCGCAGGAACTCCACCGGCCCGTGCACGTCGAAGACGATCGCCGAGCTGCGCGGGGCGTCGGCCTTGACCGCGACCACGTCGGGCAGCTCGCCCAGCAGGTAGTCACGGGCCACCAGCGCACCGGGCGCGTCCAGCCCGCCCGGGCGGCCGAGGGCGGCGCGCAGGTCCTGCTCGTGCACCCAGATGTCGAACGCGCGGTAGCGCATCGCCTCTTCGAGGGTGATCTCCGTGCCGAGCGGCCCGCGGATCTTGGTGCCGGGGTCACGGGACTCGTTCCGCAGCTGCCGGTTGCGGCGGATGATCGTGTACTCCAGCTCGGAGGTCATCTCCGGCGCCGTGTGATGGCGGCGGACGTCGACCTGCATCTCCATGTAGCGCTGGTGCTCGCTGGCGACATGGAACAGGTCGCGCGGGAGCGAGTGGATGGGGCGGGGGTCGCCGAGCATCTCGCAGTCCATGCCGATGACGTGGGAGACCAGGTCGCGGACCGACCAGCCCGGGCACGGTGTCCGCCGGTTCCACTCGCCCTCCACGAGCGGCTGCACCAGCTCGGATATCGCTTCGACGGAGTGGGTCCAGGCGTCGGCGTAGGGCTGGAGGGTGGGATGCAGACTCACGGAACGGGACCCCTCGGCGGTCGGTACACGGGCTGATGGCGGCGGCGTTGCCAGGCAGAGGTGGCTGCTGTCGGCGGGTGTCTTCGAGCTCCCCCAGGCTCTCCGCTCCGCTTCGAGCAGGGGACCCCCAAGTTACGCTGCTGTGAGGCACCCCGGCAGTGCTTTCGTGTGACGATCGTAGGCCCGTGTGGACGACTCGAATGTCAGGACGGTGGTAGTGTGCGCGCCTCGCTGATCCAGATCGCCGTAAACGAGGACGAACCCGTCGAATCGCGTCGTGAACGGGTGGCCGCGCTGGTACGAGAACAGGCCGGAGCCGATCTCGTGGTCCTGCCGGAGCTGTGGACCACCGGAGCCTTCGCCTTCGAGGAGTTCGCGGGCCGGGCCGAACCGCTCGAAGGCCCGACGTACGAGGCGATGGCCAAGGCGGCGAGCGACGCCGGCGTGTGGCTGCACGCCGGCTCGATCCCCGAGCGAGACCCCGACGGCCCGCTCTACAACACCTCCCTGCTGTTCACCCCCTCCGGGGAACTCGCCGCCGCCTACCGCAAGATCCACCGCTTCGGCTTCGACAAGGGCGAGGCCGTGCTGATGGGCGCGGGCAGCGAACTGGTGACGGTGCGTCTGCCCGAGACGACCCTGGGCCTGGCCACCTGCTACGACCTCCGCTTCCCCGAACTCTTCCGCGGGCTCGTCGACGCCGGGGCCGAGATCCTGGTGGTCCCGGCGGGCTGGCCCGAACGCCGCCGCGCGCACTGGACGCTGCTGGCCCGGGCGCGGGCGGTGGAGGACCAGGCGTTCGTGCTCGCCTGTGGAACGGCCGGGACGCACGCGGGGGTTCCGCAGGCGGGTCACTCGATCGTGGTGGATCCCTGGGGCGAGGTGCTGGCCGAGGCGGGCCCCGGCGAGGAGGTCCTCACCGTGGACCTGGACCCCGGCAAGGTCGCCACGACCCGGGAGCAGTTCCCGGCCCTGAAGGACCGCGTGCTGGGACTGGAACCGCCGCGCCGCCGGGCCGGCGGCCGGTAGCCGGTCGTGCCGGTTGCCGGTCGCCGGCACCCGCCTGATCCGCGGGCGCCAGGAGGGCCGCTGGGACGGGCGCCGGGACGGCCCTAGTCGTCGTCCCGGTCCTCCCGCTCCTTCTCCGCCAGATGGATCACGCACACCGCCACCGCGATCACCAGCGCCGGGTCCATGTCCTCCCGTACGACGTCGACCCCGTACGTCTCCACGACGGTGAGCCACCGACGCGAGATCACCGCCAGCAGTTCGCCCTCGTACTCGACGGCGAACTCGCGGTCGAGGATCTTGCCGCTGACGTCGAGCTCGGTGCCGTCCACCAGGGACACCCGGTAGTGGTTGCGCAGCAGCGACAGCCGCTTGCGGCGGATCTTCGCCAGGGCCTCCCCGCCCCGCTCGATCACCATGGTGTCCCGCAGGGCGAACATCTTCTGGTGGATGTCGATCAGGATCCGGCCCTGGGCGTCCTTCAGCTCGAAGGTGTCCCGCAGCCGCATCGCCTTGCCGTCGACGAGGAAGACCTTGCGGCCCTGCTCGTCCTCGATCCAGTAGTCGTCACCGATGCCGAGGATCCGGTCGCGCACGAGGAATCTCATGCCCTCACCGCTTCCCCGGCGGCCGCTCCGGAACGCCGCCGGTAGGCCGACGGGCTGACGTCCGGGGAACACCGCCCTCACATGTCCCTGGGGAATCGCGTCCCCAGCCGTGTGGTTGGCTTGACGCATGGCAAAGCGCGCACGTGTCCGCGCCCCCGAGCTGACCGGCAGGGGCGGCTGGCTGAACACCGGTGGCAGGCATTACACCCTCGCCGACCTGCGGGGTCGCATCGTCGTCCTGGATTTCTGGACCTTTTGTTGCGTGAACTGCCTGCACGTTCTCGACGAGCTGCGGGAGCTGGAGGAGAAGCACCGGGACACGGTGGTGATCATCGGGGTGCATTCGCCGAAGTTCGCGCACGAGGCGGAGCACCGGGCGGTGGTCGACGCCGTGGAGCGGTACGGGGTGGAGCACCCGGTGCTCGACGACCCGGAGCTGGCCACCTGGAAGCAGTACGCGGTGCGGGCCTGGCCGACGCTGGTGGTGATCGACCCGGAGGGGTACGTCGTCGCGCAGCACGCCGGCGAGGGGCACGCGCACGCCATCGAGCGGCTGGTGGAGGAGCTGGAGGCCGAGCACGCGGCGAAGGGCACCCTGCGGCGCGGCGACGGGCCGTACGTGGCGCCGGAGCCGGAGCCGACCACCCTGCGCTTCCCGGGGCGGGCGCTGCTGCTGCCGAGCGGGAACTTCCTGGTCAGTGACACGACCCGGCACCAGCTGGTGGAGCTGGAGCCGGACGGGGAGACGGTCGTCCGGCGGATCGGCCAGGGTGGCCGGGGGCTGACCGACGGCGCCCCGGACCGGGCCCGGTTCCAGGAGCCGCAGGGGCTCGCGCTCCTGCCGGACGGCACCGTCGTGGTCGCGGACACGGTGAACCACGCCCTGCGGCGCTTCGATCCGGAGACGGGACGGACCACGACCCTGGCCGGCACCGGGTACCAGTGGATGCAGGGCGAGGCGACCTCCGGCCCCGGCCGCGAGGTGCGGCTGTCGTCCCCCTGGGACGTGGCCTGGTGGAACGGCAGGGTGTGGATCGCCATGGCGGGGGTGCACCAGCTGTGGGCGTACGACCCGGCCGAGGGGACGGTCGGCGTCACCGCGGGCACCACCAACGAGGGGCTCGTCGACGGGCCGGGCGCCGAGGCGTGGTTCGCGCAGCCGTCCGGCCTCGCCGCCACGCCCGAACGGCTGTGGCTCGCCGACTCGGAGACCTCCGCGCTGCGCTGGGTGGAGCCCGACGGCTCCGTGCACACCGCCGTCGGTACCGGACTGTTCGACTTCGGGCACCGGGACGGGGCGGCCGAACAGGCGCTGCTGCAGCACCCGTTGGGCGTCACGGCCCTTCCGGACGGCTCAGTCGCCGTGTCCGACACCTACAACCACGCCCTGCGCCGCTACGATCCGGCGACCGGCGAGGTGACCACGCTGGCCACCGATCTGCGCGAGCCCAGTGGCGCGGTGCTCGTCGGTGAGGACATCGTGGTCGTGGAGTCGGCCAGGCACCGGCTGACCCGGCTGCGGCTGCCGGAGGAGGCGGTGCGCGTGGAGTCGGTCGCCCACCGCACCCAGCGGGCGGCGACCGAGGTGGCCCCCGGCTCGCTCCGGCTGGATGTGATCTTCGAGGCCCCCGCGGGCCAGAAACTGGACACGCGGTACGGCCCGTCGACGCGGCTGCTGGTCTCCTCCACCCCTCCGGAGCTGCTGCTCAAGGGCGAGGGCGCGGGGACGGACCTCTCACGCGCCCTGGAGCTGAACCCCGCGGTGGCGGAGGGTGTGCTGCACGTCTCCGCGATGGCCGCCTCGTGCGACGACGACTCGGCCAACCAGTACCCGGCCTGTCATGTGCACCAGCAGGACTGGGGCGTCCCGGTCCGCCTCACCGGGGGCGGGGCGGACCGGCTGCCGCTCGTGCTGGCGGGGCTGGACGCCTGATCGGGCGCCCGCTCACACGCCGTAGCCGTCGGTGTAACCGTCGTGGACGTGGTGGTGCCGTTCTTCTTCGACGACTGTCGTGGGCACGACGCGGCGGCGCCGCGCGATGCTGCTGAACGTCACCACGCCGATCAGGCCGACGATCATCAGGATGATGCCGACGAGGTCGAGGTTGACGCCCTGCATGTGCCAGTCGGTCGCGAACGTGAGAATGGCTCCCACGGCGATGAGGACTATGCATCCGCCGAGGCCCATGAGTGTTGCCTCCTGTCCGGTGTCAGGTCCGGTGGTTCCGGCCTGTTCCGGTCCCTTCCGGTCACCGTCGTGTACCCGGACATCCGGCGAGCATGCTGAAGCGATTCCTCATGGGCCGGCCGGTCAGCCCTCCAGGAACGCCGCCAGCGCGTTGGCCAGGAGGAACGGGTCGTCGGCCGCGCACAGTTCGCGGGCGCTGTGCATGGACAGGATCGCCACGCCGATGTCGACGGTCTGGATGCCGTGCCGGGCCGCGGTGATCGGGCCGATGGTCGTGCCGCACGGCATGGAGTTGTGGGAGACGAAGGACTGGAAGGGCACGCCGGCCTTCTCGCAGGCCGCCGCCCAGACCGCCCGGCCCGAACCGTCCGTGGCGTAGCGGTTGTTGACGTTGACCTTGAGGATGGGGCCGCCGCCCGCGCGCGGGTGGTGCGTGGGGTCGTGCCGCTCTGCGTAGTTGGGGTGCACGGCGTGGCCGGTGTCGGAGGACAGGCACACGGTGCCCGCGAAGGCGCGCGCCCGGTCCTCGTACGACCCGCCGCGCGCGAACACCGAGCGCTCCAGCACGTTGCCGAGCAGCGGGCCGTCGGCGCCGGTGTCGGACTGGGAGCCGTTCTCCTCGTGGTCGAAGGCGGCGAGCACCGGGATGCAGGGCAGCTCGGCCCCGGCCACCGAGGCGAGCGCGGCCGTGGCGGCGTGCACCGACAGCAGGTTGTCCATGCGCGGGCCCGCGACCAGTTCGCGGTCCCGGCCGAGGTAGGCCGGCGGCTCCACGGAGTGCACCATCAGGTCCCAGCCGGCCGCCTCGCCCGCCGGGACGCCGGCCTCCTCCTCCAGGAAGGAGACGAGGTCGCCCTCACCGACCTCGTCGCCCAGCCCCCACACCGGCTGCAGGTGCCGCTGCTTGTCGAGCTTGAGGCCCTCGGAGGACACCGAGCGGTCGAGGTGGATGGCGAGCTGGGGGACCCGCAGCAGCGGCCGGTCGACGTTCACCAGGCGGGTGGAGCCGTCGCGCAGGGTCAGCCGTCCGGCCAGGCCGAGGTCGCGGTCGAGCCAGGAGTTCAGCAGCGGGCCGCCGTAGATCTCCACCGCGACCTGGCGCCAGCCGTGCGCGCCGAGGTCGGGCTGCGGCTTCACCCGCAGGTTGGGGGAGTCGGTGTGCGCGCCGACGATGCGGAAGGGGGTGTGCGGCGCGGCGCCCTCCGGGACGTACCAGGCCACGATCGCCCCGCCGCGCAGCACGTACTTGCCGCCGGACGTGCCGTCCCAGGCGTCCGTCTCGGCGACCTGGCGGAAGCCGGCCTTCTCCAGCCGCGCGGCGGCGTTCGCCACGGCGTGGTACGGCGACGGGCCGGCCGCCAGGAAGGACATGAGGTCGTCGGTGTGGCCGCGGTCGAAGCGCTGGCTTGTACTCATGGGTTCACCTTAACGACGGACGAGGGCCCGTTCCCTGTGATCGGGAACGGGCCCTCGTGAGGGCGGTGTGGAGTTTCCGGAAAGCCCGGAGTGCGGGCCGCCGGGCCCCGCGGGAGGGCCGCCGGGCCCTCCCCCCACGGGCGGACTAGAAGGCGGCCTCGTCCAGCTCCATGAGGTCGAGGTCGACGTTCTCCGAGACCTTGCGGGCCAGGGTGACGCCCGGCAGGACGTTGGCCGCGAAGAACTTCGCCGCCGCGATCTTGCCCTGGTAGAACGCCTTGTCCTTGGCGGAGGCGGTCTCCAGCTTCTCGGCGGCGATCGCCGCGCCCTTGAGCAGCAGGTAACCGACGATCACGTCACCGGAGGCCAGCAGCAGGCGGGTGCTGTTCAGGCCGACCTTGTAGATGTTCTTGACGTCCTGCTCGGTGGCCGCGAGGTCGGTCAGCATCAGGCCGACGATGGCCTCCAGCTCGACGGCCGCCTTGGCGAGGTGCTCGCGGGCGCCGGCGAGCTCCTCGCCGCCGGTGCCGAGGGCGAGGAACTTCTTGATGTCCTCGGCGAGCGAGTTCAGCGCGGCGCCCTGGTTGCGGACGATCTTCCGGAAGAAGAAGTCCTGGCCCTGGATGGCGGTGGTGCCCTCGTACAGGGTGTCGATCTTGGCGTCGCGGATGTACTGCTCGATCGGGTACTCCTGCAGGAAGCCGGAGCCGCCGAAGGTCTGCAGCGACTGGGCGAGCTGCTCGTAGCCCTTCTCGGAGCCGTAGCCCTTGACGATGGGCAGGAGCAGGTCGTTCAGCGCGTGCTCGGTGGAGGCGTCCTCGCCGTTGGCCTCCTTGACCGCGATCGTGTCCTGGACCGAGGCGGTGTGGAGGACGAGGGCGCGCATGCCCTCCGCGTACGCCTTCTGCGTCATCAGCGAGCGGCGGACGTCGGGGTGGTGCGTGACGGTGACCTTGGGCGCGGTCTTGTCCATGAAGTTCGCCAGGTCCGGACCCTGGACGCGCTCCTTGGCGTACTCCAGCGCGTTCAGGTAGCCGGTGGAGAGCGTGGAGATCGCCTTCGTGCCGACCATCATGCGGGCGAACTCGATGATGCGGAACATCTGGCGGATGCCGTCGTGCTTGTCGCCGATCAGCCAGCCCTTGGCGGGGTGGCGGTCGCCGAAGGTCATCTCGCAGGTGTTGGAGGCCTTCAGGCCCATCTTGTGCTCGACGTTGGTGGCGTAGACGCCGTTGCGCTCGCCCAGCTCGCCGGTCTCCCAGTCGAAGAGGTACTTCGGGACGAGGAAGAGGGACAGGCCCTTGGTGCCGGGGCCGGCGCCCTCGGGGCGGGCGAGGACGTAGTGGAGGATGTTCTCCTCCATGTCGTGCTCACCGGAGGTGATGAAGCGCTTCACGCCCTCGATGTGCCAGGAGCCGTCCTCCTGCTTGACCGCCTTGGTGCGGCCGGCGCCCACGTCGGAGCCCGCGTCGGGCTCGGTGAGGACCATGGTGGAGCCCCAGGTCTTCTCGACCGCGATCTGCGCGAGCTTCTGCTGCTCCTCGGTGCCCTCCTCGAAGAGGATGCGGGCGAACGCCGGGCCGGAGGAGTACATCCACACGGCCGGGTTGGCGCCGAGGACCAGCTCCGCGTACGCCCAGATCAGGGACGGGGGAGCGGTGGTGCCGCCGATCTCCTCCGGCAGGCCCAGGCGCCAGTACTCGGAGTCCATGAAGGCCTTGTAGCTCTTCTTGAAGCTCGCGGGCACCGGGGCGGTGTTGGTCTCGGGGTCGAAGACCGGCGGGTTGCGGTCGGCGTCCGCGAACGACTCGGCCAGCTCGTTCTCCGCGAGGCGGGTCAGCTCCTCGAGGATGCTCTTGGCCGTGTCGGTGTCCATCTCCTCGAACGGGCCGGTGCCGTAGAGCTTGTCCCGCCCGAGGACCTCGAAGAGGTTGAACTCGATGTCGCGGAGGTTCGACTTGTAGTGCCCCATGGCTACGGCTCCCGTGTGAGGACTCGGGCGAGGCACTGGCTCCTCGCGACTGGTTCACGTACCAACAAGTAGCTCCGATGATGCTACCCGTCGGTAATAAGAAGCAACCCCGATCGGTCATCTGTGACGAGCTCTACTCGGGGCCGGGCCGTTGACTACTCTTGCGGGCATGTACGGCTACGAGCAGAGCGCGGGCGCGCAGCAGGGTTACGTCCCGCCGCAGCAGCAGATGCCCGGCGGCGTCGGCGGATACGGCCAGCAGCCGCCCCTCTACCCGGAGCCGTCTCCGCCGTCGCTCGCCGACGCGGTGCGGGCCTTCACCACGGGCCAGATGCCCGCCGAGGACTTCCAGCAGATCTTCGCCACGTCGAAGGTGTACTGCCCGCGCGGTGACACCCCCGGCTTCCTGGCCCTGCACAACACCCAGCAGCCCGTGATCCCGATGTTCACCTCGCTGAAGGAGCTGCGCCGGTACGCGGGCAAGGAGTCCAAGTACTTCGTGATCACCGGCTCCGAGGTGATCGACCTGCTCCCCACCGGCTACGGCTTCGTCCTCGACATGGAGGGCGAGCACCGGATCGTCTTCGACGCGAAGGCCGTGGAGCAGATGGTCGACTTCGCGATGCGCCGTATGTATGGCTAGACGCCCTTGCTGCGCAGACGGCTGGACGCCATCGCCGTGCACCGAGCCCGGAGGGAATGCCCTCCGGGCTCTCTCTGTTGGGGGTGGCAGAAAGTTCAACGCTCAACTAAAGTGTCCGCACAAGGAGGTACCGACCATGCCTGCAGTGACCGTCGAGAACCCGCTGGCGCTCCCGCGCGTGAGCGCGCCGGCCGACGCCGTGGCACGTCCCGTGCTCACCGTCACGACCGCGCCCAGCGGTTTCGAGGGCGAGGGCTTCCCGGTGCGCCGGGCGTTCGCCGGGATCAACTACCGCCATCTCGACCCGTTCATCATGATGGACCAGATGGGCGAGGTGGAGTACGCGCCGGGCGAGCCCAAGGGCACCCCGTGGCACCCCCACCGCGGCTTCGAGACCGTCACCTACATCATCGACGGCGTCTTCGACCACCAGGACTCCAACGGCGGCGGCGGCACCATCACCAACGGCGACACCCAGTGGATGACCGCGGGCTCGGGTCTGCTGCACATCGAGGCCCCGCCGGAGTCGCTGGTGGTGTCCGGCGGTCTGTTCCACGGTCTGCAGCTGTGGGTGAACCTCCCGGCCAAGGACAAGATGATGGCCCCGCGCTACCAGGACATCCGCGGCGGCAACGTCCAGCTGCTCACCTCCCCCGACGGCGGCGCGCTGCTGCGCGTCATCGCCGGTGAGCTGGACGGCCACCAGGGCCCGGGCATCACGCACACGCCGATCACCATGATCCACGCCACGCTGGCGCCGGGCGCGGAGATCACCCTGCCCTGGCGCGAGGACTTCAACGGACTCGCCTACGTGCTGGCGGGACGCGGCGCGGTGGGCGCCGAGCGCCGGCCGGTCCGCCTCGGCCAGACCGCCGTCTTCGGCACCGGCTCCGCGCTGACCGTCCGCGCGGACGAGAAGCAGGACGCGCACACGCCGGACCTGGAGGTCGTCCTCCTCGGCGGACAGCCGATCCGGGAGCCGATGGCCCACTACGGCCCCTTCGTCATGAACACCCGCGACGAACTCATGCAGGCCTTCGAGGACTTCCAGAAGGGCCGGCTGGGCACCGTCCCGGCCGTGCACGGGATGTCGGAGAGCGGGCCGCGGGCCTGACGCTCCGGCACCTCCCTCCGGAGGGCGCCGGACCCCGCGGGCCCCGCCCGCTCGTCACCGTCGCCGGCCTCCGTCACCTCCACCCCCTCCGCCACCGCAAGCTCCCCTGGCCTCCACCGCCGTCCGTCACCCGGGCGGGCCGTCCGCGCAGGACAGCCCGTCCGGGGCGTGTTCGGCTGGGGACGTGCTGCTGCTCCCCGAGCCCGTCCGGCGTCTCGGCGCCTGGTGCGCCGTCGTCCTGCTGGTGTCCGGGGTGGTCTGGGTCGGCGTCCGGCTGTGCGTGGAGTTCCGCACCGCCGTGACACCGGTGCTGCTGGCCCTGCTCGGCACCGCCCTGCTGCAGCCCTTCTTCCGCCGGCTGGTGGCGGCCGGGGTCAACCGGTCGCTCGCCGCCGGACTCACCTGCGTCGCCGTGGTGGCCGTGGTCGGCGGGGCGGTGTACATCGTGGTGGCGGCGCTGGTGGACAGCGGGGAGCAGATCGTCTCCTCCCTGAAGTCGGCGGGCCGGTCGCTCGCCGAGCACTTCGGCGCGGCGGGGACCTCCCTGGACGACCTGGCCTCGAACTCCCGGAACCTGCTGAGCAAGTTCGGCGGGACGGCCGCCTCCAACGTCATCAGCGGGGTCAGCGTGGTCGGCGAGAGCCTCGCCATGGCCGTACTGGCGCTGCTGCTCGTGTTCTTCTTCCTGCGGGACTCCCACCGAGCCGCCGAAGCCCTGCGCTCCTTCGCCCCGCACGGCACCTCCGACACGGTGGAGGCCATGGCCCGCCGGGCGTTCCGGGGCGTCGAGGGGTTCATGCGGGGCACGACCCTCATCGCCCTCATCGACGCCGTCTGCATCACCGTCGGCCTGCTCGTGCTGCGGGTGCCGGGCTCGGTCGGGCTCGGCGCGCTCGTCTTCGTCGGCGCCTACATCCCCTACCTGGGCGCCTTCCTCTCCGGCGCGGTGGCCGTGCTGGTCGCGCTCGCCGACCGCGGGTTCGTCGTCGCGCTGTGGGCGCTCGGGGTCGTCCTGGCCGTGCAGGTGCTGGAGGGGCATGTGCTCCAGCCGGTGATCCAGAGCCGGACCGTGCAGATGCACCCGGCGGTGGTGATGCTGGCGATCACCGCGGGCGCCTCGGTCGCCGGGATCGTCGGCATGCTGCTGGCCGTGCCCCTCACGGCGGCCGCGTTCGGCGTGGCCCACGAGCTCCGCGACCGGTACGCGTCCCAGGCCTAGCCGGGCTGCGGCCGGTGACGCGCGCGCCTCATTTGGCCGCCGGTTCGTAGAGCTCGAACCAGATGCTCTTGCCCTGGCCGCGCGGGTCCACGCCCCAGGCGTCGGCGAGGAGCTCGATCAGCACCAGGCCGCGGCCGGAGGAGGCCAGCTCCCCGGGGCGCCGCTTGTGCGGGAGGTCGTCGCCGGCGTCGGTGACCTCCACCCGCATCCGGCGCTCGCCCTGCTCGCCCGCTATCTCGGCGAGCAGCAGCGCGTCGGTGTCGGTGTGCAGCAGGACGTTGGCGAGCAGCTCCGACAGCAGCAGCACGGCCGAGTCCACCTGCTCCTCCGACGACCAGTCGTGCAGCAGCTCCCGCAGCTGCTGCCGGGCCACCGAGACCCGCTCGGGCTCCGCCTGCGCGACGCTCAGCAGCGTGCGCCGGACCTCGGGCCGCACGGCCGCCGTGCCGCCCTGCTCCTCGCCCCGGCGGCTGAGCAGCAGTACGGCGATGTCGTCCTCGCGGCGGTCGGCCAGCGGGCCGGTGGTGTGGTGCGAGGAGGGCCCGTGCACGGCCTGTACGAGCGCGTCGGCGAGTTCCTCGGAGCCGCCGTCGTGCTCCTCGAGGATGGTCCGGATCCGCTGCCAGCCGGTGTCCAGGTCGTGGCCGCCGGTCTCGATCAGGCCGTCGGTGCAGATCATCATCGTCTCGCCGGGTTCCAGCGTGAACCGGGTGGTCGGGTAGTCGGCGTCCGGGTCGATGCCGAGCGGCAGCCCGCCCGCCGTCGGCCGCAGCAGCACCGTCCCGTCGGCCATGCGGATCACCGGGTCGGGGTGCCCGGCTCGGGCGATCTCCAGCACCCCGGTGCGGGGGTCCACCTCGGCGTACAGGCAGGTCGCGAAGCGCAGATCGGCGCTGTCGGGGTCGTTGGTGATGCCGTGCAGGAACCGCGAGACGCGGGAGAGCACCGCGTCGGGTCGGTGTCCCTCGGAGGCGTAGGCGCGCAGCGCGATCCGCAGCTGCCCCATGAGCCCCGCGGCGCGCACGTCGTGCCCCTGGACATCGCCGATGACCAGAGCGAACCGTCCCCCGGACGCCGTCCGGGAGGAGCCGCCGGGCAGCGGGATCATGTCGTACCAGTCGCCGCCGACCTGGAGGCCGCCGCCGGTGGGGATGTACCGGGCGGCGACGTCCATGCCGGGGATGCCGGGGCCCAGTGTGGGCAGCATCGTGCGCTGGAGCCCCTCGCTGAGCTCCCGCTCGGTCTCGGCGGTGCCGGCCCGGGACAGGGCCTGGGCGAGCATCCGGGCCACCGTGGTGAGCACGGAGCGCTCGTCGGGCGTGAAGGCGACCGGATAGGTGAAGGCGGCCATCCAGGCGCCCATCGGGCGGCCCTGGACGGTCAGCGGCAGGAACGCCCAGGACTGGCGGTTGAAGCGCTGGGCGAGCGGCCAGGTGAGCGGGTAGCGGCTGCGGTACTGCTCCGGGGAGGAGAGGTAGACGGCGCGGCCGGTGCGGACCGCCTCGGCGGCCGGGTAGTCCGTCTCCAGCGCCATGTGCACGAAGGGGCCCTCGTCGCCGGGGCGCTGCCCGTGGTGGCCGATGATCGTCAGCCGGTCGCCCTCCACGCCGAAGACGGCCAGGCCGTCCGGCGAGAAGCCCGGCATCGACAGTCCGGCGGCGACCCGCAGCACCTCCGCCGTGGACCGCGCCTCGGCCAGCGCCCGGCCCGCGTCCAGCAGGAACGCCTCGCGGGAGCGCCGCCAGTCGCCGGTGACCGCGCTGCGCCCGGCCGGCGAGCCCGGCGTCGGCTCGGTGACCTCCTGGAGGGTGCCGATCAGCTCGTACGCCTTCTTGCCCGGGTCGAAGGTGGGCTTGGAGCGGCTGCGCACGATCCGGACGATCCGGCCGCGCTCGTCCATGATCCGGACCCGCACCTCGGCGAGGGTGCCCTCGGCCACGGCGAGCTGGATGACGCCGGTGATCTCGTTCCAGTCGACCGGGTGGAGGCGGGCGCGCACCTGGGCCTCCGTGAGGGTGGTCCCCTCGGGCGGCAGTCCGAGCAGGCGTGCCGCCTCGCCGTCGACCGCGACCAGACCGGTGGAGGTGTCCCAGTGCCACAGACCGGTCGCGAGCGAGGCGAGGACGTCCCCCACGGCGGGCAGGGGCTCACCAGTGCGCATTGCCCCACTGTAAGAACAGGCCGTCGCACACTGCCACCGATGACGCACAGGTGTGCGATCTCGAAATTCGGGCCGGACGGTCGCGGGGCACCCGTCGGGCCGCGGATCGGCGGCCGCGGGGCCGCCGCCGGGCCGCGGACGGGCAGCCGGTAATGGTGGGGAGGCGATCTCGGGGTGGCCGGTACCCTGGGGAGGTCCGGGCCGTGTGCGTGCCCGGTCGTCCCGGGGAGTGGCCCCCGGGGAAACCCCGATCGCGAAGACTGGATGAACGACGATGCATCGGTACAGGTCCCACACCTGCGGCGAGCTCCGCGCCTCTGACGTCGGCAGCGACGTCCGGCTGAGCGGCTGGCTGCACAATCGGCGCGACCTGGGCGGCATCCTCTTCATCGATCTGCGCGACCACCACGGCATCACGCAGCTCGTCGCCCGTCCCGGCACGCCCGCCTACGAGGCGCTGGACAAGCTGTCCAAGGAGACGGTGGTCCGCGTCGACGGCAAGACCGTTTCACGTGGAACCGAGAACGTGAACTCCGACCTGCCCACCGGCGAGATCGAGGTCGAGGTCGGCGAGGTCGAGGTGCTCGGCGCCGCCGCCCCGCTGCCGTTCACGATCAACGCCGAGGACGGGGTCAACGAGGAGCGGCGCCTGGAGTACCGCTTCCTCGACCTGCGCCGCGAGCGCATGCACCGCAACATCATGCTGCGCACGGCGGTCATCTCCGCCATGCGCCACAAGATGGCGGCGATGGGCTTCAACGAGATGGCCACGCCGATCCTGTCCGCCACCTCCCCCGAGGGCGCCCGCGACTACGTGGTGCCCTCCCGGGTGCACCCGGGCCGGTTCTACGCCCTGCCGCAGGCTCCGCAGCAGTTCAAGCAGCTGCTGATGATCTCCGGCTTCGACCGCTACTTCCAGATCGCGCCCTGCTTCCGCGACGAGGACGCCCGCGCGGACCGCTCGCCGGGCGAGTTCTACCAGCTCGACGTGGAGATGAGCTTCGTCGAGCAGGAGGACATCTTCCAGCCGATCGAGAAGCTCATGACGGAGCTGTTCGAGGAGTTCGGCGGCGGCCGGCACGTCACCTCGCCGTTCCCGCGGATCCCGTTCCGCGAGGCGATGCTGAAGTACGGCTCCGACAAGCCCGACCTGCGCGCCAAGCTGGAGCTCGTCGACATCACCGACGTCTTCGAGGGCTCGGAGTTCAAGGCGTTCGCCGGCAAGCACGTGCGCGCACTGCCGGTGCCGGACGTCGCGTCGCAGCCCCGGAAGTTCTTCGACCAGCTCGGCGACTACGCCGTCACGCTCGGCGCGAAGGGCCTGGCCTGGGTCCGGGTCACCGAGGACGGCTCGCTGACCGGCCCGATCGCGAAGTTCCTCACCGAGGAGAACGTCGCGGAGCTGACCAAGCGCCTCTCCCTCGCCGCCGGACACGCGGTGTTCTTCGGCGCGGGCGAGTTCGACGAGGTCTCCAAGATCATGGGCGCGGTGCGCGTCGAGGCGGCCCGCCGGGCGGGTCACTTCGAGGAGGACGTCTTCCGCTTCTGCTGGATCGTCGACTTCCCGATGTACGAGAAGGACGAGGACACCGGGAAGATCGACTTCTCGCACAACCCGTTCTCGATGCCGCAGGGCGGCCTGGAGGCCCTGAAGACCCAGGACCCGCTGGACATCCTGGGCTGGCAGTACGACATCGTCTGCAACGGTGTCGAGCTGTCCTCCGGCGCCATCCGGAACCACGAGCCGGAGATCATGCTCAAGGCGTTCGAGATCGCGGGCTACGACCGGGACACCGTCGAGGAGCAGTTCGCGGGCATGCTGCGCGCGTTCCGCTTCGGCGCCCCGCCGCACGGCGGCATCGCGCCCGGCGTCGACCGCATCGTGATGCTCCTCGCCGACGAGCCGAACATCCGGGAGACGATCGCGTTCCCGCTCAACGGCAACGCCCAGGACCTGATGATGGGCGCCCCCACCGAGCTGGACGAGACCCGCCTGCGCGAACTGCACCTGTCGGTGCGCAAGCCGCAGCCGAAGTAGTCCCGGCCGGGCCCCGCACGGGCCCGCCGGCACCGAGGTCACAGGGGCCCGGGATCACCTCGATCCCGGGCCCCTGTCACATGTTCCGCGTCTCCCGCGTCAGTGAGGCAGCGGCCGCACGGCCGCCCCGGCCCACCGTCCGAAGGAGACCGTCATGCACACCGCCCTCGTCGTCGTCACCGTCCTGGCCGCCCTGATGGCGGGCCTCTCCGGCACGGTCCTGCTGCTGCGGGTCCGGTGGATCGTGCAGGCCCTCCAGGAGTACGGGGTGCCGCGGTCGTGGTGGACCTGGCTGGGTCTGGCCAAGACAGCCGGGGCCGTGGGTCTGCTGGTCGGCCTGTTCGTGCCGGTGATCGGCCTGCTCGCCGGGATCGGCCTGGTCCTGTACTTCACCGGCGCGGCGATCACCGTGGCCCGGGCGCGCGCCTACGCGCACATCCCCTTCCCCCTGGTCTACGCCGCTCCGGTGGTCGGCGCGCTCGTCCTCGCCCACGCGGCCTGAGAGGCGGCACGCGCGCCCGGCCGTGGGCGCGCCCCGCGCGACGGGGCCCGGTGACCTCGCAGGGAGGTCACCGGGCCCCGGTGCGGACGGCTGGAGCGGCGGCTACGCGGCCTCGCCGCCGAAGCGCTCCTTGTACGCCTCCAGGTCGTCGTCCGTGAGCTTCGCGAACAGGACCGGCGGGACGGTGAAGGGGATGCCCGGGGCGAGCTTGCTCAGGGAGCGGGCCTCGTCCGGGGTGCTCCACGCCGCCGTGTCGTCCGGCAGGGCGAAGGCCTCGCGCATCGCCTTCGCCGTGGTCGGGATGAAGGGCTCCGAGACCACCGCGTACAGGTGGATCAGGTTCATCGCCGTGCGCAGGGTGAGGGCCGCGGCCTCCTGGTCGGTCTTGATCTCCAGCCAGGGGGCCTTCTCCTCCAGGTAGGAGTTGCCGGCCGACCACAGGGCGCGCAGGGACGCGGCCGCCTTGCGGAACTGGAGCGCCTCAATGTGGCCCTCGTACTCGGCGAGCAGCCGTGCGATCTCCTCGCCCAGCCTGGCCTCCGCCTCGCCCGGCTCGCCGCCCGCCGGGACCTCCTCGCCGAAGCGCTTCTTGGAGAAGGACAGGACACGGTTGACGAAGTTGCCGAGGGTGTCGGCCAGGTCCTTGTTCACCGTCGCCGTGAAGTGCTCCCAGGTGAAGGACGAGTCGTCCGACTCGGGGGCGTTCGCGATCAGGAAGTAGCGCCAGTAGTCGGCGGGCAGGATCTCCAGGGCCTGGTCGGTGAAGACGCCCCGCTTCTGGGACGTGGAGAACTTTCCGCCGTAGTACGTCAGCCAGTTGAAGGCCTTGACGTAGTCGACCTTCTTCCACGGCTCGCGGACGCCGAGCTCGGTGGCCGGGAACATCACCGTGTGGAACGGGACGTTGTCCTTGGCCATGAACTCCGTGTAGCGGACGGCGGTGTCGACGTCGTACCACCAGGACTTCCAGTCGCGGTGGTCCGGGTCCTGGTCGGCCCACTCCTTCGTCGCGCCGATGTACTCGATCGGGGCGTCGAACCAGACGTAGAAGACCTTGCCCTCGGCGGCCAGCTCCGGCCAGGTGTCGGCCGGGACCGGGACGCCCCAGTCCAGGTCGCGGGTGATGGCGCGGTCGTGCAGGCCCTCGTTCAGCCACTTGCGGGCGATGGACGCCGCGAGCTGCGGCCAGTCGTCCTCGTGGCGGGCGACCCACTCCTCGACCTCGTGCTGCAGCTTGGACTGGAGCAGGAAGAGGTGCTTGGTCTCGCGGACCTCCAGGTCCGTGGAGCCGGAGATCGCCGAGCGCGGGTCGATCAGGTCCGTCGGGTCCAGCACGCGGGTGCAGTTCTCGCACTGGTCGCCGCGGGCCTTGTCGTAGCCGCAGTGCGGGCAGGTGCCCTCGACGTAGCGGTCCGGCAGGAAGCGGCCGTCGGCCGGGCTGTAGACCTGGCGGATGGCGCGCTCTTCGATGAAGCCGTTCTCGTCGAGCTTGCGGGCGAAGTGCTGGGTGATGTCCCGGTTCTCCGCGGAGGAGCTGCGGCCGAAGTAGTCGAAGGCGAGCGCGAAGCCGTCGTACACCGCCTTCTGCGCGTCGTGCGCCTGCGCGCAGAACTCGTCGACCGGCAGGCCCCGCTCCTTCGCGGCCAGCTCGGCCGGGGTGCCGTGCTCGTCGGTCGCGCAGATGTAGAGGACGTCGTGGCCGCGCTGGCGCAGGTAGCGGGAGTAGACGTCCGCCGGGAGCATGGACCCCACCATGTTGCCCAGGTGCTTGATCCCGTTGATGTACGGAAGGGCGCTGGTGATGAGGTGTCGAGCCATCGCGGGCTGCTCCCAAGTCGCTACGCGGGGTGACGTCCGGGCGGTTTTCCGGACCGCCCGATTTCGTCTACGAACCTTGAAATCGTAGCCGACACGACCGCGCCGCCCGCTTCCCGTTTTACGGGCTGGGAAGCGGGCGGCGCGGTGTGCGGTGCGGCGGCTGCGGGCGGTCGCGAGCGGTTACGGGCGCCAGGCGGCCAGGATGCCCTCGTACAGCTCCTGGTCGGTGAGCTCGCGCGGGGTGGGGCCCGCGTGGAAGAAGGCGGTGTTGCCGGTCTTCAGCTTGCGGAGGTAGTCGAAGGCCTTGTTGTCGTGCTCGCCGAAGGCGACGAAGGAGAAGAACACGGTGGGGTGGTTCTTCGCCGCGTCGGTGAGGGACTGCGTGGCCGGGGTCTTGGCGTCGGGGGCGCCGTCCGTCTGGAAGACGACCAGGGCGGGGGTGCCGGGGGCCGACTTCTCGTGCTGGGCGACCACGGCCTCGACGGCGGCGTGGTAGCTGGTACGGCCCATCCGGCCGAGGGAGGCGTGCAGCTCGTCGATCTTGTTCTCGTGCTCGGTGAGGGTGAGCTCGCCGGTGCCGTCCAGCTCCGTGGAGAAGAAGACGACGTGGACCGCGGCCTCGGGGTCGAGGTGCGCGGCGAGGGCGAGGGTCTGCTCGCCGAGGGCCTGGGCGGAGCCGTCCTTGTAGTACGGGCGCATGGAGGCCGACCGGTCGAGGACGAGGTAGACCTTGGCGCGGGTGCCGGTGAGGCCGGTGTGGGCGAGGGTGGTGGCGGCTGCCTGGTAGGCGGTGGTGAGGGTGGAGGGGACGGCGGCGCCGGGTTCGGTGGGGGTGCCGGCCGCAGCGGGGGTGGACGTCTCGGCTTCGCCTTCGCCGGAAGCGTTCCCACCCGCACCACCCGTGCGGGTCTCGTGGTCGGGTGCGGGTGGCCCCTGCGGGGCGGTCTCACCGTCGGCGGCTTCCGGTTCGGTCGCCTCCTCGGCCTCCGGGACCTCCGGGGCATCGGCGGCGGTCGCCTCCGGCTCGGGGGTCTTCTCGGCCTTCTCGGCCTTCTCGGCCTTCTCGGCCTTCTCGGCCTTCTCGGCCTTCGGCGTCTCCGGCTCGGCGGCGGGAGTGGGCTCGGGCTCGGTCGCCTTCTCGACGTCCGGGGTCTCGGTCTTCGCCGCGAGCGGCTCCGGCTCCAGCTCTGCCTCGGGCTCCGCGGCGGCCTGCGGCTCGGTGGCCTCGGGTGCCGTCGGCTCGGGCGTCCCGTCGGCCTGCGGCTCCATCGGCTGAGGGGCTTCCTCGGCCGACGGGGCCTCCGCCTTCGGCGTCTCCGGCTCGTCGGCGGCCTCGGCCTCGGTCTCGGGCTCGGTGGCCTCCTCGGCCTGCAGGGCGTCCGCCTCTGCGGTCTCCGGCTCGGCGGCCTCCGCTGCCTCAGGCTCCGGGGCCGTCTCCGGCTCGACGTCGGCGGCCTCGGTCTCGGGCTCGGTGGCCTCCTCGGCCTTCGGGGCTTCGGGCTTCGCCGCGACCGGCTCGGGGTCCGTGGCCTCCGGCTCCGCCTCCTCGGCCGTGACCGGCTCCGTGACCTTCGCCGCCTCCGGCTCCGGCTCCGGCTCCTCGGCCTCGGCGGCGGTCGGCTCTTCGGCCTGTGCGGGCTCCGGCGTCTCGGCCTGGGCCGGCTCGGGCTTCGTCGCCTCCGGCTCCGGCGTGGGCTCGTCGAGGGGCTTGGACTGGGCGGGGACGGTGATGTTGTCGAAGGCCTCGCTGACGAGGTCGTGTTCGTCCGGGGAGGACGGGCGGGGGTCCGGGACGTGGGGAGTGGTGGGGGTGGGTTCGGGGGAGGGGGACGGGAGCTTGGCCTCCGGCTGTTCGGCGGGGGCCGCCGGTTCGGGGGACTGAGTCTCCTCGTGCGCGGGGGCGATGTCCTGGGACGGAACCCGTTCCGCACCCTCTGCCTCGGCCGTGCGCCCCTTGCGTGATCGGCCGAACGCGTTCCGCAGGAGAGTGAGAATGCCCATGTGCGCAGCCCTTCGCATGAGTTAAGCCCGTCGATCCCTGGCCAGGACGGACACGTAAGGTTAGCGGCCCGAAGTGATGATCTTGGGCAGGGGCGAGAGCCCGGGTACAAGCCGTGTCCATGGTGCCCGAGCACGCCCGACCGGCCGCCCCTCGACGCGGGGCTGTCCGCCGGTGGAGGGGCAGGTCGGCGAGCGGCGCGCGGTGGTCGGCCCCGGCGCGCCCGAGGCCCCCCGCCGCCCCGGGCCGGGAACCGTCCCGGCGCCTACGGGACGCTGTCCGCCCGTGCCAGGAACCCGCTCGGCCTACGAGACGCCGTCCACCCGTGCCAGGAACCGGCCGAGCGCCTCGTTGAACACCTGCGGGCGTTCCAGGTTGGGCAGGTGCGCCGCCCCCTCGATCACGCGCAGGGCGGAGTCCGGGAGCGCGGCGTGCATCGCCTCCGCGTCGGCGACCGGGGTGAAGGTGTCGTCCGCGCCCACGACGACGAGGGCCGGGACCGGGACGCGGGTCAGCAGGCCGCGGTAGTCGGGGCGTTCGGCGCGGCCGCGCAGCGCCGCCGCGGCTCCCTCGGCGGGGGCGGCCGTCATCATGCGGTGGACATGGGCCTTGACCGCGGCGTCGGCGTACGGGGCGACCATCCTCTCCAGCACCTCGTCGGCGTAGCCGCCCATGCCCTCCCGCAGCAGGCGGTCCGCCATGGCGTTGCGGGCCGCCCTGCCCTGCGCCGTCTCCGGAGCCGGGAAGGTGTCCGCGAGGACCAGGCCCCTGATCCGGCCGGGGAAGCGCCGGCAGCACTCCATCGCGATCTGCCCGCCCATCGACAGCCCGGCGAGGACGAAGGTCTCCACCTTCAACTCGTCCAGCAGGTCCTCGATGTCCTGCGCGAACCGCGCCAGCGGCGTGACGCCCGGGACCACGGGTGAGGCGCCGTAACCGCGCAGGTCGGGGGCCACCACCCGGCGGGCGGCGGAGAAGGCGTCGAGCTGCGGGGCCCACATCGTGCGGTCGAAGGGGTGGCCGTGGATCAGGACGAGAGGGGTGAGAGGTGCGGCGGGCGCGGCGGGGGCGAGGGAGGCCGGTGACTCTTCGGGGCCTTTGTCCTCGTATGCGAGGAAGGGTGCCATGACAGCGACCCTAGAGGCGGTCAACTCCTCGGTGCAATAAAGTCTTTGCCCTCGGAGCAATGGAGGCGGAAGCCGGACGAGGGATCTTCGTGGACGACTACCGGCGCATCGCCGACCGGATCGCCGACGCGATCGCGGACGGGCGGCTCGCGCCCGGCCGGAGGCTGCCGCCGCAGCGGGCGTTCGCGCGACGGCACCGCATCGCCGCCTCGACCGCGGCGCGGGTCTACGGCGAACTCGTGCGGCGCGGGCTGGTGGTGGGCGAGGTGGGGCGCGGCACCTTCGTGCGGGCCGCGGCACCGGGGCCGGCCGGCCGTGCGCTGGCCGAGTCCCCGGCTGTCGCCCCGCCGGCGGTCAACCTCGAGCTCAACTACCCCACCGCGCCCGGCCAGTCCGAGCTGCTCGAACCCGCCCTCGCCGCCCTGCTGCGGCCCGGCGGCCTCACCGACGCGCTGTGCCCGGCCGCCGCCACCGGCACCCGCGCCGCCCGGGAGGCGGCCGCCGCGCTGCTCGCCACCCCGGACTGGCGTCCCGAGCCGGACCGGGTGCTGTTCGCGGGAAACGCCCGCCAGGCCATCGCCGCCGCCCTCGCCTCCCTGGTCCGGCCCGGCGGGCGGGTCGGCGTCGAGGCGCTGACGTATCCGCTGGTCAAAGAGGTCGCGGCCCGGCTGGGGATCATCCTGGTGCCGCTGGCCACGGACGCGGAGGGGATCAGCCCGGACGCCCTGGCCGCCGCCCACCGTTCGGCGCCGCTGTCCGCGCTCTACCTCCAGCCGACGCTGCACAACCCGACCTCGCTCACCACGAGCCCGGCGCGGCTCCTCGGGCTCGCCCGCGCGGTGACCGAACTCGGCCTGCCCGTCGTGGAGGACCGCGTCTGGGCCTTCCTGCACCCCGGCTCCCCCGATCCGCTCGCCGCCCACGCACCCGGCCTCGTCCACGTCGTCGACGGGCTGTCCAAGCGCGTCGCCCCCGGTCTCACGGCCGGCTTCCTCGTCGTACCGGCGGACCGGGTCGAGGCCGTGGCCGCGGCGGTGCGTTCCGGGGGCTGGAGCGCGGGAGGCTTCGCGCTGGCGGCGGCCGTGCGGTGGGCCGGGGACGGGACGGTGGCCCGGCTGGTGGCGGCGAAGCGGGCGGAGGCGGCCCGGCGGCAGCGACTGGTGCGCCGCCACCTGGGCGCCTTCACCGTACGGTCCGATCCGTACGCCTATTTCGCCTGGTGGGAGCTGCCCGCGCCGTGGCGCGCGGACACCTTCACGGCCGCGGCGGCCGCGCAGGGGATCGCCGTCACGCCCGGACCGGCCTTCGCCGTCGACCCTGCCCGCACTCCGGACGCGGTCAGGCTCGGGCTTGCCTCGGCCCCCGAGCCGGAGCTGGACCGGGCGCTGCGGACGCTCGCCGACGTCGCCCGGGGCGGGGCGGACGGGGGCGCCCGGAGCGGGCGGTGACCCACGTGAGGGCGGCGACCGTCAGACCGATCGCCACCAGCAGCCAGGAGGTCGTGCGCAGGGTGGCCGTGAGGGCGTCGTAGACGGCGCCCGCCGCCGGGTGGGACACCTCGCCGGGCAGGTCGGAGAGGGTCAGGTCGCGGCCCACGGCGAGGGCGAGGGCGAGCAGCGCGCCGCCGAGGGCGGTGCCGAGCGCGGTCGCGAGGACCGCGCGGCGGCGGCGGGCGGCCAGGGCGATGCCCGCGACGGCGAACACGACGGCGGCGACGGGGAGCCAGAAGCCGGCGACTTCGAGCACGTGGAACCCTTTCCGCAGGCGGCCCAGCTGCTGGGCCGGGACCAGGGAGACCTCGGTGTGCTCGACGGGGATGCGGCCGGCGAGCGGCACGTGGTCCTGGGTGAGCTGGTGTTTGACCTGGGCGGTCACGGGGGCGAGGTCGACGGTGACCGGGCGGTCGTGCTCGGCGCGCTCGTCGCGCAGGGCGTGCAGCACGGCATGGTGGGCGGCCCGGTTGCCCTCGTTCCACGCCGTGCGGAAGGCGGCGGTCCGCGTGAACGAGCGCACCGCCTCGTGGACGAAGGGGTCCACCGTGCTCCGGATCACGCGCGCGTCCAGCTCGGGGCCGATCCCGCGGGTGTCGATCTCGTGCATGATCCCGTCCCCGACGGTGTCCGCGACGGCGTCACGCACGTCCGGGTCGCCGGCGAGCGGCGCCATCGTGGTGACGTAGCGGCTGGTGTCGGCGAGTCCGTACGCGGCCCAGGCCGACAGCGCGCCGAACGGCACGAGCAGGCACGAGAGCGCGATCAGTGCGGTCGCCGGACCGCTTCGCAGACGTGGGGACACCCTCCCAGGCAACGGCCCCGGGGCGGAGGGCGCGAGTGGGGGTGGGCGAACGGGTGAGGGCCCCGAGGCCCCGAATGGAGGCGTGGGTCCGGCGTCCGGGGCAGGCGTGGCACGGCGCGGGGCCCGACGGACAGGCCGAGTCCCGGCGGAGCGGTGCGCGCCCCGGAGGCCGAGCCCCGGCGGACAGGCCGAGCCCCGGCGGAGCGGTGCGCACCCCTGGCGGGGGTGGGTCAGAGGCGGTGGCCCTCGGCGTCCTCGTGGGTGTAGCACCAGTAGAAGAGCGAGACGCCCACCAGGGCGGCGCAGCCCAGGCCGATGAAGAGGGCGGTGACGACCGAGTTGCCGGTCTGGGCGTAGAGGAAGCCCACGGCGATGCCGGTGAAGGCGCCCCACAGGGTGGCGTGCAGCTCGCGCCTCAGGCGCGGCGCCAGATACAGGACACCGACCATGGCCAGCATGAACACGATCGCGGTGACCCAGCCGAACAGCAGGTTCCAGCCGGTGACCGGCCCGCCGTGGCGCTGGTTGGCCGCGGCCCAGAAGCCGTAGACGAGCCCCAGCACGGCGGGGATCGCCCAGCGGGCGACCGCGTGGGTCCGCTCGCTGAAGACGTCGGGCGGGTGGGTGCGCCTGGTGCCGCCGGGCGCGAGCGCCTGAGTCATGAGAGCTCTCCTCTCTCTCCGCCCCCGCCTACCAGGGCACACCGGGCGGCGGGCGTCGGCAAGTCGGCGGACGGGGATTGTTCCAGAGGCTTTCCGCGGCCGCGCCCGGCGTGTGGGCCGCCCGGCCCCACCCCGCCCCCGGCCCGGATGCGGCCGGTGCGCCGCTGTGTTTCGCTGAGGCGCGTGAATGACGGCGGTGGGGGTGCGGAGCCGCTCGACCGTTATCCGGAGCACGGTCGCGGCGACGTACTGCACCGCGGCCAGCTGCTGCGCGTGCGCGGGCGCAGTGTGGCCTGGGTGCCGCCGCTGCTGCTGCTCGTGGCGATCGCGGTGGTCGACTGGAACACCACCGGCGAGTTCCGGATCATCTCCTGGATCGTGCTGGTCCCCGGCATCTCCGCGGCGATCTGCGGGGTGTGGGCGACGGCCGTGTTCGCCGCGCTGTCGGTCGTCACCTATCTGCTGGTGGACAGCGCCTGGCCGCACCAGTTCCAGACCGGGGTCCCCGACTTCATCCTCGTCGCCACCGGCGGCATCCTCGCCGTGCTGGCCTGCGCGGTCCGGGTGCGCGGCGAGCAGCGCATGCTGCACATGCGGGACGTCGCGGAGACCACCCGCCGCACCGTGCTGCGTCCGCTGCCCCCGGGCTTCGGCGGGCTGGACCACTCGGCCGCCTACCTGGCGGCCGACACCGAGGCCCGCGTCGGCGGCGACTTCTACGACATCCAGCCCGGCCCCGGCAGCACCTGGGTCCTCATCGGCGACGTGCAGGGCAAGGGACTCGGCGCGGTCGAGGCGGCGGCCGCGCTGCTCGGCACCTTCCGCGAGGCCGGCTTCCACGAACCGTCCCTGGCGGCCGTCGCCGAACGCCTGGAGACCCGGATGCTGCGGCACCGCCGCCACACCACGGCGCTCGGCCGCGAGGACGGCGACCGGTTCGCCACCGCCCTGCTCCTCGGCTTCCCCGCGGACGCCACGAACGCCGTGGAGATGGTCAATTTCGGCCATGAGCCGCCGCTCGCGGTCGGCCCCGGCGGGGTACGGCCGCTGCCGCAGGGCGACCGCCTTCCGCTCGGCCTCGGGGAGCTGGCCCCCGGCCGTCCCCAGCCGGTGCGGCGGGTGGAACTCGGCCCCGGCGAGACCCTGCTGCTGTTCACCGACGGCGTCACGGAGTCCCGCGACGGCGCGGGGAGGTTCTACCCGCTGGTCGCCGAGCTGGCCCGCGCCGTGGCCGCCGACCCGCGCACCGCCGAGCCGCGGCGCCTGGTCGCCCACGTCCGGGACGGCACCCTGCGCCACTCCGGCGGCCACCTCGGCGACGACACCACGATCTTCGCCGTCCGCCGCGCCGCCGGGCGGCCCACCGGGCGGGGACCCTGGTACGGCCTCGACCGGCGCTGACCGGTCCGAAGCCCCCCTTCGCAGCCGCAGAGGCTACGGTGCTGACGTACGCGACCGTCAGGATCACCGACAGGACACGGGGGGACGATGCCCGGAACAGTGCTGCTGCTCGCGGCCTCGCCCGTGGGCCGGGGGCGCCTGGTGGACGCCGCGTCGGTGCTTCCCGTGCTGGCCGCCGTCCCGCCCGCCGTGCTCTCCGGCACGGACACCGCGACCGTCGTGGAACTCGTCGACCCGCTCGAACCGCAGGCCGTCCTGACCCGGCTGCGTGCCGCCGCGGCGGCCCCCGGCCCGCTGACGGTCTTCGTCGCCGGCCAGCTCCAGCTCGACCGCCGGCAGCGCCTGCCCCATCTGGCGCTCGCCCGGACCGCCCCCGCGACGGTCCGCTACACCGCCCTGCCCTGGCACTGGCTGCGCGAGGAGCTCCGGCTGCGCCCGGACGGCACCACCACCGTCCTGGCCGACCTGCACGCGGACCCGGAGGTGTGGGCCCGGCTCCGGGAGCGCCCGCTGGACACGGGCCGCAACATCGCCGTGTACGGCCGCATCGCGCCCCCGCCGCCCCGGCGCACGGTCGCGGCGCCGTCGTACATGAAGGCGGTGGCGACCCTCCTGCGCAGCGGGCACCGGCCGCCGCCCGACCGGTTGCACCAGCAGGCGCTGGCGCGTCTCGCCGACGAGGGCGGCGCCGGCGGCGACCTGGTGCTGACGGCACAGCCGCCGGGGGCGGGCGCCCCGTACCCCGCGACGGCCGCGTCCTTCCGTACCGGCCGGCCCGCCGCGACGGCCGCGTCCTTCCACCCCGACCGGCACACCGCGACGGCCGGAGGCGCCCCTGCCGGGTGGCAGCTCCCGCAGCCGCAGGTGGCGTCCGATCCGCTCGCCGCGACGGCGGAAGGCGTTCCTGCCGGGTGGCACACCCCGCAGGCGCCGGTGACGGTCTCCCCGCTCGCCGCGACGGCCGACGGCGTCCCGGCCCCGCGGCGCGATCCGCGGCCGGCGGGCGCGGACGACCCGCACGCCGCGATCGCCGAGTGCGTCCGGGGCGGGCGGCACGGTGACGCCGACGTGCTGGCCGCCCGCTGGGAGCAGGCCGCCGTAAGGGCGCACGGAACCGCCTCCGAGGAGGCGCTGCACTGGGCCGAAGTCCGCGCGGATCTCGCGATGTTCGCGGGGGACGCGGCCCGCAGCTGCCGCGCCTGGCTGACCGTCGCCACCACCCGCCTCGCCCTGGGACAGTCCCCCGACACCCCGGAGGTCGAGGCCGCCGTCGACCGGGCGCACCACCAGTGGGGGCAGCTCGGCGACCCGGCGCGGGCCCGTGAACTCGGCCCCGAACTGGCCGAGTTGCGTGGCCGGGTGCCCGGCCGGAGGCAGGGCGCGCTGGACCACGTACGGCAGCAGCTGACGCAGCTCCAGACGCACGGCTGACCCAACTCCACTGGTACCAAAAGGACGTGTCCGGTACGAACCCTCCCCGCGACGCCTGCCGCGGTGCCAGAATGGTGAGTTATGGCTGAGGGGGAGGGCGTGGCCGGCCGAGGCATCCGGGTCCGGTTGGACGGGAGCGCGGGCAGCACCAACGACGTCGCCGCGCTGAAGGCGTGGCTGGAGCGGGAGAGACCGCTGGAGGAACTGGTCCGCGGCGGGCAGTTGCGGATCCTGGAGCGGCCCCGCACGGACGGCCCGCCGGGGCACATGGGCGTCGGCATGGAGATCCTGCTGGTCGTGGTCGGCGTCGGCACCGAGATCACGTTCCGGGAGCTGCTGGCGCAGACCAAGCGGGCGGTCGCGGCCTGGAAGGAGAACCGCCGCCGGGTGGAGCGCGGTGATCCGCCGGAGGAACGGGTCGATCCGGTGGACCTCGACGAGGGGTAGCCCCGTGAACCGCTTCGACCCGCGCGGGCGGGTGAACCGGGCGCTGCTGGTCGGCGTGTCCGACTACGACCACACGAAACCGGCCGAACCGGACGGCGTACCCGGCGATCTGCCCGCCGTCCGGCACAACCTGACCCTGCTCGAGGACGCGCTGCGGCGGGGCGGTGTGTTCGACCGGGGGGAGATCACCGTCCGGCGTTCGCCGTCCCTGGACGAGTTCAGCGAGGAACTGCGCACGGCCGCCCGCCTCACCGAGGGGCTGCTGCTGTGCTACTTCGCCGGGCACGGGGCGGTGCCGAGCGCGGGCAACGAGCTGTTCCTGCAGATGCGCAACGCGCGCGTGGTCGCGGGCGGGCGCGCGGTGTTCCCCGGCGCCGACGCCTTCACCGCCGTGCTCACCGAGCTGGCCGGGAGCCGCGCCGAGCGCGTCGTGGTGATCCTCGACTGCTGCTACGCGGGCAACGCCGCCAAGGTCTGGCACGACTTCGCCGACCGCCGCCAGAAGATCCTGCTGCTGATGAGCGTGCAGGCCAACCGGCTCATCGACTCCGGCGACGGCACGAGAGCGACGCCGTTCACCGACGCACTCGTACGACTCCTCGGCGCGGACGGGGAGTCGTCGCTTCTGGAGCTGTTCGACCGGCTGCGGGACCGCATGTCCCTGGCGGGCCGCACGACCACGCTCGGCGACGCGTGGGAGCCGCAGCTCGCCGGGGAGCCGGGCACGGACGTCCTGCTGACGGCGGCGCCGTGGTCACCGTCCTCGCCGTCGTCGGCGTCCCCGTCGTCCTTACCGTCGTCGCGGCCGCCCGTGTCCTCGGCGGCGTCGGTGACGGCGACGGCCTCGGGGACGGCGGCCTCGGCGTCTCCCCCGTCCTCCACCCAGTCGTCCGAGCAGCCGGGGCCCGGTCCGGAGGCGTCCGAGCAGCCGCCCCGTGCGGAACCGCCGGGCGCGGGACGGCCCGGCGCGCAGGGTCCACGGTCCGAGCCGCGGGGACGGCCGGGTGCGGCGCCGCCGGGATCCGGGCGGCCGGACACGGAGCGGTCGGAGCGGTCGGAGCCGTCCGAGCCGGGGCGGCCGGAGGGCTCCGGGGCCGGCGGCAGGCTCGCGGCCCCGCTGCGGGCCGTACGCGGCCGGGTCCGCGCCGCCGGCCGGTGGTTCCGCGGGCTGCGGCCCCGGGTCCGGGCCGCCGTGAGCGCCCTGACCGTGCTCGCGCTCGGCGCCCTCGGCGTCGGCTGCTACGTCCTCGTCGACCCCGGCGGCGACCGCCCCTGCGCGCCGCCGCTGGAGCTGCGCGTGCTGACCGACCCCGACCTGGAGCCGACGGTGCGCGCGGCCGCGGACGCGTACCTCACCTCGGACGCGAACACCACCGGGCACGGCTGCCGCCGTACCGGCATCACCGTCTACGGCGCGGGCGCGGCCGCCGCCGTCAACGCGCTGCACCAGCAGACGGACCCCTGGCAGGCACCCCGCGAGGACGCCGACCCGCAGCGGGACGTGGGACCGCAACCGGACGTCTGGATCCCCGCATCCGTCGCGGACGTGCCCCGGGTCAACACCGACCGGCCCAACCGCTCCTTCGCCCCGCTGGAGCCGGAGGCCGGGCCCTTCGTGTACTCGCCGGTCGTCCTGGCCGTCCCGCAGAACACCGCCGCGGACGCCCTGGCGGACCGCGTCGGGCGCCCGCTGTCCCAGCTGGTCGACGCCCTGCGGAAGCAGGACGCGAACGCCGAGGTCCGGCGGCCCGACCCCGAGTTCACCGACTCCGCGCTCCTCGCGACGGTCGGCCTCTACGACGGCGGCGGCGCCGACCCGCGCACCGCCGAGGGGAGGATCCGCCCCACCGGGCCGCCCGCGCCCACCTCCGCCGAGCTGCTGTGCGCGCTGCCGGCCGACCACACCGCGGACGGCCGCACCGCCGTACTCGTCCCCGAGTTCCTGCTGAAGAGCGGCGTCGGCTGCGCCCGGACCACCCGGGTGCGGCGGACCGCCGAGTACCCGAGCGACGTACCCGGCCTGACGCCCACCTTCGTACGGGTGCGCTGGGAGGGCGCCGACCGGGACGCGCAGGCGCGGGACGACGCCGTGCGCCGCTTCCACGACTGGCTCACCGGAGAGCCGGGCCGTGCCACGTTCGAGAAGGCCGGCTTCCGGCAGGCGTCCGGCCCCGGACACGCCCTGCTCGACCAGGACGATCCCGGCGAGGGTGTGCTGCGCGCCCCCAGCCCGCTGCCCGGCCCCGCCGAACCCGGGGTGATGGACGCGGTGCTGGAGCGGTACCGCAGCGCCAACGGCCCCGGCCGGGTCCTCTACCTCCTCGACAGCTCCGGTTCGATGAACGCCCAGTGGCGCGGGCCCAGCGGCGGCCCCGGGCTGCTGAAGCAGTCCCTCGGCGGACTCGGTGTGCAGGACGAGTACGGCGTGTGGTCGGTGTACGGCACCTCGGGGGCCCGGCCGTACGGGACGCTGCTGCCCTTCACCCACCACCGGCGCACCGACGCCGAGCGCGTCGTGGACGACGGGGCGCGGGTGCGGGACGCGGAGGCCGATCCGCACGCGGCCCTGCTCGCCGCGCTCGACGAGATGCGGCGCCGCGGCACCGACGACGCCCGGCCGCAGCTGATCGTCTACATCACCGACGACGAGGACGACAACCGGCTGACCGGCGGGAACCTCGACGACGTGCTGAGCCGGGCACGGCGGTTCAAGGTGCCGGTGGACATGGTGTCCCTGGCCGGGGGCTCCTGCGACGAGGGCCGGCCCGACGCCCTGATCGCCGAGGCGAGCGGGGGCCGTTGCCTGGACGCCGGCGACGACCTCGGCACGGGACTGCACGACGAGGTCGCGCGGGTGGGGACGGGGGAGGACTGATGCCACTGCGACCGAAGCCAGGGCGACTGGTGCCCCAGCGGCTGCGGCTCACACCCCGGCAACTGATCTCACGGCGGCCGACGCGGCCCGAGCCACGCCGGCCGGTGTCCCTTCGGCTGCGGGCGCGACGGCTCGCCCTGCCCGCGCTGCTGCCGCTGCTCGCGGTCGGCGCCTGCACCGGGCGCGGCCCGCAGGTGTCGCAGACACGGGCCGCCGACGTGCCCGGGGAGATCGTGGTGGCCAGCGGCCGTGACGTGACCGGCAAGAACGGCATCCGCGAGCAGCTCATCGACGCCTGGAACCAGCGACAGGCCAAGGAGCACTCGAACTTCACCGCCCGCCTGGTGGAACTGCCCGGCTCGGCCGACGAGCAGCGCAGCCAGCTGCTGGGCGCCCTGCAGTCGGCCAGCGCGCAGTACGACGTGGTGAACCTGGACGTGACCTGGGTGCCGGAGTTCGCCGAGGCCGGGCTGATCCGCCCGCTGTCCGACCAGGCGGTCGACGCCGACGTGATCGCGTCGGTCGCCGGCACCGCCCGCTGGAAGGACAAGGTGTACGCGGTGCCGTTCAACAGCGACGTGGGGCTGCTCTACTACCGCAAGGACTACCTGCGCGAGGCGGGCGTCCGGCAGACCGCGCTCGGCGGCGGCACCGACTGGCAGGACCTGCTCAACCTGGGCGACGTCCTGAACACGCACCGGCCCAAGGGGTTCGAGAAGGCGTGGACCACGCAGCTGGCCGGGTACGAGGGCCGTACGGTCAACGCGATCGAGGCGTTCGCGTCGGCGACGAAGGGCTTCGCGCTCACCGACGCCTCCGGCCACTACACCGGTGACGTCCAGGAGCTGAGCGACGGCATCGCGGAGCTGCGCGCGCGCACCGCGAGGCCGTACACCCTCGACGACGCCGTCGACTCCGACGAGGCCGCCTCGCTCAGCGACTTCGCGGACGGCCGCACCGCGTTCCTGCGGCACTGGCCGTACGCCTACCGCACGCTGTACCAGACCTTCACGGAGAAGCAGCTGGGCGTGGCGCCGCTGCCCGGCCGCGCGGTGCTCGGCGGGCAGAACCTGGCGGTGACCCGGGACTCGCAGCGGGCGGAGAAGGCGGCCGAGCTGATCACCTTCCTCACCAGCCCGGAGAGCGAACGCTGCCTGCTGGACGCGGGCTTCGCCGCGACGCGCACCTCGGCGTACGTGGACGACCACGTCACCTGCGCCTCCGCGCCCACCTCCGGGGCGAGAGCCTCGGCGTCGCCGACCGGCGAGAGCGCCGACCACATGCCCCGCGACCGGACGGGCCGCCCCCGCTACGCCCGCGGCACCCTGCTGCCGGCCCTGCGCGCGGCGGTGCGGCGGCCGAGCACCCCGCTCTACGGGGCCTTCACCCAGACGTTCACCGCGGAGCTCGGGGCCCTGTTCACCGACGACCCGCCGGGCGACGCGGACCTGGCCGCCCGCCTGGACCGCGCCCTGCGCCGGGCACTGCCGGACTAGGGACTTCTTCGGGACCCGGCCGGCCAGGGTCCTTCTTCGGGACCGGGCCGGTCGGGCCCCGCGACCTCCGGCTCCGTCCGAAGGAAAGGCCCTAGCGGTGCCGGGCCGTCTGGTGGGCGGCCGGTGCGGCGTCCGACGCGCGCGCGGGGCCGGCGTTGGCGGCGGCGATCAGGGCGGCGACGGCTATGACCGCCGCGCCGAATCCTCTGGCGTGACGTGCGGAGATGCGTCCATGGCGCGCGACAGTGCGTCCGGGCACGGCAACCGACCTCGCAGCGACAGTGATGGATCAAGCACGCTTAATGCGCTCCCCAACCTAGGGGGTCGGGAGGCCGAACCGAAAGGGGACCCAAGGCAGTTGGGCGTCATCGAGCCGTCTCGCACGGGCGCCTCGGCAGGCCCGTCGGGCCGCTCGGTGCACGTGGGCCTACTGGCATGATGAACCGCATGGCGAAGCGGGACGACCCGAAGACCATCGGACGCAGGGTGCAGCGGCTGCGGCGCGAACAAGGCCTCAATCGGCGGCAGTTGGCGGAGCCCGTGTACACGCCCGCCTACATCTCCACCCTGGAGGCCGGACGGGTGCGGCCGTCGGACGAGGCGCTCAGGCACCTCGCCGGCCGGCTCGGGGTCGCCTTCGACGAACTCGCCACCGGGCGCCCCGCCCACCTCGCCACCGACCTGCGGCTCAGGCTCACCGAGGCACAGCGCGCCCTCGCCGCCGGGGAGACCGGCAAGGCGGCCGAGAGCTACGCGCGGCTGCTCGCGGAGGCCGAGGAGCACGAACTCGCCGACGTCCGGGCGGAGGCCCTGCTGGGGCTCGGCGAGTGCGCCCTGGAGACCGGTGAACTGGAGGCCGGGCGGCAGCACTTCGAGCGGTCCGAGCGGGCCCTCGCCGACGCGCCGCTGCCCGCCCGCGTGCCCGCCCTGCGCGGCCGCGCCGTCTCCCACTACCTGGCCGGCGAACTCCGGTACGCCGTCTACCTCCTCGAATCCACCCTCGACGAACTCAACCGCGGCGGACTGCACGACCCGGACGCGCTGCTCCTGCTGTACGCCAGCGTGATCGGGCCGTACATGGACATGGGGGCGCACGCGCGGGCGGCGCAGGCGGCGGAGTTCGCGCTGGCCCTCGCCCCGCAGGCGGGCGACCCGGCGCTGGTGGCCCGGATGCACCGCTCGGTCGCCCGCACCCTGCTGGCCGAGGGCCGGGTCGCCGAGGCCGACGCGTCGCTCGCCAAGGCCGCCGAGCTCTACCGTCGCCTCCAGCTGCGCACCGAACTGGCCAAATGCCACTGGATGCGCGGCTACGTCTGCGCGCAGAACGGCGAACTGGAGCGTGCCGAGGAGGAGTTGCGCTCCGCGAAGGCCATGCTGTCGGCCCGGCGGGCGGCGCTCTACACCAGTCAGGTCGTGGTCGAGCTGGCCGATGTGCTGCACCGGCGCGGCAGGTCGGAGGAGGCCGCGGCGCTGCTGCTCGACGTCCTCGGCGACCTCTCCTCCGAGCGCGGCGCCGTCCACGCGGCCGCCGCGCACCGACTGCTCGGCATCATCGCGGAGGACGCACGCGACACCGAGGCAGCCGAGGAGCACTACGTCCGCGCGCTGAGCCTCCTGGAGCGGGCGGGCGCGGCCGGCGACCTGGCCGACCTGTGCCGCCTCCTCGGCGACCTGCTGCGCCGCACCGGCCGCGTCGAGGCCGCCCTGGACGCCTACCGCACCGGCCTGGGCCACCGCACGGCCCCCGGCACCACCACTCTGGGCCCGGCGCCCGCCCAGCCGCTCCTGTGAGGGGGGCTCACCCCTCTCAGGCCTGCACCCGCGCCCGCCGGCGGATCTCCGCCAGACGCTGGGCGCCCCGCTGGGCCGTCTGCGCGGTGGCGTCGGACGAGATGCCGCCGAGGGCGCCGTCGGTGAGGGTGATCGCGGTACCGCCGACCCGCACCGCGGCCACGTCCAGGGTGAGCACGGTCCGGTCGCCGTCGGAGTTCCTGCCGGTCAGCACCACCCGCAGCCCCTGGCGGGCGTCGCCGACGGCCGGCAGTCCGAGATCGGTGACCTCCACCTGCTGCGTGCCGGCCCGGGTGGTCGTCGCCGTGAACTGTGCGCAGGTCTTCGGCAGCTTCTTCAGCCAGGCCAGGGACCGGTCCACGTCCGCCGCCGGGCGGTCGAGGACCTGGTAGCGCAGCTGGGCCGCGTCGTCGCCGTTGTCGAAGGCGGCGACCGCGTGCGTCCCGGTCGGCGTGCCGAGCGGCTCGTCGGCGTAGAGGGCGTCGAGCAGACGCTGGCAGTCGGGTGTCCCGGTGCTCGCCTTGAGCAGTCCGTCCCGCCAGGTCGCGACGCCCTCGGTGGGCGCCCACGGCGACCCCAGGTCGGCCTGGGTGAGCAGGGCTGCCTGCGCCTGTGCGGCGGTCAGCGCGGACCCGGCCGCGGACGCGGCGGGCGTGCGGGTGTCCGGCGCCGTCACCGGGGGCGGTTCGGCCTTCCCGATGCCCCCGGCCGTGCAGGCGGCCGTGATCCCCAGGGCAGCGGCGAGGACCGTGGTCACCACGGTCGAGGTGGAGAGGGCGGGGGCCGGGAAGCGGGGCATGGCGGTGCCTCCAGACGTGCGGATGCGAGGGGCGTGGCTCAGTTCACGGCACCACCGGTGGCGCCCCCGCACCACCGAGCCGGGCCGTCCGGGTGATCGTTCGGGCGGAACTCCGCCGGGTCGGCGGCCGCCCCGCCGTGACCGAGCCGGCCGCGGCGCGCGTGCCCCGGCCCGTGCTGTCGCCGAGTGGCGCATAGGGTCGGTGCGACGGAAGGAGCCCGCCGTGACCGGTCAGCCCGTCCCCGTGGTGATCGACTGCGACACCGGCGTCGACGACGCCCTGGCCCTGCTGTTCGCCGTACGCCATCCGGGTCTCGACCTGCGTGCGGTCACCTGTGTCGCCGGGAACACGGACGTGGACCAGGTGGTGCGCAACACCCTGACCGTCCTGGAGCAGGCGGGCGCCGGCGACGTGCCCGTCGCGCGCGGCGCCCGGCGCCCGCTGATCGAGCCGGCCCGCGGCGCGCACCACGTGCACGGCCGGGACGGCATGGGCGACCTCGGCCTGCCCGCGCCGCGCCGCCGTCCCGTCGACGTGGACGCGGTGGCGCTGCTCCGGCGCGAGATCCTGGTGTCCGACCGTCCGGTCACCCTGGTCCCGACGGCCCCGCTGACGAACATCGCCCTGCTGCTGCGCACCCATCCGGAGGTGACGGGCAACATCGAGCGGATCGTGTTCATGGGCGGCGCGGTGGCCGCCGGGAACGCCACGGCGGTCGCCGAGTTCAACGTCTGGCACGATCCCGAGGCGGCGGCGATCCTGCTGACCGCCGAGGTGCCGATGACCATGTACGGCCTCGACGTGTTCGAGCGGGTGGTCGTCCCGGCGGCGGACGTACGGCGGCTGCGGGAGAGCGCGGAGCCCGGCGCCCGGCTGGCCGGGCGGCTGCTGTCCCACCGCGACCCGGCGACCTACCAGGCCCCCTCCGACGCCCTCGGCGACGTCTGCGGCGGCCTCGGCGACGCGGGTGCGGTCTGCTCGGTCGCCGACCCGGCGGGACTGGCCACCCAACGCCTGCCGGTGGAGGTGAACCTCGCGCCGGGCCCGGCCCGCGGGCAGACGGTCGTCGACCGCCGCCCGCGGCCGGGCGAGGCGGAGCTGCACGGCGAGATGCGCGAACAGCCGCTGGTGGACGTGGCCCTGGACGTCGACGTCGAGCGCTACGTGAAGCTGTATCTCACGACCGTCGAGAACGAGGCCCGGGCGGGGGCTAGTTGAGGTCGGCCGCCCATCGCTGCTCGACCTTGGCCACCTTCCAGTACGACAGCGCCGCCGCCCACACCACGACGAACAGGCCCACGATGACGTAGCCGACGTTGTCCAGGTCCAGCCCGGCGATCCAGCCGGTCACGTCGTCGCGCAGGTCGAGCTTGTCGTGCAGCACGCCGACCAGCTCGATGGTGCCGATGAAGAAGGCGACGGCGATCGACAGGCCGGTGATGGTGAGGTTGTAGAACACCTTGCGGACGGGGTTGGAGAACGCCCACTGGTAGGCGAAGTTCATGAACGTGCCGTCGAGGGTGTCGAACAGGCTCATGCCCGCGGCGAACAGCAGGGGCAGGCACAGGATCGCGTACCAGGGCAGCCCGGCCGCCGCCCCCGAGCCCGCCATCACCATCAGCGTGACCTCGGTGGCCGTGTCGAAGCCGAGGCCGAACAGGAAGCCCAGCGGGAACATCTGGCCGGGACGGCTGACGGACCTGGTCAGCCGGCCGAGGACGCGGTTCATGAACCCGCGGGAGTCCAGGTGCTCTTCGAGCTCCCGCTCGTCGTAGGTGCCCGCCCGCATCGCCCGGAAGACCTTGAGGATGCCGATCAGGGCGACCAGGTTGAGGGCCGCGATCAGGTAGAGGAACGTGCCCGAGACGGTCGTCCCCATGAAGCCGAGGACCTGGTGGGTGCGCGAGCCCTGGTCCATGACCTTTCCGGCGAGCTGGGTGCCGCCCGCGATCAGCACGGCGAGCACGACGACCACACTGGAGTGGCCCAGCGCGAACCAGAAGCCGACCGACACCGGCCGCTTGCCGTCGGCCATCAGCTTGCGGGTGGTGTTGTCGATGGCGGCGATGTGGTCGGCGTCGAAGGCGTGCCGCATGCCGAGGGTGTAGGCGGTGACGCCGAGGCCGATGCCGAAGGCCTGGGAGCCGACCTCGTAGTGCCCGGGCACGACGAGGAGGAACAGCACGCCGAAGGCCACGACATGCAGCACGGCGATGACGGCCATCAGGCCGGCGGTCTTGAGGGTGTCCTCCCGGCGCCAGCGGAAGGACGGCGTCGGGGCAGGGTCGGGCAGGGTCATCCGGTATCACGCTCCAGCACCTCGTGGATCACTTCGTGAGCTGCCGTGGCCGGTCTCCTGGCTTACGGGTCGTGCGTCCGCCGTCCCTGCCTTCCCGGTCGTGCGACCAGTGGCCCGGCGTGAGCCGGACGGAACGGGAACTCCCCGATCACAGTGGCGAGGGCCGCTCCGGCATGGGCCCCTGAAGGGCCGTCACCGGCTTCCCGAACACCACGGCCCGCCCACCGTAGGGCCGTGAGCGGTTCCCTGCATAGCTGCGCACCTGGGCAGGTATGGAAGATCACACGGGGCGCCTGCGAGGATGACGCCATGCATCTCGTCCCCGCGGACCGCGCAGACCGCCGCACGATCGACGGCCACCGGGTGTGCGACGCCATCGCCGCGATCGGCGATGCCGGCCACGTCCGTGCCTGGGCCGACCGCTTCTCCCTGCTCGCCGACCCCAAGCGGCTCGCCCTGCTGCTGGCGCTGCACCGCACCGGCCCGCTCGCCGTCTCCGACCTCGCGATCGCCACGGGCATGAACGATCCGGCCGTCTCACAGGCCCTGCGGCTGCTGCGCGCGGCGGGGGCCGTCGAGGGCGACAAGGAGGGGCGCGTGGTGCGCTACCGGATCGTCGACCCGCAGGTGCGGCAGTTGCTGCAGCACTGCGTGGCCGACACGGGCCGCCCCGGCCCCCGCTGATCCGGCGCGGGCCGCCCCGGCGCGCCCTTGTGTGAGGTGCGGTGATCCGGCGTGCGCCGACCCGCTTCCGTCGATCCGGCGTGCGCCGGTCCGGCGCGGGCGCGTGCCGCCCGGCGAGCCAACTCCCCGTGGTCCGTACGGGTTTCACTTTTCCGGCGAGGTGGACAGAGTCCTACGTGACGCTCGTACGCAGCCGAAGAGGAGAAAGCGTGACCGACCGCACCACCACGCACGGCTCCCCGCCCGACCTCTCGTCCCGCGACCCCGACTGGTGGCGGCAGGCCGTCGTCTACCAGGTCTACCCCCGCAGCTTCGCCGACGCCGACGGCGACGGACTCGGCGACATCCGGGGCATCACCCAGCGGCTGAACCACCTCGCCGCGCTCGGCGTCGACGCCCTGTGGCTCAGCCCCTTCTACCCCTCCGAACTGGCCGACGGCGGCTACGACGTCGCCGACCACCGGGACGTCGACCCGCGCCTGGGCACCCTCGCCGACTTCGACGCCATGGTCGCCGAGGCGCACCGGCTGGGCCTGAAGGTGATCGCCGACATCGTGCCCAACCACACCTCGCGGCAGCACCGCTGGTTCGAGGAGGCGCTGCGGTCCGGCCCCGGATCCCCGGCCCGGGACCGGTACGTCTTCCGCGACGGCCGGGGTGAGCACGGAGAACTCCCGCCCACCGACTGGCAGTCCGTCTTCGGCGGCAGCGCGTGGCGGCGGGTGCCCGACGGGCAGTGGTACCTGCACCTCTTCGCACCCGAGCAGCCCGACCTGAACTGGCAGAACGAGGAGGTCCGCGCCGACTTCCGCACCACGCTGCGGTTCTGGTCCGACCGCGGGGTCGACGGCTTCCGCGTGGACGTCGCGCACGCCCTGGTCAAGGACCTCGACGAGCCGCTGCGGGACCTCGGGGACATCGGCGCCACCGGCGAGGACGCGCTGCTGCGGGTACCGCCCGGCAGCCACCCCTACTACGACCGGGACGAGGTGCACGAGGTCTACCGGGACTGGCGGAAGATCTTCGACGCCTACACCCCGCCGCGCACGGCGGTCGCCGAGGCCTGGGTGCCGGGCGACCGGCGTGCGCTGTACGCCCGCCCGGACGAACTCGGCCAGGCCTTCAACTTCGAGTACCTGCAGAGCGGATGGGACGCCGACGAGCTGCGCCGGGTCATCACCGAGTCGCTGCGCACCGCGCGCGCCGCGGGGGCGTTGGCCACCTGGGTGCTGTCCAACCACGACGTCGTCCGGCACACCTCCCGTCTGATGCTTCCGCCCGGCACCGACGGCAACGCCTGGCTGCTGTCCGGCGGCCGCGCCCCGGCGGTCGACGCGGCGGCGGGGCTGCGCCGGGCCCGCGCGGCGACGCTGCTGATGCTCGCCCTGCCCGGTTCGGCCTACGTCTACCAGGGCGAGGAACTCGGCCTGCCCGAGGTGGCCGACCTGCCCACGGAGGTGCTCCAGGACCCGATCTGGGAGCAGACCGGGCGTGTCCGCAAGGGCCGCGACGGCTGCCGGGTGCCGCTGCCGTGGACGACCGGCGGACCGTCGTTCGGCTTCGGCGCGGGCGCCGCCTGGCTGCCGCAGCCGGACGGCTTCGCCGCGTACGCCGTCGAGGCGCAGGACGGGGCGGAGGGCTCGACCCTGGAGCTGTACCGCACGGCCCTGCGGCTGCGCCGCAAGCTGCTGGAGGGCGAGTCGCTGACCTGGGCGGAGGACGCCCCGGCCGGGGTGCTGCGGTTCGCCCGGTCCGAGGGCTGGCGCTGTGTCACCAACCTGTCGGACCGGCCGGTCGCGCTGCCGGCGGGCGAGGTGCTGCTGAGCAGCGGCCCGCTCGACGACGGCCGGCTGGGCCCGGACACGACCGTCTGGCTCGGTCCGGGCCTCTCCGTGGGCTGATCCGGGGAAGGGAGCTGGTTCTCATCCCACCGTCGGGCTCGGGGCGCCGTTCTGGCCGGGGTTCTCGCCCGGCAGGACCGGCGGCCTGGTGGTGCTGTTCACCGGTGGGGTGAGGACGACCTCGGGCTGGCCCGCGGGCGGGGGCGGCGGGGTCAGGTCCGTGTCGGGCAGCTGCGGCGGGGTGGTCTGCTGGAAGAGGACCTGGTCGAAGTCGACCAGGCCGGTCTGCTCCATGACCGTGATGTGGTCCAGCACCGTGTCGTTGGCCTGGTCGGCCAGGGTCCGCACCAGGGTGTTCTTCGTCGTCGAGCGGATCTTCGCGATCGTGTTGAAGATCGAGCCGTGCGTGACGCGCAGGATGTTGGCGAAGTCCGTGTCGAACTGCTTGCCCTGGTCCGCGGCCAGCTTGTTGACGAAGCCCTGCTGCTGGGGGCTGGCCACGTTGGGGATCGCGATGTTGAGCATGGGAGCGATCTTGCGGCAGCTGGCGTCCAGGGCCGCGTGCCCGTCGATCAGGTGCTTGCTCGCGGTGATGACCGCGTTGCTCTGCCCCTTCTTCAGCCCCATCTGCCCGACGGGGTACTCCCACAGCCCGGCCGCGCGCACCTTGACCACGAAGTCGCGATCCCCTTCGGTCAGCGGCCCCCACTGCGTCTGGGCGATGACGCGCGAGGGGTCGGTGGAGACCTTGGTGACCCCGAGCATGGACGGATAGGCGAGCGCGACGAGGGTCAGGCTGAGAGCTCCGCCCACGAAGAGAGTTCCCGTCGCGTTCCGCGAAAAGCGCACCGTGCCTCCTGCCCGGTCGTGGATCCGCCGGCGGGCGGTTCGGACACCCAGGAGTACGGACGCGGGAGCGCGTGGCGCCTCTGGTTCGGGTAAAGAATGGGCAAAGCATGTACGCCTGTGGTCCGGGCGTGCCACCGCCCGGATGTGACCCGGGAGCGCTCGGGTTTTACTCGGCACAGGGGCCGATCGGGCCCGGGAGCGCGGGCCGCGGGGTTGCGGGAGGTGACCGGATGCCGACGGGCGACGGAAGGCCGGACACGTCCGCGGAGCCGGCGGAGGCGGCCGCGCTGCGGCGCCTTCTGGAGGAGCGCACCGCGGACCTGCAGCGGGTGAAGGCGGAGTACGACAACTACCGCAAGCGGGTGCGGCGGGACCGGCTGGCCGTGCGCGAGATCGCGGCGGCCAACGTGCTGCGCACCCTGCTGCCGGTGCTGGACGCCGTGGACCGGGCGAACGCGCACGAGCCGTCCACCCCGGGTCTGCGGGACATCGCCGGCACGCTCCGGGAAGGGCTCGGCGGCCTCGGCGTACGGACGTTCGGCGCGGTCGGCGACCCCTTCGACCCGGCGTGCCACGACGCCCTGGCGCACCACGTCTCCCCCGGCGCCGGCCCCCTCGTCTGCACGGCGGTCCTCCGCCCCGGCTACCGCCTCGGCGACCAGCTGCTCCGCCCGGCCCACGTCGAGGTGACGGGCCCCGCGCAGACCCCCGCCAAGCCGCCGATGACCTTACACGGAGCCAAGGTTGAGGGAATGTTGACCGCTTCCGGGGAGAGCCCTGAGGAGGGCCCGGCCTAGATTCGGCGCCATGCCCCCACAGCCCCCCGGCGTGCCCGCCGCGCTGCCCGTCCTGCCCTATCGCAAGCCCACCGAGGGCCGTGACTACTGGGTGCTGGACGACGTCCTGCCCGACGCGGAGGCCGTACGGCAGCGGTGCCTGACCAGGGACGATTGGGTCAAGGGCCACCCGTACACCGCGGAGAGCTGGCCCGGGATGCGGACGATGCCCGGCCTGGAGCCCCCCGAGCTGGCCCGCGTCGAACGGCTGGTCAAGAAGGCCACCGGCGCGCGGGAGCTGTGGGTGCAGCGGGCGCCCGGCGGCGGCACCCTCAACCACAACTGCGTCCAGGTCGTCGGCGAGGGCGAGAGCGAGCCCCGGCCGCACACCGACTCCCGTGCCCTGTGCCGGTACGCGGCCGTGCTCTACCTCAATCCCGCCGTCCCCAAGGACTGCGGGACCGCCTTCTACCGGCAGTCCCTGCCCGGCGGGCGGCTCGGCGGCAATGTCGTCCGGGCCCCGCACACCAACCTCGTCGAGGCCCTCGGCACCCGGTTCGTCGCACCCGGCGCCTTCACCGAGGACGTCCGCGTGCCGCACCGGGCCAACCGGCTGCTGCTCTACCACGCCAACCTGGTGCACAGCGCGACCGGTTACACCGGGCGGACGCTGGAGGAGAAGCGGATGACGGCGGTCTTCTTCTGGATGGCATGACCTTCTGGATGGCGTGACCGTCGGGGCGGGCCGCACTTCGGAACGGCCCGATCTTCGGGCCGGCGCGGCCCGACGACCGCGGCGGCGGGGTCAGTACCGCAGGGCGGTGCCCACCTCCGCCTTCACCTGGCCGGACAGCTTGTGGGTGCTGCGGGCGGTGCCGTTCGCCGACTTGCCGGACGGTACGTCGTGGAGGGTCACCACGACCGTGTCGAGCAGGTTGCCGCCGGAGTCCTTGTAGTTGACCTGCACGGCGAAGGACTTGGTGGAGTCCGCGGAGTTGGTGACCGTCATGGGGACCGTGGTGCGTCCGGCGGAGTCCGTCGTCGGCGCGCCGAGCTTGACCGAACTCCTCGCGTCGACACCGCCCTTGGCCTCGTCGAGCCGGTGGCCCGCCTCCGCGGTCGCCGAGGCCAGCGCGTCGTTGGCCTGCGAGGCGAGCGACGAGGCGGCGGAGGCCGCCTTGCTCACGGACTCCGACGGGCTGCCGGTGTTGTCGGAGCAGCCGGTCAGCCCCATGGCCACGGCCGCCGCCAGCGCCGCGCCCGTCGTCCAGCGTGCCGGGTGACCGGCCATGTCGCCTCCCACTGCTCGTGCGGTGCCCCCGCGCCGGGAGCCGACGGGAGGGGTGGTCGTCAGTTCCAGTGAAGGGCCGGGGACGGGCCCCCGCACGCGGGCGTCACCCGACCGGGCCCGCCCCCGTGGTGGCGCCGGACCCACGGCCGGATGGTCGTAGAGGGGCGGCGCCCGGATGTCCCGGCGGCCGCCGTCCGCGGCTGTCGCACAGGGAGGCCGCCCGCGACCGCCGTGTCGGGCCGCCCCGCGCGGCCGTTCCCCGCGGCCACGCACGCACACATCGAAGATCCGATGGCAGGAATCGGATCTTCTATTGGCTCGCCGGCGGCGGGCGATCCTACCGTCGGGATCCTCGCCCCCGTGACCGTCCGAGGAGAGCTACGACCATGGCGAAGATCCTGTTCCTGATGACCGCCGCCGACCAGTGGACCCTGGCCGACGGCAGCAAGCACCGCACCGGCTTCTGGGCCGAGGAGGCGGTCGTCCCCCTCGAGGCCTTCAAGTCCGCGGGCCACCAGGTCACCGTGGCCACCCCGGGCGGCGCGGTCCCGCCGGTCGACCCGGCCAGCCTGAGCCCCGAGGCCGCCGGTGGCGCCGAGGAGGCCGCCCGGCTGCGGCAGGTGATCGACACCGCCCCCGAGTTCGCTGCCCCCGTCGCGCTGTCCGGCGTCCGCCTGGACGACTACGACGCCCTGTACGTCCCCGGCGGCCACGGCCCGATGGAGGACCTGGCGGTCGACGCCGACTCCGGCCGCCTCCTCACGAGCGCGGTGCAGAGCGGCCTGCCGGTCGGCGTGGTGTGCCACGGCCCGGCCGCCCTGCTGGCGGCGGTGCGGGAGGACGGCAGCAACGCCTACGCCGGATACCGCATCACCGCCTTCACCAACGCCGAGGAGCGGATGGCGGGCAACGCCGAGCGGGCCAAGTGGCTGCTGCAGGACCGGCTCACCGAGGCGGGCCTGAAGGTGGAGACGGGGGAGGCGTGGGCGCCGCACGTCGAGACCGACCGCAACGTCGTCACCGGCCAGAACCCGGCCTCCTCCGCGCCCCTCGCCCAGGAACTGCTCAAGAAGCTCGGCTGAGCCACGGGGTCGCGCCGGCCGGGGCGCGCACGGCCGGGCGCGCTCCCGAGGGGGCGTGGCCCGGCCGACTCCGGGAAGGCTCGGACCTGACCGGGCGCGCCGGCCGGATGCGCCCGGCCGCCCCACCACCCACCGCACGGATCAGGAAGCCGACGACATGACCGACACCCTCACCGTGAGCGTCCTGGGCACCGGGATCATGGGTTCCGCGATGGCCCGGAACCTGCTGAAGGCCGGGCACACCGTCCGGGTCTGGAACCGCACCCGCGCCAAGGCCGAGCCGCTCGCCGCCGACGGCGCGCGGATCGCGGACACGCCCGCCGAGGCGGTGCGGGACGCCGACGTCGTCCTCACCATGCTCTACGACGGCGGCACGGTGCTGGAGGTCATGCGCGAGGCCGCCCCCGCGCTGCGCTCCGGCGCCCTGTGGGTCCAGTCGACCACCGTCGGCCTGGACTCCGTCGAGGAACTGGCCGGCCTCGCCCGCGACCACGCACTCGTCTTCTACGACGCACCGGTGCTCGGCACCCGCCAGCCCGCGGAGGCCGGGCAGCTGACCGTCCTGGCCGCGGGGCCCGTCGAGCACCGGGACGCGGTCGCCCCGGTCTTCGACGCGGTCGGCGCCCGCACGGTGTGGACGGGCGAGGACGGCGCGGCGGCCGGTGCCACCCGGCTGAAGCTGGTGGCCAACAGCTGGGTGGTCGCGGCCACCGCCGCGACCGGTGAGGTCCTCGCCCTGGCCGGGGCGCTCGGCGTGGACCCGCAGGACTTCTTCGGCCTCATCGCCGACGGACCGCTCGACATGGGGTACCTGCGCGCCAAGGCGGCCCTCGTCCTGGAGGACCGGCTGTCCCCGGCGAGCTTCGCGGTGGCGACCGCCGAGAAGGACGCCCGCCTCATCGTCGAGGCCGGCGAACGCCACGGGGTCCGCCTCGACGTGGCCGCCGCGAGCGCGGAACGCTTCGCCCGCGCCGCCGCCCAGGGCCACGCCGACGAGGACATGGCCGCGGCGTACTTCGCGAGCTTCGGCGACAAACCGGCCGGCTGAGCGGGGGCCGCCCCCGCCGGGCTGCCCCGGCTCCGGTCGGGTCCGGGGCGGCGCGGTCAGCCCAGGCAGACCACGAGCAGGCAGAGCTGGGACGGCGACGTCGGGTCGGCCGTGGGGCTCGTCTGCGTCGACCCGGACCCGGACGTGGAGGTCGAACCCGAACCGGACTGCGATCCCGATCCCGTCGCGGTCCCGGATCCCGAGGCCGAGCCGGTGCCGTCGGAGCCGGCGGGCGCGGTGGACGGCTGGGCCGCCGTGCCGGATCCGCCGGAGGCCGTGCCGCCGGTGGACGAGGACAGGCTCCCCGTCCCCTGGGCCGCCGACGTCGTACCGGCCGGGCCGCCCGCCGTCGTGCGTCCCGTCGTGGGCGCCGCCGTGCGGGGCGCGGCGGAGTCCGGACGGACGTCCGGTGCCGTGGAGCCCTGCGGCGCGGGAGCGGACTGCCCGTGCGTGCGCCCGTCCGTCCGCGGCGCTGCGGAGGCGGGGGACGACTGACGGGCGTCGGGGCTCGGCGAGTCCGGGAGGACGTGCTGCGGCGGGAGGTCGCCCACGGAGCCCGCGTTCGCGGAGTCCGGTGCCGAGGCCGCCTGTGCCCGGTCGCCGGTGTGCTGGTCCATCGAGGCGAGGGTCAGGCCGCCGCCCACCATGGCGACGGCGGTCGCGACCAGGGCCCGCCGCTGCGTCTTCTTCCAGCGGGCCAGCCGGCGGCGCCGGGCCGCCCGCCCCATCCGCGCGGGCGCCACGCCCGCGACGCCGGTCTCGCCGTGCGGAGCCTCGTCCACGCCGTGCGGGGCGTCCATGTCGTGCCCGGCGTCCATGCCGTTCATGCCGGGTGCGTGGTGCACGTCGGCCGGAGCCGGCGGCCCGTCCGGACGGCGGCCGCCGTGCCACTCGCCCGAGGCCGTGACCTCCCACCCGGCGGCCGGGCCCGCCGCCGCGCCGGCCGACGCCAGCGGGGCGCGGGCCGAGGCGATGGGGGGAGCTATGTCCGGGGCGTAGGCGCCGCACCCGGGGCACACCAGGGCGCCGTTGAGATACCGGCGACACGAGGAGCAGTAGTCCATCCGCGGTCTTCCTGAGTCGACACGCCGTCGGCCCGCCGGGGCCGTGGCCTGAACACGCTCGCACGTGGAACCGAGCGGCAGTCACGCTAACGAGCCTTTCGAAAGACCCGGTGCAGCCCCTGTGACGCTGTTGCGCGGATTCTTCGCAAACCTCGCGCAGGTGTGACCTGCCGGGGGAACACCGCCCGCCCCGTCCGGCGCGGTACGTCGGGTGCGGTCCGCCGGGCGCGGTCTCTCGGCTGCGGTCCGCGGGGCGGGTTCGGGCACGCGCGGTCGGTCAGGCGCGGTCGGTCAGCTCCTCGGCGTACACCTGCGACAGCGGCTGGGGGCCGACGTACTGCCGGCAGTTGCACTCACCGGCCTCGAAGCGCAGCGGCTTCCTGTTCTCGTCCCAGGCGGTGGGCACCTCCACCCGCTCGTGGCACCGGCCCCCCTTGTCGTGCTTGGCCAGGTGATGGGTGCAGCCGCACACCGGCTCCGGCGGCCGGTGCGCCGCCTCCACGGCCAGGCGTTCCGACTTCGCCGCCTCCAGCCGCTCCATCCTGCGCTCGTGCCGGTTGCGCAGGGCGGTCCGCGCGGTGTCCGCGAGCCAGGCGAAGCCACCTGTCCAGAACAGGATGAGCACCCACCAGAACCAGTCCATCGGTCGTCCCTCCCCCGGTACGGCGGCGATCCGGTGCGGTCGCCGCGCGGCACCGGTGCCGGTCGGTGCACCGGGGCCCGGACTTCAGCATAGGCAGGGGGAGTTGGGGCCGACAGGGGTGAGCGCCGAGCTTCGACTGCCGGGCCTTCGGTGCCGGGCCCCGGATGCCAGGCATCGAGTGCCGGTGCAGGTGCCGGACGGCTCAAGACTCCCGGGCGGGCCGCGTCAGTGCGCGGGCCTGGTCGCCGCCCCGGGCCGCCACGGGCCGCACGGACACGGACACGGGTGCGGGCACCGGCACCGGCATGGGCGTCGCCGGTACGGACGCCGCCCGGCCGAACAGCCGGCTCGGGAGGTCCCAGGGGAGCGGCCGCCTCGGGCGGTGCCCGTGGAGCAGGCCCAGCACGATCGCGGCGGACACGGCGATCAGATGCTCGCGGCCGGCCAGGTTGGGCACGGCGATCGACTCCCACACCATCGACCCGCCGGTCAGGACGAACACGACCGGGGCGCGCCGGACCACCGCGATGTAGGTGAACAGCCCCACCACGGCGGCGGACGGACCGGTGTCGAGGACCTGCCCGATCTCGGGCGGCAGCCCCAGCCCCCACCAGCCCGGCCCGATCGCCAGCATCACCCGCACGGTCAGCGTCCCGGCCAGCGTGGTCGCGTACGACACCACCAGCGTCCTGGCCCGGCCCAGGACGAGTTCGGCCAGCGCGAACGCCAGGAACAGCTGGGTGATGCCCGCCCAGACCGGCAGGTCCAGGGCCGGCACGTACAGCGAGACCGGGGTGCGCAGCAGCGCCAGCCACAGCGGCAGGTCGGCCGTGACCCCGCCGAGCAGCCGCACCGCCACCTCACCGGCCGGCCGCTGCGCCAGCGCGTGGAAGAAGATCACGCCGAAGGCGGCCACGAACGCCAGCACCAGTCCGGACAGCCCCCGGCGCACGAGCTGCCGCACCGGATCGACGACGATGCCGTGCCACTCGTCGCGCAGGGTCCGGCCGGCGAACAGTGCGGCCCGCGCCAGAAGGTCACGCGGCCGCTCCAACCCGGCGCCGAAGCGCCGCCGTGTCCCTCGGAGCAATTCCCCCACCCACCGTGCCACACCCGTATGGACCGCGATCCCGCCCAGCGCGTTGCCCGGCCGCGCCCGGGCGGCCCCCCTGTTCCATGATCTTCCCCGAGCTGCTCCGCGATAACATCCCGTGCGGCGCCGGGTCCGGCGCCGGCCCGTCGGGAAGCCGCGTGCGGCGGGTGGGCGTGCGGACAGCGGTGCGCGGGGGCGGGCGGGCCGGCGCCTTCTCCGCCACCTCGGGGGGCGCCGCCGCAGCGAGCCGGAGGGCCTTGCTCTCCGCGTCCTGACGCGACCGCTGCGCGTCCCGTCGCGCCGAACGGCGGAGGACTCACCCGCCGGGCAGGTCGATCTCCGCCCAGATCGTCTTTCCCTCGGTGTGGGGGCGCGTCCCCCACCTCTCGGCGAACTGGGCGACGAGGAGCAGGCCGCGCCCGCCCTCGTCGAAGGTGCGGGCCCGCCGCAGGTGCGGGGCGCTGCTGCTGCAGTCGGACACCTCGCAGATCAGCGCGGTGGCCGTGTGGATCAGCCGCAGCCGGATGGGCGGCTGCCCGTAGCGGATCGCGTTCGTGACGAGTTCGCTGACCACCAGTTCGGCGGTGAAGGACACCTCCTCCAGCCGCCACTCCGTCAGCCGGGCGAGGACCGCGCCACGGGCGTCGGCGACCGCCGCCGGGTCGGACGGCAGGTCCCAGCTGGCGACGTGGCCGGTGTCGAGCGCCCGGGTGCGGGCGACCAGCAGGGCCACGTCGTCGCGGGGCTGGGCCGGGAGCAGCGTCTCGATCAGGTCGTCGCAGGTGGTCTCCAGCGATCGGGCGGCCCGCTGCTCCAGGCACTGGCGCAGCAGCGCCAGGCCGTGGCCCAGATCGTGCTTGGCCCCTTCCACGAGGCCGTCCGTGTAGAGGACGAGGAGGCTGCCCCGGGGCAGCTCCCACTCGCTGGTCTCGAAGGGCAGGCCGCCCACGCCGAGCGGAGGGCCGGGCGGTACGTCGACGAAGTCCGCCGCGTCGTCGCCGGTGACGACGGCGGGCGGCGGATGGCCCGCGGTGGCGGCGGTGCAGCGCCGCGAGACCGGGTCGTAGACCACGTACAGGCAGGTGGCGATGAGCGCCGTGGAGAGGTCGAGGTCGGCCCCGCGGGCGGGCACGGGCCCCTGCTCCGGCTCCGGTTCCGCGGAGGCGTCCTCCTCCGCGGCCAGATGGGTGATCAGATCGTCGAGGTGGGTGAGGAGTTCGTCGGGCGGGAGGTCGACGTCGGCCAGGGTGCGGACCGCGGTCCGCAGGCGGCCCATGGTGGCCGAGGCCCGCAGGCCGTGGCCCACCACGTCGCCCACGACCAGGGCGACCCGGGCACCCGACAGCGGGATCACGTCGAACCAGTCCCCGCCCAGCCCCGCCCGGGTGCGGGCCGGGAGGTAGCGGTAGGCCACCTCCACCGCCTCCTGGGCCGCGAGGCGGCGCGGGAGCAGGCTGCGCTGCAGGGCCAGGGCGGTGTCGCGTTCGAGGGTGTAGCGGCGGGCGTTGTCCACGGCCACGGCGGCGCGCGCGCCGATCTCCTCGGCCAGCAGCAGGTCGTCCTCCTCGAACGGGTCCTGGCGCCGGTGGCGGACGAGCACCGCCACGCCGAGGGTGATGCCGCGGGCGCGCAGCGGAATGACCATGACCGAGTGGATCCCGAACGTCCGGACCACCCCGGACCGCGCCGGGTCCGCCTCCTGCCAGGCCTGGACGGACTTGTCGATCGTGCTGTGCAGCGAGGGCCGGCCGGTGACCAGGCACCGGACGGGGGGAGCGGCCTCGGGGTAGTGGTCCACGTCTCCCGGCTGGATCACCGCCTCGGGCACACCGGGCAGCACGGACTGCTGTGCGACCCGGCGCAGGGCGACGGTGCCCGGGGAGGGGGACCGCGGCTCGACTCCCCGGAACAGGGAGTCCAGCAGGTCGATGGTGACGAAGTCGGCGAGCCGGCCCACCGCCACGTCGGCCATCTCCTGCGCCGTGCGCATCACGTCCAGCGTGCTGCCCACCTGGGCGCTGACGTCGTTCAGCAGCGCGAGCCGTTCCCGGGCCCGGAACTGCTCGGTCACGTCGAGCGCGGAGAGCTGCACGTGCCGCACCCGGCCGGACGGGCTCCTGATCGGCGACACGGTGATGGACCAGGCCCGCTCGGACGCGTCCGGCCGGGCTCGACCCCGTATCTGGAACTGCTCCGGTTCGCCGGTCTTCAGCACCCGGCGCATACCGTTCTCGGTCGTCCGGCAGACGTGGGGCGGCAGGATGTCGGTGACCCGCAGCCCGCTCATCCGCTCCTCGCTCATCCCCAGCTCGCGCACGGCCCCGGCGCTCGCCCGCAGGGCCCGCAGCCCGGAGTCGAAGACCATCACGGGCAGATGGCACTGCGTGAACGCCTCGTCCGCGGTGAATCCCTCGACGTCCTCCGGCTCCGGCCGCTCCGCCCCGGTCTCCTCCGGCTCCGGCCGCTCCGGCTCCGGGGACGGTGCCGAGACCACGACCAGCTGCTGTGCGTTGCCCACGCCGTCGAAGGAGGGGTACACCCGCAGCCGTACCTCCACCCGGCGGCCGTCCCGGTGCCGCAGCACGGTCGTCCCGCGCCGCACCCCGTCGGCGGCGTGCTCCCCGAGCACCGCGCGGAAGCCCCGCTCGACGTCCGCGTCCGAGCCGAACAGACGGACCACGGGACGCCCCACGACCTCCTGGTGCGGATAGCCGAGCAGGCGCTCGGCACCGGCGCTCCACCCGGTCACGAGCCCCTGGTCGTCGACGACGGCCGTGGCCGCGCCCGCCGGGTCCGGGAGCGGTCCGGAACCGCTTCCGGGTGGGGTGCCACCGTGCATGTCGATCATCGCCCGTTCCGACCTCGCCGCGTCGACCCCGTACCTCCTCGCGTACCTCACTTCTACCGTTCTTCGCCGCCGCCCGCGCGTCGTGACGCCGCCCCGCCCGTCGCGGGGTGGGGGCATGTCCCGGCGTCCTCCGGGAGCCGGTCGACGAGGATCATGGCGACGTCGTCCGCGAGCGAGTCCCCGGTGTGCCGGAGCAACCGCTGGTGCAGCTGCTCCAGGAACTCCTCGGGACCGCGGGCGCGCACCGTCTCCATGGCCTCGGGCAGCGGGAAGAAGGTGTCGGAGCCGTCGCGCGCCTCCACCACGCCGTCGGTGTGCAGGAGCAGCCGGTCGCCCGGCGCGAACGGATGGCGCTCGGTGGCGGCGGGCGGGCAGGTCAGCAGGTCCTCCAGACCCAGCGGCGGCATCGGCACCCGGGGGTCGAGCGGCCGGGCCCTGCCCTCGTGCAGCAGCAGGGGAGGCGGATGCCCGCGGTTGACCAGCTCGACCTCGGACGTGCTCGACACCTGGGCGACGACCGTGGTGACGAAGCACTCGGTCCGGTACTCCTCGTCGTGGCCGGAGGTGGCGCACTCCCGGCGCAGGGCGGCCGCGCAGTGGTCGATGACCTCGACCAGGTCGCGCTCGTAGTGGGCGGTCTCCCGGAACGCGCCCAGCACCGCCGCGGCCGCCTGCACCGCGGGCAGCCCCTTGCCCCGGACGTCGCCCACGATCATCCGGACCCCGTACCGGGTCTGCACCGCCTCGTACAGGTCGCCGCCGATCTGCGCCCCGGTCTCGGCCGCGAGGTAGATGCTGGCGGCCCGCAGCGGGCCCAGCCGGGGGCACACGGGCCGCAGCAGGACCGCCTGCGCGGCTTCCGCGATACGGCGGATCTGGTCGAGCTCGTTCTTCCTGCGCGTCCGCATGAGGTTGCTGATGGTGACGGACGCGACGGACACCACGAACAGGCCCAGCATGTTGCTGTACACCTGCTCGCCGGCCCACGAGTGGTGCAGCGTGGCGGACGTGCTGGTGACCGCCAGGGCGCCGGTGGCCGCCGACAGGGTGCCCACCGGTCCCATGGTCAGCGCGGCGAGCGGCGGCATCGCGGTGAGCAGCGGCCCGGTGTAGACGAAGTGCGCCGGTGACAGTTCGATGCCGAGGCCCACGAGTACGACCGCGAAGGGTACGCACTGCTCGACTCTGAGAAGGACCCGGCCGTGACCGCCCGCCGCGGATCCGGGAGAACCACGGAGCCACCGCATGACAACAGCGTCCCTCTTGGCCTCCCGATGGTCCACCCGCGCCCGGCGCCCCCACGCGCCCGGACCGTGCCGCCGCCGCCCGTGCGGCCCGCGGCGCGGCCCCCGGGGGACCGGCGGGGCCGGGTCAGAACGGGCCGCTGAGGCTGCCCAGCCGGTCGGTCAGGCGCAGGTTCTCGGCGTAGTCGACGGGGCAGGCGATCACGGAGACCGCGTCGTCGGCGAGGGCGCCGCGCAGCACGGGCAGCAGCTGGTCGGCGCTCTCGATCGCGTAGCCGCGGGCGCCGAAGCTCTCGGCGTAGGCGACCAGGTCCGGGTTGGCGAAACGGGTGTGGCTGTGGCGGCCGAGTTCGAGTTCCATCTTCCAGGTGATCAGGCCGTACTCCTGGTCGACCAGGACGAGGACGACCAGCGGGACGCCCTCGCGTACGGCGGTCTCCAGTTCCTGGGAGTTCATCAGGAACGAGCCGTCGCCCATCATCGCCAGCACGCGCCGGTCCGGCCGGGCCAGCTTGGCGGCGATGGCGCCCGGCAGCGCGAAGCCCATGGTGGACAGGCCGTTGGAGACCAGGCAGGTGTTCGGCTCGTAGGTGGGGTAGAGGCGGGCCATCCACATCTTCCCGGCGCCGGTGTCGGCGAGCACGATGTCGTGGCGGTCGAGCGCGGTGCGGACGTCGGCCACCACGCGCTGCGGCACCAGGGGGAAGGCGTCGTTGTCGCGCCCGTAGCGCAGTTCGTCGTCGAGGAGCGTGCGGATCTTCCCGCTGCTCCCCGAGTCGTAGGAGAGCCCGTCGGGCAGTGCCGCCGCGAGCGCGTCCAGCGCCAGTGAGGGGTCGCCCTCGACGCCCACCGCGACCGGGTAGTGGGTGTCCACCTCGGCGGGGAAGCGGTGCACGTGGACGATCCTCTTGTCGCCGTCCGGGTTGATCTTCGCCGGGTCGAACTCCTGGATCTCGTAGCCCACGCAGACCAGCACGTCGGCCGCGTCGAAGCCGAAGTTGCCGTAGTCGTGGCGCATGAAGCCGACCGCGCCGAGGGCGCTGGGGTGGTCGTCGGGGAAGACGCCCTTGGCGTGGAAGGTGGTCGCGACCGGGATGCCGAGCCGCTCGGCGAACCGTACGAGGGCGTCGCCCGCTCCGGCCCGGGTGGCGCCGTGGCCGGCCAGCACGACGGGGTGCCGTGCGGCGGTGAGCACCTCGGCGGCCCGCGCGATCTGGGTGAGGGACGGCGCGTCGGCGTGGACCGTGTCGATCTGGAGGGGCGCCAGCGGCTCGGCGGGGTGCTCGGCCTCGATGTCCTCCGGCACCGCCAGGAACACGGCGCCGGGGCGTTCGCTCTCGGCGGTCTTGAACGCCTTGCGCGTCATCTCCGGCACCGCGTCCGGGCACTCGACGCGCGCCGCCCACCGGGTGACCGGAGCGAACATCGACACCAGGTCGATGACCTGGTGCGACTCCTTGTGCGTGCGGCGCAGGGAGCCCTGGGCGGCCAGGGCGACCATCGGCGTGCTGTTGGTGGTGGCGTCCGCGGTGCCGAGGAGCAGGTTGATCGCTCCGGGCCCCAGCGTGGCCGAGCACACGCCGGCCCGTCCGGTCAGCCGGCCGTAGATCTCCGCCATGAAGGAGGCGGCCTGTTCGTGACGCACGAGGACGTACCGGATCCCGGAGCCGTTCAGCGCGTCGACGAAGCGGATGTTCTCCTCACCGGGGATCCCGAAGACGTACTCGACGCCCTCGGCGCGCAGACAGCGCACCAGCAGGTGCGCGACGTCCTCATCCGCTTCCGCGGTCCGCGACCCGGTCGCGTCGTTGGTGGCCATGGGACGAACGTAGGCACGCCCGCCGGGCCCGGCCACTTGTCGGCGTCCGGACGGGCGGGTGCCGGGGAGCGGGGCACCGCGGTGGGCGGGCGCGCGGGGGCGGGTGGTGGCGCGCCGGGGCGGACGGGCACGCGGGCAGCGCCCGCGGGGCCGCCGGGATGCGCCTGTCGGCGCGATGTGCTGCTCTGGGGGGAGATCGCCCTCGACCGGTCCCGGACGGCGGAGATGGTCATGCTGACAGTGGGCACCTTTCTGCCGCCCGCCCCGCGCGGCGGAGCGCCGGCGCCGGCCGCTCGCGCGCGGACCGGAAGGATCCCGGCCGACGAACACGCGCTGCTGATGGACCTGCTGGCGACCCTCCCGGACGTCGAGTTCGTGCACGGCCTGGACATCCGCCGCTCCTGCGTCCGCGACGGCAGGGTGCACTGCGGCGAGGTCTGCCTCAACGACCTCGACCTCTACGTCTGGCACGCCGGGACGGCCCGCGACCCCCGCGGCTACACCCTGGAGGCGCTGCGCACCCTGAGCCTGGACGTCCCCGTCGTCCCCGACCCGGAGCGCTTCGCCACGGGCCTGGACAAGTACCGGGCGCACCTACGGCTGTCCCGGGCCGGCCTCCCGGTCCCCGACACGATCCTCCTCGACCACCGCAACACGGAAGCGGGCGCCCCGGTCCTCGCCGCGTGGGGCCGCGCCCTGCTGAAACCCCGGTTCGGCGCGTACGGCAGAGGAGTCCTGCTGATCGAGGACGCCGCCACCCTGCGGGACCTGGCGGACTACCTCGACGGCACCGTCGGGGCCGGTGCGGAGAGCACGTTCCTGCTGGAGCGCTTCTGCCCCAACCGCGGTCCCGCGGACTGGGTCGGCACCACTCTCGTCAACGGCACGCTGATGTACGGCTACCGCAAGCGCGCTCACCGCTTCACCCGCATGCCCACCGGCGCCTGGAAGGTGTACGACCCGGAGGGCGTCGGCGGCGACGTCGACGCCTGCGACGTCCCGCCGGAACACGCCCGGCTCGCGCGGCTCGCCCAGCGGGCCCTGGACCTGCCGCTGGTCGGCTTCGACCTGATCCGGAGCGAGGGGCGGCCCGTCATCGTGGACGAGAACACCTTTCCCGGCTTCTACCCCGATCTCCTCGCCGCCGCGGGACGCTCGCTCGGCCGTGAACTCTTCGGCCTCGTGCGGGACCTGGTCGCCGGTCTGATCGCGGAGCGGGCCGGGGCGCCGGAGGCGGCACGGCGGACGCGCCTCGACGGCGAGCCCGCGGGGCCCGGCGCCCGGGGGGAAAGGCCCCCGAGAACGGCGGACGGCGTGCCCGCGAGAGTCTCCGGGAGGTCCACGGCCACGTGAGTCCCGGCGCGGGCGCCGGCCGCCCCGGGCTTGGAGCCGCCGTCTACCTGTGGCTCCCGCCGCCGCCGCTCCCGCCGCTGCCGCTCCCGCTGCCGCCGCTCCGGTCGCCGCCGCTCCCGCTGCCGCCGGCGGTGCCGCCCGAGCCGCCGGAGGCGCCGCCGGACGTGCCGTTGCCGGAGGCGTCCCCGCCGGAGCCGCCCGGGTTCCCCGCCGTGGCCCTGCCGGCCGCCGTCGCCCCTGCGGCCGGTCTGCCGGTGCCGTCCGGCCCGGTCGGCGCGGCTGTCGCGTGGGCGAGCTGCTCCAAGCAGTACGCGGAGACCCGGTCCTTGCCGCCGGCCGCCTCGACGAGCTGCCGCCAGGCCGTGGCGTCGAGCGCCTTGCCGTGGTCCTCGACCTTCTCGTAGGCGCGGCAGTGCGCCTCGGTGTCCTGGGCGGAGGCCGGGCGGCCCGTCGGTCCGCGGTCGCCGGAGGACGACGAGACGGCGCCGCCCGGCCGGTCCGAGGCGGCCGCCGACGGGTGCGCGGCTCCCGGGCCGGCATCGGCTCCGTCCCCGGACGGGCCGGCGGAACCGATGGCCGCGACCGCGACACCGCCCAGCGCCAGACTGGCGAACACCACGCCGAACGTCGTCTTCATCGGGCGCCCGGACCGCCGCTCCGCGGGGTGCCGCCAGTCGTCCCGGCGCCGGGTGCGCGCCCCGTGCGCGCCCGTGCCGCGGGCGGACCGGTAGGCGGTCACGGCCCGCTGCTCGGCCGCGGGGGCGGGATCGGCTCCGCGCAGGGCGGCGGCGAGCGCCGCTTCCAGCGCGGCGGTCTCCCGCACGTCGTCCCCTTGGCCGGACACCTCGCCGTGAGGGCGCGCATGTCGACGGCCTCTGACTCCGCCGCTCAGCCGTTCACCCATGTCCGCTTCCGTTCCTGTACGGCACGTTCGATTCATTTCGACTCCCCAAGCGTGCGGGAAGCCTCATCCGTCACACCCTCGCCCTCCTCGCCGCCCAGACCCAGCTGGCGGGCGAGGCGTTTCAGACCCCGGTGGGCGGCCGTGCGCACCGCCCCCGGGCGCTTGCCGAGCACGCGTGCGGCGGCGGGACCGTCCAGGCCGACGACGACCCGCAGGAGCACGGCCTCGGCCTGGTCCCGGGGCAGCCCGCGGACCAGTTCCAGGGCCCGCTCGGTGGAGAGGGACTCCAGGGCCAGGTCGTGGGTGCTGTGCGGGCTGGGCAGGTCCAGGACGTCCTGTTCGGTGCCCCCCGCCCGGGGCCGCGCGCGCTGGCGGCGCAGGTGGTCCAGGGCCCGGTGCCGGGCGATGGTCGCCGTCCAGCCGCGGAAACCGGCCCCGTCGCCCTTGAAGCGGCCGAGGTCCCGGGCTATCTCCAGCCAGGCGTCGGACGCCACGTCCTCCGCGTCGTCTCCGACGATGCCGTGCAGATAGCCGAGCAGTCCCGGCTGGACGATCCGGTAGGCCACGGCGAAAGCGGTCTCGTCGCCGTCCTGGGCCCGCGCCACCGCCGCGCCCAGTTCCCCGTTCGCCGCCACGCGCCCGGGTTGCCGTACCTGGCTCAAAACTGTCCTCGTTCGCACCGAATTCACAGCGAGTCCATGCCTCCGCCGTGCGCCCGATCGCGTCGACGGCCCCATGATGACCAGCGTCCGCTCGCACGGAAATGTCACAACGCACCACGTGTCTTCACGTCGTCGCGGGTGTGGCGGGTGACGTTTCGCGCCGCCCGTGCGCTGCATGAGTGCCGAGTCCGCCCGGGACGGGTCGTGAGCGACCACCTGGCCGGATCCCGGCACCGTGATCCACCTCCGGATCTCTCTCCGTGCTGCTCTTGACTCCCCCCGGGAGCGGCACGGAGAGGGCCGCGGGCGGCCGGAACCCCTCCCACTGCATGGGGTTCCGGCCGCCCGCACATCTCCCGGCCTCACCGGTTCCGGTGATCCGCGGGCGCCGGTGAGGGCGCCCCCGCCGACGCGGGGGCGGGAGCGGCCGCCGGTGCGCCGGCCGTCGCGTCGCGGCACAGCAGCCGCAGCGAACCGTGTCCGGCGAAGCAGCGGCGGGCCTCGTCGATGGGGTCCCACAGCCGCCCGTCCGCCGTGCGGATCCGGTGTCCGCCGTCCACCGCCGACCACTCGGCGTCGGCCTGGCGGACGATCACCTCACCCGCGTACGCCCCGAGGGAGCGCAGCACGCTCTCCACGGCGGCGTAGGGCGTCTCCTCCCGCCGGAGGTCGGCGATGATCCGGTCGACGCGCCACAGGCTCGGTGCCGAGTAGTCGAGGCGCAGCCGGGCCCCCTCGCGCATCGTCGCCACCACGTCGGCCGCCCAGCGCACGGGCTTGGCCGCGGCGTGGGGTCTCGTCTCCTGCTGTGTCGTCACGTACGGAGTAGCGAGGGCACCGGCCGATCCGTCACCCGGTGCCGGCGCTCGCCCGCGACGGGGCCCGGGGTGCCCACCCCGGCCGGACGACGGACGTGCGACGGTCCAGGAGCCCCCGGACCTGGCGGTCCTTCCGCGGGCGTGACGCTCCGGCACCCCGGTGCGCTCCTCCTGGCATGAGCGCGTACCTCCGTCTGCGAGCGGTGCCGCCCCCGGCACTGCGCAACAGTGCGACCTGGCTTGAACGGCTGTTCGAGGACGACTCGGCGGCCGTACGGCACCGGGTCGGCCGGCACCGCGAGGAGGTGCTGGACGGGCGCTATCTGGACCAGGAGCGCATCTACGCCGGCGTCTGCCCGCAGCGCGCCGCCGACCGGCCCCAGGCCCAGGTGGTCCTCGGCGGCCGGCCGGTGCCCCGCGCCGATCCGCGCAAGCCGCGGCTCCTGGTGCTGACGGCGGCCCAGGCCCGCCGGGTGGCCGGGTTCCTGACCACCGCCGACTTCGACGCGCTGTGGTTCTTCGCCCGCGACGAACTGCTGCCGCGCTACGGCGGTGCGCGGGCGGAGCCCGAGACGTGGGGCGCGTTCGTCACGGGGCACCGGGAGCTGACGGCGTTCTACACGCGGACGGCCGACTGCGGCGAGGCGGTGGTGAAGTGGCTGCCCGCCCGGACCACGTGAAGCGCCCGCGCCACGTGAAGGCCGTCCGGGGCGCATGAGGGTCGCCCGGGTGTAACACTTTCGGCCGCGTGCGCTCTTTCCATGCGGACGACCATGCCGGTCGTCGGCCAGGACTAGGGGGCACGACTCGTGCAGTGGACGAACGACAGCGGCGCGGCGTACGGCGAGGACCCATACGCCGGTGCCGGGTATCCGTATGCCCACGGCCAGGGCCACGGATACGGCCACGGGTACACGTACGGGCACGGACACGGCGGCACCGCCACCACCGACACGGCCACCCTGCCCTGGTCCCCGCAACCCGCGTACGGGACGCACCCGGGGCAGGCCGTCTTCACGACGGGAACGTACCCCCACGCCCCCGGCACGCACCCGTACCCGGCCGGCCCCGGCACCGCCACGACGGCGTGGGACGCCCCCCACGGTGACGCCCTCACCGTGCCGCCCCCGGAGTACGGCACTCCCGTCCCCGCCGTACCGCAGGGGCGAGCGGAACCGCCACCGGGTCCGGAGCCGGACGCGGCGGGGGAGGCGGTGCGGCCCGTCTTCGTCGACTCCTCGGGGCGACGCCAGCGCCGCGTCCTGCGCGCCACCCGGCTGCTGCTGATCCCCGCCGGCGGCTACGTCGCCCTGCTGATCAGCACCGTGCTCGGCGGCCCCAGCATCAGCTCCCCGGTCGTCCCGCAGCCGCACTCCCCGCACCCGGCCGCGCCCGGGGCGACCGCACCCGACGCCGCGCCCGGCACGGACCACTCGTCCGGGACCACGGACTCCGTCGCCGCGCCCCGGAACTCCCGCTCCGCGGCGACGCGGGCGGCCGCCGGCCCCACCGGCAGGCCGGCCGGCTCCTCCACCCCCGTGGCCACCTCCGGGACCACCGCGGCCCCCACCCGGACCACGTCCCCGGCCCCGGCCCCCACTGCGACGGCGACCACGACCGCCGCCCCCACCTCCGCCTTCCAGGGCCGCGGCGCCGGCTCGACCCACAACCCCGTGAAGTGAGCCAGGCCCCGACGTGACCGACCGCCGACGCCACACCGCTCCCGCGCGCCGCGGCCGCAGCCGCACCCGCCAGATCACCCCCCGCACCCACTGGCTGCTGCTGAGCGTGCTCACGGTGACCCTGGCGACGGCGCTGCTGCTGCAGGGCTACACCCACCACATGTTCGGCATCACGTCGGACGCCGTGTCCGGCGCCCGCGGCCGCAGCGAGGCGGTGCCCCGCCAGGTGGCCCACGGCGGCCCCGTGATCGCGAACGCCGCCGGCACCGCGCACACCGCCCGGGTGAGGGCCCACACCGTGGCGCTCACCTTCGACGACGGCCCCGACCCCGTCTGGACGCCGCGCATCCTGGACGTGCTGCGCCGCAACCATGTGCACGCGACCTTCTTCGTCGTCGGCACCGAGGCCGTCGCCCACCCGGAGCTGGTCCGCCGGATCGTCGCCGAGGGCCACCAGATCGGCATCCACAGCTTCACCCACCCCGACCTGTCCCGCATCGCCCCCTGGCAGCGCTCCCTGGAGCTGCGCGAGACGCAGCTCGCGGTGGCCGGCGCGGCAGGCGTCACCACCGCGCTGCTGAGACCGCCGTACTCCTCGCAGAACGGGGCGCTGGACGACGCCGACTGGTCCGTCCTCCGGCAGGCCGGCGCGGCGGGCTACGTCACGGTGCTCTCCACCCAGGACGCGGGGGACTGGCAGCGCCCCGGCACGGACCGTGTCCTCGCCCGGGCGACGCCGCACGGCCACGCCGGGCAGATCGTGCTCCTGCACGACGGCGGCGGCGACCGGTCGCAGACCGTCGCCGCGCTGGGCGCGCTGGTGCCCCGGCTCAAGGCGCGGGGCTTCACCTTCGCCACGGTCTCCGACGCGGTCGGCATGGCCCCGCCCGTCCGGTCCGCCGGCCTCGGCGACCATCTGCAGGGACTGGCCCTGATCCGGGTGCTGCAGGGCGGCGACTGGCTGGTGTGGCTGCTGGGCCTGCTGATGTACGCGGCCGGCGCGATCAGCGTGCTGCGCGCGGTGGTCGTGCTGGTCGCCGCCCGCCGGCACCGGCGGCTGCGGACGGCTAGCCGGGGCGCGTCCTGGGGGCCGCCGGTGACCGAACCGGTCAGCGTCATCGTCCCCGCGTACAACGAGAGCGCCGGGATCGAGGCGGCCGTGCGCTCCCTGCTCGCCTCGGACCATCCGGTGGAGATCATCGTGGTGGACGACGGTTCGACCGACGGAACCGCCGACCTGGTGGAGTCGCTCCGGCTGCCGGTACGGGTGATCCGGCAGCAGAACGCCGGCAAGCCCGCCGCGCTCAACACCGGTCTCGCGGCCGCGACCCACGACCTGGTGGTCATGGTCGACGGCGACACGGTCTTCGACTCCGACACGGTCGGCGCGATCGTGCAGCCCTTCGCCGACCCGCATGTGGGCGCCGTCTCGGGCAACGCCAAGGTCGTCAACCGCGGCGGCCTGCTGGGCCGCTGGCAGCACATCGAATACGTGGTCGGGTTCAACCTCGACCGCCGCCTGTTCGACCTCGCCGAGTGCATGCCGACCGTGCCCGGAGCGGTCGGCGCGTTCCGCCGCCGGGCGCTGCTCGAACTCGGCGGCGTCAGCGACGTCACCCTCGCCGAGGACACCGACCTCACCATGGCGCTGTGCCGCGACGGCTGGCGCGTGGTGTACGAGGAGGGCGCGGTGGCCTGGACCGAGGCGCCCGCGTCGCTGAACGCCCTGTGGCGGCAGCGGTACCGCTGGTGCTACGGCACCCTCCAGGCGATGTGGAAGCACCGCGGCGCGCTGGTGCAGCGCGGCGCGGCCGGGAAGCTGGGCCGCCGCGGCCTGGTCTACCTGCTGCTCTTCCAGGTGCTGCTGCCCCTGCTCGCACCCGTCGTGGACGTCTTCGCCGTGTACGGCCTGTTCTTCCTCGACCCGGTCCGGATCGTCGGGCTGTGGCTGGCCTTCCTGCTGCTTCAGCTCCTGATGGGCCTGTACGCGTTCCGCCTGGACGGGGAGCGGCCCGGCCCGCTGTGGAGCCTGCCGCTGCAGCAGTTCGTCTACCGGCAGCTGATGTACCTGGTGGTGATCCAGTCCGTCTTCACCGCCGTCTCGGGCTCCCGGCTGCGGTGGCAGCGCATGGAGCGCTACGGCAGCCTGCGGGCCCCCGTGGCCGCGGAGACGCCCGGCGACGGCCACGGCCTTCCCGGGCAGGACCCCGGCTCTCCCCACCCGGCGCCGTACGACGGCCTTCCACGGCAGACGCAGGCGCAGCCGGGATACGGCGGCGTTCCGGCGCAGGCGCCGTACGACGGCGTTCCGGCGCAGGCGCCGTACGGCGAGGCTCCGGTGCCGCCCGGCCACGGCGGCTTCCCGCGGCAGAGGCCGTACGAGCCCCTCCGGCAGCCGGCCCCGTACGGCGGTGTCCCGCAACAGGCCCCGTACGACCCGTACCAGCAGCCGGCGCCGTACGGCCCTTACCAGCAGCCGGCGCCGTACGACCCCTACCAGCAGCAGGCGCCGTACGACCCCCACCAGCAGCCCCCGCCCCACCCCGGTCACTGGCAGCCCGGACCCCACGAGACCACGCGACCGTACTGAGAGGACAGTGAGCAGCGCCCATGAGCGGACACCGGCGCCGACCGCCGCAGCGCTTCCCCGGCGGCCCACGTGCCGGGGGACACCTCGCCACGGGCCGCAGGGCCGCACGCGGTGACCAGATCCCCGGTCCGGACGTGCCGGGCCGCGCCCGGCAGCGGGCGCCGCAGGGCAAACGCCGGATCGACTACCCGCGCCGGGCCAGGACGGGCCCGCGCCGCTGGCTGCCGTCGGTGCGTCAACTGCTGGCGCTCCTCGCGCTCTTCTCCGGCGTCTCCGCCGCGGCCGTCGGCTACGCCTACGCCACGGTCACCATCCCCGACCCCAACCCCACGACTCTGCTGCAGAACAACGTCTACTACTGGTCGGACGGCACGGTCCTCGCGACCGACGGCAGCGTCAACCGGCAGAACGTGACGCTCGCGCAGGTACCCGCCGACGTGCGGTGGGACTTCATCGCCGCGGAGAACGCCTCCTTCTACACCGACCCCGGCATCGACCCGCAGGGCATCCTCCGCGCCGTCGTCGACATGGCCGAGGGCGGCTCCGTCCAGTCCGGCTCGACGATCACCCAGCAGTTCGTCAAGAACACCTACCTGGACCAGTCGCAGACGGTCTCACGGAAGCTCAGGGAGCTGCTGATCTCCACCAAGATCGGCGCCGTCATGACCAAGGACCAGATCCTCCAGGGGTATCTGAACACCTGCTTCTTCGGCCGCCAGGCCAACGGCATCCAGGCCGCGGCCCGTATGTACTACGACCTGCCGGTGGAGAAGCTCGACGTGAGCCGGGGAGCCTTCCTCGCCGCGGCGGTCAACGAGCCGAGCCTCTTCCAGCGCGCGGACTCCGACCCGGTGGCCAGGAAGAAGGCGGAGGCACGCTGGTCCTGGGTGCTCGACCGGATGGTCGAGATCGGCAGGCTGACGCCCCAGCAGCGGGCGCGGTACGCCGCCGCCGGATTCCCCGCCCCCAAGAAGTGGACCCCCGGTTCGGGACTCACGGGCGAGACCGGCTACCTGGTCCAGCTCGCCCGGTCCTACGTCCAGTCCCACGACCCGAACATCACCGACGGCAGCCTCAGCAGGGGCGGCTACCAGATCCACACCACCTTCGACAGGAAGAAGACGGCGCACCTGGCCCGGGCCGTCGCCGCGGTGCGCAGGCAGCGCCTCGACCCCGCCCACCGGCCCGTCGACCGGGACGTCCAGGTCGGAGCCGCCTCGGTGGATCCCTCGACCGGCAGGATCCTCGCCGTCTACGGCGGTCCCGGGTTCGACCACAACCACTTCTCCGACAACGCCGACACCTCCGGCGTCCCGGTCGGCTCGACCTTCAAGCCCGTCGTCCTCGCCGCCGCCCTCCAGCACGGCGCCGTACTGCGGCCCGGCGCGTCCCCGAAGCCGATCACCCCGGCCAGCAAGTTCGACGGCGACGACGGCCTCAAGATCAAGGACCAGCAGGGCAACTACGTCGCCGACCCCAAGGACCCCACCGGCCTCCTCCACCAGCACAACGACACCCCGCAGCGCTGGGGCTACATCTCCCTGCGCAAGGCGATGGAGCAGTCGGTCAACACGCCGTACGTGCAGCTCGGCGAGGACGTGGGCTACGGCAATGTGGCGCGCACGGCCCAGGCCCTCGGCCTGCGCCCGAGCAGCCTCGCCGCGCCCAGCGCCGGCTTCTACATCGGCACCTCCACACCGAGCGCCATCCGCATGGCGGGCGCGTACGCGACCTTCGCCGCCGAGGGGATGCAGGCCACCCCGTACTCGGTGACGAAGGTGGTCCACAACGGCTCGCCCCTGCCGGGCTTCACCGCCCCCGCCCCCGTGCGGGCCCTGCCGGCGGAGATCGCCGACAACGTGACGGACGTGCTCCGCGGTGTCATCGCCCGGGGCACCGGCACCAAGGCCCAGGCGCTCGGCCTGACGGCCGCGGGCAAGACGGGCACCACCGACGACTTCAAGTCGGCCTGGTTCGTGGGCTACACCCCCCGGCTCGCCACCTCCGTCGTCCTCTTCCGCGAGGACCCGGCCCACCCGCAGTTGCAGTCCCTGATCGGTGTCGGCGGCCTGCGGAAGGTGTTCGGCGGCGACATCCCCACCGAGATCTGGACCCAGTACATGCGGGACGCCCTCGCCGGTCTGCCCGACGTGCCGTTCCCCGCTCCCGCGCCCCTCGGCCGCGGCGCCGACGAACCCGGCGTCCCGTCCCCCTCCCCGTCCGCCTCCCGTCCCGGGCGAGGCGGCAAGACCGGCAAGAAGTCGCCGTCGACCGCCGCACCCACCCCGGGCGCCCCGGTGAACCGCACCAAGTGCCACGCCCACAAGTGCCGTTGACGCAGTGTGGCCCGGGGTGTGAGACCCCGGGCCGCAGTGGCGTGGCTTTCGTCCGGTCGTCCGGCTGTCCGGCCGTCCCGTTGCCCGGCCGGTCCGGTCCTTCGGGAACGACGCGGGTTCCCCCGCGTCACATCCCGCAGGAGCCGCGGTCGAACTGGAAGAACCGGTTGCTGGCCCAGCGGCACAGCCACATGCCGACGGCGACGCCGGCGATCGTGACGAAGGCGGGCAGGTACCCGCTGGCGACCTGGATGATCGGGATCGTCGGGCACCCGCCCGAGATCGCCCAGCCCGCGCCGAACAGCATCGCGCCCGGGATCACACCGGCGTGGATGCGCCCCGGGGTGCGGCGGACCCGCACCAGGGCGAAGGCGACCACGATGATCGCGACGGCGCCGGCGAAGGAGTAGAACATGCGCATGTCCTGGAAGGTGAACATGCGGTTCAGCTCGGCGAAGTCGCCGAAGCCGATGTTGGTGACGACGTAGCCCAAGGCCAGTCCGGTGAGGATGTTGGCCAGCAGAATCGCGCCCCGGGTACGCATCAGATCACCTTCCACAGGAGGAACGACACCGCGACGGCGGTGCCGAAGAACACGGTGGTCGCGACGATGCTGACCGGGCGGAGCCGGCCGCAGCCGCTGAGTCCGTGGCCGGAACTGCACCCGCCGGCCAGTCGCGTGCCGAAGCCGACGAGGACGCCGCCGAGGAACAGCACACCGATCATGACGGCCGGATCGGCCGTGACCAGGTTCCGGAAACCCGCGCCCATGTCGTACCGCACGTGGAAACGCCCGGAGGTGACCGCGGCGATCAGCCCGCCGAAGAAGACCGACACCAGCAGGGCGGCCTGGGTGACCAGCGGGGCGGGCCGCGAGTTCGTGACCGAGGAGTCCGCACCCGGCGCCGGTTCGACGACGTCCGGCTGGGGCGGCTGCGCCTGCGGGTAGGGGGCCGGCCCCGCGGCGGGGGCGCCGACCGTGCCGAAGTGCTCCGCGGTGGCCGCGGCGAGCGCCGCGGCGAGCGCCTCCTCGTCGCCGAACTCCTCGTCCATCCGCTCGAGTTCGCGTTCGCTGCGCCAGTTCAGCACGCGCTCCCACGCCGAGGACACACCCAGGGAGCGGTCGGTGATGAGGGTGAAGTTGATGGTGATCAGCGCGAGCCCGACAGCTCCCGCCCACCAGGGCCAGTACGTACTCATGCGGGGCCTCTCATCCAGTCGGCGAGTCGAGCCCACCAGCCGCGCTTCGGGCTGGACGCCTGCCGCCCGCGTCGGGCGGGGCGGCCCCCGGGCTGGGGAGTCAGGGTGGGTGATGACATTTGGTGGTGCCCGGCCATGGCCGGCTGGGACCAGGAAGCGTCGGCCTGCTGGGACCAGGGATCGGCTCCCTGCGCCCACGGATCGGGCTGTGACGGCGGGGCCTGTGCGGGCGCCTGCCAGGACGCCTGCCCCGGGTTGCTCGCGCCGTGCATACCGGCGCCCTGCATACCCGCACCGGGCATACCCGCACCGTGCATACCCGGGCCGGGCATACCGGCGCCCTGCACACCCGCGCTGTGCCGACCCGCGCCCTGCATACCCGGGCCGGGCATACCCGCGCCGTGCATACCGGCGCCCTGCATACCCGCGCCGTGCCGACCCGCGCCCTGCATGCCCGCGCCGGGCGTACCCGCACCCTGCATCCCCGCGCGGGCCGTCTCCGCGGCGGCCGGGGTCTCGAGGTGCCGCGCCACCGCTCCGTTGGGCAGCAGGCTGATGGGTACGCGCTCACCCGCGAGCGACGACTTGTAGCGGGCACACGAGTGCCACTGGTCCTGGCTGTCGCAGTAGTAATCGCGCCATCCGTGCAAGCTCGCCCGGAGTAGGGGGAAAAGGGGACATGACACGGCGTGCGAGCAACTCACGCTGCTCCCTCCTGACCGGGGCCTGCCGCCCGGTTCGGAGAGGGCGGTTGCCGTTCTCGGTTCTTGTCCTTGCTGCGGCCGGCCGGCGATATCGAATGCCTCGAGAAATGCGGGCCCAGTGCCGAATTGTGACTTCCTGTCATCGTGTTCAGCGGTGATGCAACCACTTTTCCGGTGTCCCGGGCAACCTGACTGGGTATTCACCGGCCAACCTCTTGACATCACCGAGTGATGTGCGCCACGTGTTGAATACGCCGGTCTATCTGCCATGTCCGGATATCCGCAGGCCGCGGCGCGGGTGGTTTGATCGTTATTCGGCCGCACAGTTGAATCCTTGACCGCTCAGGTCGGTTGTTCGTGGAGAGGGTAGAAATTCTGCGACCGAGTGTGACGAAAATGTGAATATTGCGGATCGTAAATGAAGACTTTCGCGAAGAGTGATCATCACACCTGGTCTCCTGGCCGCCGTGCCCGGCCAGGAGACCGTCGGGGGGAAAGAGACCCGGGGAGGGTGCCTCCGGCCCGGTCAGGCGGTCGCGTCCCTGGTGGACCGCCATGCGATCGCGCCGGACAGACCGCTGACCTCCAGGCCGCCCTCCTCGGTCAGCCGGAGACTGTTGCCGGTGCCGTCGACGCCCAGGCTCCACACCCGGTGTCCCTCGGCGTCGTCGATGGTGAGGTCGCCGTCCATCTGCATGACGCACATCCCGGGAGACGTGCGCTGCGTCTCGGACGCCCACCGCGGAGTCCGTTCGCCGTCCTGATACAGCACCAGGTTCCCGTCCGTCTCGTAGACGAGCCGGTACCGGCCGTCGTCCGTACTGATCGAGTCGCCCCTGCGGAGGGTGTCCCCGGGATGCATCTGGTCGCCCTGGGCCGTGGGGTTCTCGGTGTCGTAGACGTAGCCGAGGCGGCGGTGGTCGAGCACCGCGCTCACCCTGACGTTCGTCCACGGCGGCATCAGGTCGTTCTGGTTCTGTCCGGGCGGGCCGCCGCTCTTCGGGAGATACCCGTCCGGGTTCAACTGCTGCCACTGGGCCCAGAGCCGGTCGAGGTTGCAGTGGTGCAGGAAGAACACAGGATCGTTGGGTGAGCTGTTGAGCTGCATGTTGCCGCCGACCCACCGGTGGACCCTGTTGTGGATGTAGGGCGCTGTCGCGCCTTCGAGGGAGTTCCGGAAGCTCGGGTCGCTGGTGACGTCCCACGGCGGGTTGTCGTACGGCGTCTTCCGGAGGCAGTCCTCCACGTCGTCGGCCGTGGGCAGTCGGCGGCCGCCGGCTCCGAACTGCCGCCTGAGGAAAGCCGGGATCGGCCGGGTGGGGTCGACACAGGTCCATCCGTTGGCGTAGGCGAACGGACCGGTCGTCACCATGGCGTCGCCGGCCCTGCCGTTGCCGCCCATGAAGTCGTCCGCCCAGATCGACCAGGGATCGACGGTGTCGGTCCAGTCCCAGTACGGAATGGTGGCCTGCTGGTCCCCGGCGAGCCGCTGCACCGCGACCTCGAAGATCCGGACGAACTCCCGGTGCCAGGGGAGGAAGGTGGGGACCTGGTGGTACCAGGGGGCGCCCTCCGCGTGCATCTCGGTGAACTGGTCGTAGGCGCCCTGGCGCTTGGCCTCCAGCACGGCGTTGACGAACTGGGCCTTCTGTCCTGCGGAGAGCAGTGCCTGGTTCCTGCGGACGACGTGAGCCATGACGGGCTCCTCTCGACGATGGGCCGAACGGGTGAATCCCCCCGACCAACGTCGAACGCGCCCCGACCCCCCGCCACGCGGATTACGCCATCCGGGTGACATCCGGGTGGCGCACGGCGATCCCGGCGCTCCCGGCACGCGGCGCTGCGGGGGCCCGCCCGGTCTACCGGCGGCGGAACGCGGCGTCCAGCGAGGTCGTACTGGTGCTCCACATGTTGTCGGCGATGTTGATCGTGTGCCCGGGAGGCACGATCTCGTCGATGCGGTCGAGGACCTCGTCGGACAGATCGACGCCGTCGGCCGTCAGGTAGGAGTCGAGGTGCTCCATGGTGCGCGGGCCGACGATCGCGGAGGTGACCGCCGGGTGGCGGGTGACGAACGCGATCGCCATCTGAACGAGCGTCAGGCCGGCCTCGTCGGCGAGCGCTCCGAGGGCGTCGGCGGCGTCGAGCTTCGCCGCGTTCGCCGGGGACGTGGCGTCGTAGGCGCCGGGGAAGCGGCGCTGCCGGGCCGGCGAGCCCGGCCCGGCGATCTCCCGGCCCTTGCGGTAGCGCCCGGTCAGCCAGCCCCCGGCCAGGGGGCTGTAGCTGAGCACGCCCATGCCGTGGCGCAGGCAGGTCGGCAGCACGTCGTACTCGACGGCACGGGTCAGGAGGGAGTACGGCGGCTGCTCGGTGCGGAACCGCTCGCGGCCGCGCCGCTCGGCGGTCCACCGCGCCTCGACGATCTCGGACGCGGCGGCCGTGGACGCGCCGAACATACGGATCTTCCCGGCGCGGACCAGGTCGGACAGGACGCCCAGGGTCTCGTCGACGTCGACCGCCGCGTCGAGACGGTGGACCTGGTAGAGGTCGATCCGGTCGGTCCCCAGCCGGCGCAGCGAGCCCTCGACCGCCTCCGTGAGCCAGCGCCGCGACGCCCCCCGCCGGTTCGGGTCCTCGCCGAACGGCAGCCCGACCTTGGTGGCCAGGACGACGTCCTCGCGCCGCCCGCCGCCGAGCGCCTTGCCCACGATCCGCTCCGACTCCCCGCCGGAGTAGACGTCGGCCGTGTCGATGAAGTTGACGCCGGCGTCGAGCGCGCGATGAATGATCTTGATCGAGTCGTCGTGGTCACTGTTGCCGAAAGCGCCGAACATCATCGCGCCGAGGCACAGCCGGCTGACGGAGACGCCGGTGCGTCCCAGGGGTCGGTAGTCCATCGAAGCTCCTCCGGTCACCGCGAAACGCTCGCGGTGGATGGGTAGAATCAGGCTCCGCGCAGAACCGGATAGCCTGTCCGTTCAGCGTACCGGATAGCCTATCCATTTAGGAAGCCCGATGACCCCGTACCAGCTGCCCGCACCGCCGAGGCGTGCCGACGCCGAGCGCAACCGCGGCAAGATCCTCGCGGTCGCCCGCGCCGCCTTCGCCGAACCCGGCGCCCAGGTGTCGATGGCCGAGATCGCGCGCCGCGCGGGGGTCGGCATGGCGACCCTCTACCGCAACTTCCCCGGCCGCCGGGAGCTCCTGGAAGCCCTGTACGTCGACGAGGTCGACGCCATCTGCGAGGCCGCCGGGACCGTCGAGGGCGAGACGCCGGGAGCGGTGCTCACGGCCTGGCTGCACCGGTTCTTCGCCTTCTTCACCAGCAAGCACGACATCGCCTCCGAGCTGCTGGCGCAGTCCGGCGGCGACAACCCCGTCTTCAGCGAGAACCGCCCCCGGGTACTGGCCGCCGGCCGGCCGCTCCTGGCCGCCGCGCAGCAGTCCCGCGAAGTCCGCGCCGACCTCACCCTCGAGCAGATCTGCGACATGGTCATCGCCATCGCCACGATCCACGGCGACCCCGACTACGTCGCCCCCATCCTGGGAGCCGCCCTCGACGGCCTGCGCCCGACGGACACCGCTTAATTCGCCCAGGACCTCTTTTCCGGTCCCCTTTTCGGATCTTGCCGGGATCGTAGGGCCCGGCAAGGCCGCGGAGGGCGGAGAAAAAGACAAAGGCAAGGAGGTCGACCCACTCCTTGCCACTCTCAAGATATAGCGCACCGGGGGGCTTGCGGCAAGGCCCCTCTCATGCCGCAGAATCGCCGGCCGAAGCGACAACCTGCGGAAACAATGGGGGCGTTGATGATCGACGTGATCATCGCCGGTGGCGGACCGACCGGATTGATGCTGGCCGCCGAGCTGCGGCTGGCCGGAGTGCACGTGGTCGTGCTGGAAAAGCTGACCGAGCCGAGCGGCCAGTCCCGCGGACGCGGGCTGCACGCGCGCAGCGTCGAGATGATGGACCAGCGCGGCCTGCTGGACCGGTTCCTCGCGGTCAGCGAGAAGTTCCAGGTGGGGGGTCTCTTCGGCGGCATCGTCAAACCGTGGCCGGACCGCCTGGACACGGCCCACCCGTACGGCCTCGCCACCCCGCAGCCGGTCACCGAGCGGCTGCTCGGCGAGCGTGCCCGCGAACTCGGTGCCGAGCTCCGGCGCGGCCGTGAGCTGGTCGGGCTGAGCCAGGACGGGGACGGGGTCACCGCCGAGCTGGCGGACGGCACGCGCCTGCGCTCGCGCTACCTCGTCGGCTGCGACGGCGGCCGCAGCACGGTGCGCCGGCTGCTCGGCGTCGGCTTCCCCGGCGAGCCCGCCAAGGTCGAGACGCTGCTGGGCGACATGGAGCTGACCGAGGATCCGGAGACGATCGCCGCCGTCGTCGAGGAGGTCCGCAGGACCCAGCTGCGGTTCGGAGCCATCCCCGAGGGCGAGGGGGTGTACCGCGTCGTCGTGCCCGCCGCGGAGGTGGCCGAGGACCGGACGGCCGCGCCGACCCTGGAGGAGTTCAGGGACCGGCTGCGGGCGGTGGCGGGCACCGACTTCGGCGCGCGCTCGCCGCGCTGGCTGTCCCGGTTCGGCGACGCCACCCGGCAGGCCGAGCGCTACCGGGTGGGCCGGGTGCTGCTGGCCGGCGACGCGGCGCACATCCACCCGCCGACCGGCGGGCAGGGACTCAACCTCGGTGTGCAGGACGCGTTCAACCTCGGCTGGAAGCTGGCCGCCGCCGTCAACGGCTGGGCGCCGGAGGGGCTGCTGGACAGCTACCACGCCGAACGCCACCCGGTGGGCGCCCGCGTGCTGGCCGGCACCCGGGCGCAGATGACGCTGCTCGGGACCGATCCGGGCGCGATCGCACTGCGGGAGCTGTTCTCCGAGTTGATGGACTTCGAGGAGGTGAACCGGTACGTGACCGGGATGATCACCGCGGTCGAGGTCCGCTACGACTTCGGCGAGGGTCACGACCTGCTCGGCCGGCGCCTGCGGGACGTGCACCTGAAACGGGGCCGCCTCTACGAGCGGATGCGCGACGGCCGCGGACTGCTGCTCGACCAGACCGGCCGGCTCTCGGTCGAGGGCTGGGCGGACCGCGTCGACCACGTCGCCGACGTCGCCGAGGACCTGGACGTGCCCGCGGTGCTGCTGCGGCCGGACGGCCACGTGGCGTGGGTCGGTGAGGACCAGCGGGAACTGCTCGGCCACCTCCCGACGTGGTTCGGCACCGCCGCCGGACGCGGCCCTGAGCAAAGGTGACGACGACGGTCCGGAGCGCACCGTGCCCCCGGTTCAGGTACTCGGGTCGAGCTGAGTACGCGCGCTCTGTGCGGGGACGGCGCGGGCCGGAACGCTGGGGCCATGCGCCAAGGACTGATGAAACCCGTGCTCCCGCTGTTCCCGGTCCTCGTGCCCGCCGCGGCGTCGCTGCTGCTCTGGGCCGCCTGGCTGGGCTGGGACCAGCAGCGTGACGTCCACCCCGACGGCACGACGACCGGACCGTACGACGCCTGGCAGGTGATCGGGCTGGTGGTGACGCTGCTGGTGCCGGTGTACTGGGCGGCGTCCCGGCGTCACGTGGCGGCCGCCGTGCTCGGCACCACGGCCGGCCTGACCGCCGCCGCCTGGGCCGACTGGTCGGACGACTCCAGCGGCCTCTTCGTGATCGGCGTGGGGATGGTCATGGTGGGGAGCCTCGCCGTGACCGCCGTCGCCTCCACCGTGATCGCCTCCGTGACCCGGGGCGGGCCGCGGTCGGCTATCCGCTGAGCGCGTTCACGAGTTCCACGAGGACGCCCACGCCGAAGGCGGTGAGGACGACCAGCCCGACGACCACCAGCGAGCAGCACGAGGCGGCCGCCACCATGACCCATGCCCGCCCCGCGGCCCGGCGGTACTCGGTGTCGTCGTCCCAGTCCTGAGCCATCACGCCGTCCCCTCGCCGAGCACGATACGGAGCGGGCCGGCCCTCCGCGGAGCACGGCCTTCCCACGCCCCGGGTCGCGACCTCGCGCGCCGCGACCGTCCTCCATGCGCGAGCGCCGGGCGGGTTACCGCCGGGCCGCGCGACGGCGTACGAGCAGGACCGTCCCCGCACCGGCGGCGACGACCGCGGCCGCGGTGCCCGCCAGCGGCAGGGCCGGACCGGAACCGGTCGCGGCGAGGTTGCCGCCTGTGGAGGAGGCGCCCCCCGAAGCCGCGGAGCCGCCGGCCGGGGAACCGCCCGAGGTGTCCGCCCCGCCGCCGGTGGTTGCGGAGCCGCCCGCGGCCCCGCTTCCGCCGGTGGAGCCCGAGCCGCTTCCGCCCGCGGTCCCGCTCCCGCCCGTCGAGCCGCTGCCGCCGGTCGTCCCGCTCCCGCCCGTGGAACCGCCGCCCGCTACGTCGAGCAGGATGTCGGCCTTGTCGTTCGCCTTGTTCACGTCGTACGGGCGGGCTTCGTCCTCGAGGGCCACCGAGCCGGCGGCCCCCGCCACCGCCTTGTCGATCTTCAGCCTGAACTTGTAGTTCTGCACCTGGCCCTCCTCCACCCAGGACTGCACGGTGCCGCAGTCGTAGGTGCCGGCCGCCGGGTTCTTGCAGTACTGGAGCCCCCCGACCACGCGCGTACCGGCGGGCACCTTGATCAGCACCCGGGTCACCGAGGTGCCCAGTTCCCCCATCACCCAGGCGGGGCCGGCGTTGGTGAACTTCACCTGGGCGTCCACCGTCGACCCGACCCGGCCGGTGAGCCTCGCCCCCGTCACCTGGAAGTCGGCCGTGTTCACCGCGCTCACCCGCACCGAGGCCGAGTCCCAGTCGGGGCTCTTCGACCCACCGCCGGTGGCGGCGGAACCGGCGGGCTGCTCCACCAGCTTCACCGCGGGCCCGGTCCCGCGCACGGGCCCCGAGGCGTTCTCGTCAGCGCTTATCTCGTGGTTCGCGACCATGACGAAGAGGTCGTCGTACAGCGCCCGGTCGAGAGCCTTGAGGACCAGCGGCCTCTCGGGCGCGTAGACGGCACCCGGCTCCACCGCCTGGTCGAACTCGCAGATCACCGAGGATCGGGCCGGCATCTCGTCGTAGGAGCCGACGTCCCACCGCTCGCAGTTCGAGGGCATCTCGGTGTGGCTCAGCCCCCGGGTGACGGAGTACGACAGCCAGACCTTCGGCAGCGCCTCGGCGCCCTTGTTGGCGAAGGTCACCGGTGCCTCGAAGGTGCTCCCCGGCTTCACCCCGTCGATCGGGGCGATCTCCCCCAGCACCAGCCCGGTCCCGGAGTCGTCGGCCACGGCGCCGGACGCGGTGCCCAGCGCGATCAGCGCACCGGCGCCGACGACACCGGCGGTCCTGCGGAACGTGCGGAGGCGGGGACCGAAGTGGGGCATGCGGGTCTCTCCGGGGGGAAGCGGCGGCAACGGACGGTGAACCGGGGGCGAACGCCGGTTCAGCACGTCAGACACACACCGGCGCCGGAGAGTTGTACCGACGGCGGGCGGACCTCTCCGGAAGGAGTCGCACGCGCGAGTGCGGTCAGGGCCCGGCGGCTGAGTCCGTGAAGTCGATCTCCTTCGCGGTGACGATCCGGGCGCCCATGTTCCGCTCCATCATCTCCAGCGCGGCGGAGGCCAGATGGGGATGGATGGAGGCGACGGCGTCCTTGGGCACCGTGACCTCCAGGTGGCGGATGTGCGCGTCCAGGGCGGAGTAGAGGACGCACTGCTCGGTGACCTGACCGGCCAGCACCACCTGCCCGACGGCCAGACGCCACAGGAGGTAGGCCAGGGGCGTCTCGTAGAAGGCGGAATGGCGGGCCTTCACCACGAAGAGCGACTCGGCGTCGGGCCGTATCGGCTCGGATCAGGCCGGCATGGGGCCCGGCCAGCGCGGCGTCCACCAGCTCACCGTGGTGGGAGCGCCACAGCCCGAAGTTGTCGTTCGCGTAGATCACCGGCACGCCCGCCTCGCGGGCCCGTTCGAGCAGCCCCGCCAGCACGGGTACGACACGTTCGACGGACGGCACGAGCAGTTCGGCGTCCTCGTGCTCGTACGTGTTGATCATGTCGACCACGAGGAGAGCGAGCCCCGTCGGGTCCGGCCGCCGGTCCACGGCCTCCTCCGCCCGTCCGTCTCTCTCAGCCACGCGGCTGCGACAGGATGTCGGACATGGTGTCTCCCGGGTGAGGTGTGGGGCGGCGCTTGCGGGAACGCGCTGCCGAGTACCCGGTGGCCCGGCGGGCCTAACGGGGGGCGCGCGGGTGCCCTCGCCCGTACGAACACCTCAGGGAGAGCGCCGAGGACCGCGCCGAGTCCCCGACGCGCACCATCCAGGGGCGCTCATCGACGGCCGAGAGGGAGCCGCGGAACGCACTCGGCCGCTGAGGCGCGGAGTCCCGTCCCGAAGCGGTGGTCTTCACATCGGTTTCCCGGGTACCCGGTCCCTCGCACACAGGCAGGAGGCCGGCGCGGCCGGTCCCGGTGACCAGCGGACCAGGAGGGATCTATGAGCACGGTCAAGGAAACGGTCGACGTGGAGGTCCCGCTCCGCAGGGCGTACGACCAGTGGACGCAGTTCGAGCAGTTCCCGAAGTTCATGGAAGGCGTCGAGGAGGTCCGCCAGCTCGACGACCGGCACAACCACTGGACCACGAGCATCGGCGGGGTCCGGCGCGAGTTCGACACGGAGATCGTCGACCAGTTGGCGGACGACCGGATCACCTGGCGGTCCGTCGGCGGCGAGACCCGGCAGCGCGGCTCGGTCCGGTTCGAGCGGCTGGACGACGCGCACACCAGGGTCGAGCTCACGATGGAGGTCGAGCCGACCGGTGTCGCCGAGAAGGGCGCGGACGCGCTGGGCGTGATCGACATGCGGGTGAAGGGTGACCTGCGCCGTTTCAAGGACTACATCGAGGGTGGCGGCGGCGCGGGCGAGGGCTGGCGCGGACGCATCCGCCCGGGCGAGCCGGGTGCGGGCACAGGTTCCTGACGGTGCGTCAGGCGTTCGCGCCGCCAGGTGCCGGCGCGGCACCCGGGCCGGGGCGCCGACGGAATCCCCGGCCGGGACCCCGATCGGAGCGTTCTGCAGGCCAGGACGCCCGCCGGCCGTTCGGCAGGCCAGGACGTCCGCCGGCTCGCTCCGGCGGGCCGGTCCGGACCACGCGCAGGCCGGCACGGCCCCCGGAGTGAGGGGCCGTGCCGGCTGCGCGGCCGGTTCGGCCACTGCCGTCCCGGCTCCCTGTCGTGGTCGCCCGAGGCCGGAGGTCAGACCCTGGAAAGGGTGACCTCGGACTCCTGCTGCCCGGTGTCGACGGTCACCGGGTAGTCGCGGTCGTCCGCCCTGGCCTTGCCGCGCATCGTCGCGGTGCCCGGACGGAACGAGGTGTCGGGTTCCTGGCTGGTCAGGCTGACGGACCAGGGGACGGGCGCGCCCGGGGTGCAGGCGACGGTGGTCGCGTACGACGCGCCCGGCGTTCCGTTGTTCAGGACCTGGAAGACCTGGCCGGTCAGTGAGACGCTCGCGGCCTTGTTGCACGTCACGGTGCCGCCGACCGTGATGTGACCGTCCCGGACGTCCACCGTGCCGTCGGGGTCGGTGGCCATGCCCAGGGCCAGTTCGGCCGGAGGCTCGGGCATGACGGCGTGCACCTCACCGCTCAGAGGCACCGTCGATCCGTTGCAGTACTGCTCGTAGGTGGCGTCCAGTTCACGGACGTAGCCGTAGGGGCCGAAGGTGATGTGCTCGATGGTGAAGGAGCCGGAGTTGGTGCTGCACCATTTGTCGGTCCCGTTGTCGGTCCCGCTGAACTGCAGTTCCGGATCGGCCGGCTGGGCGTAGGGCCACTGCTTGGCCCCGGTGTACGTGGTGCCCTCGGTCAGCTTCTCACCGTCGGGCGCGGCGATGATGAGACGCCAGCGCGTGCTCTCGTCCGCGTCGACCGCGACGGTCAGGCTGTTCCCGTCCTGGCTGCCCTGGACGTCGAACAGCTGGACCGCGCCGGCCGCGTACGCGTACGACTGACCGCCTGAGACGGGCTCGCCCGTACCGCCGCTGAAGCTGAGCGTTCCCGACTCCGCGCTCTGGGCCTCCGCGGTGCCCGTCAGCGGTGCGGCCGTGAGCGCGACGGTGACCGCCGCGACCACGCCCATCGTGCGGGCCAGTACGCGCCTCGGCATGGTACTTCTCGTCAAGGTCCCCCCAAGGGAGTGTGGTGAGCTCGACCGGCCTGGCGCGCGACACATGCGCCCGCTCTGGTCAAGTCGCCCTGGAATGAGGCTGGTTGAGGGGCAGCTCAGGCCCCACCCACTAAGCGCCGAAACGTGATCGAGCGTCACAGTGCCCCTGTCGTCCCCGTCCGCCGCGCACCGCGCGCGGACGGCCGGGGCGGGGTGGGACCGGTGGCACCGGGCGCGTCAGGTGGTAGCGTCACGCTCTTCGCCAGGCGCCCTGTGCGGAGTCACCGGTAGGTACCCGCCATGCCTGATCAGCTCGCCCTCGACCCGTACGCGATGTGGCGGCACGCGCTCGCCGAGGTGGACCGGGTCTTCGCCCCGCCGCCCGAGCTCGACCGGCCGGTGGAGGGGTGCACCTTCTGCACGCCGGAGCCGGAGCTGCGCGTCCTCGGCGGCGACCCGGCCGCCGTACCGGAGGATCTCCTCGGGCATTTCCTGCGCGAGGTCGTCGACCACTGGAGCGCCGACCAGTACCCCGTCCTGTGGCGTCGCCTGCTGCCCCGTGCCCTGCGCCATTGGGGCCCGGACGGCTCCGGCACCGACCCGTCCGGGGAACTCGACCGTCTCGGCCCGCACGGAGCCCGGCTGGTCGACTGGCCGGTCTGCGAACGTACGGCGGTGGAAAGGGCCTTCCGGGCCCTGCTCGCGATCGCCGTGACCGACGGCCGGTCCCCCGGGGAGATCACCGACCTCGTGGAAGGCATCGCCGGCGCCACGGACGGCCTGGGGCCGTGGCTGGAGCACGTGGCGGGACTGCCCGGCCCCGAGGCGGACGCCGGCCTCGTCCGGCTGGTGCTCCACTGGGCGACCGAACTCCTGTGGGAGGACTTCCGGTTCTGGTACTACGACGGCGATCCGCAGGCCGTCGCCGACTGGCTCCTCACCCAGCAAGACCGCATCGCGGCCTTCGCCGCACGGCATCCGCGCTGCAAGAACGCGTCGGACGCCCTGACGGCGCTCGCCCACCTGCGAGCAGGGGCCGAGAGCCCCTGGCTGTACCCGTACAGCGGGGCGAGCACGTCGTGCTTGCCGCTCGGCGCGTGACGCGCACCGGGAACGGCCGGGCCGCCGGCGCGTCCCGCGGCCGCCTCGCGGCCGGTCGGTCCACCTGATGTGCGGGGGAGTACGGCCCCTCCGGGAGCTAGGATCCGGGCCATGGCCCTGACCGTGAACGACGTGGAACGGTTCGAGGCCTCCAGGCCTCGCCTGGAGGCCATCGCCTACCGCCTCCTCGGCTCCGCGAGCGAGGCCGAGGACGCCGTGCAGGAGACGTTCCTGCGCTGGCAGGCCGCCGACCTCGATCACATCGAGGTCCCCGAGGCATGGCTGGCGAAGGTCCTCACCAACCTGTGCCTCAACCAGCTCACCTCGGCCCGCGCGCGGCGCGAGACCTACGTGGGCCAGTGGCTCCCCGAGCCGCTGCTCGCCGGGGACCCGATGCTCGGCCCGGCCGACACAGCCGAACAGCGCGAATCGGTCTCGTACGCCGTCCTCACCCTGCTGGAGCGCCTCTCCCCCACCGAGCGGGCGGTGTACGTGCTGCGGGAGGCCTTCGCCTACCCGCACCGGGAGATCGCCGAGATCCTCGACCTCACCGAGGCCGCCAGCCAGCAGATCTTCCACCGGGCCAAGAAGCACGTCGCGGACGGCAGGAGCCGCACCGAGATCGACGAGGCCGCCGCCCGGCGGATCGTCGAGGAGTTCCTCGCGGCCGCCACCAGCGGCCGGACCGAGCCCCTCGTACGGCTGCTCACCCAGGACGCCGTCTCGATCGGCGACGGCGGCGGGAAGGTCCCGGCCCGGGCCAAGGCGTTCGAGGGCGCGCTCGCGGTCGCGAAGTTCATGCGGGGCCTGTTCAAACCGAGCAGGGCCAAGCGCGTCCTGGCCGGCGGATCCCCCGAGGTCTACGCCACGACCGCCAACGGCGATCCCGCCGTCGTGGCGGTCGTCGAAGGCCGGGTCGTCGGCGTCATCTGCCTGGAGGTCACCGCGGGCGGCATCGCCGCGTTCCGCAACCAGGTCAACCCCGACAAGCTCGAACGGGCGACCCGGCGGTGGGCGTCCGCCGACCACGGTGACCCCCTGCTCCACGCCTTCTGACCCGGAGACTTCCGACCAGATGTGAGGTGCTTCACATCGCCCTGTTGTCAGGAAAGGGCGGCCGGCCCGGTTCAAGTGGCGAACCCGCTGACGACAGGAGCCAGGAAATGCAGCACCGCATCATCGTCCTCGGAGCCGGATACGCAGGAGCCATCGCCGCCGGGCGCCTCGCGGGACGACTGCGCCGCGAGGAGGTCGCCGTCACCCTCGTCAACGCCGAGCCCGACTTCGTCGAGCGCGTCCGGATGCACCAGCTCGCGGTCGGCCAGGAGCTCGAGCCGCGGCCCTTCAGCGAGATGTTCGCGGGCACCGGCGTCGAACTGAAGCTCGGCAAGGTCACCGGCGTCGACGTCGACCGCAAGACGGTCACGGTCCTCGCGGCGAACGGCGTCGAGGAACTGGCGTACGACACCCTCGTCCACGCCCTCGGCAGCGGCTGGAACGGCCACGACGTCCCCGGCGCCGCCGAGTACGCCCACGAGATCGCCGGCCGTCCCGGAGCACTGCGGCTGCGGGAGCGCCTGGCCCGCCTGGACGCCGGCCGGCCCGTGGTCGTGGTCGGTGGCGGCCTCACCGGACTGGAGGCCGCGAGCGAGATCGCCGAGGCCCGGCCGGACCTCGACGTCGCCCTCGTCGCCCGCGGCGGCCTGGGCGACTGGCTCTCCGGCAAGGGCCGCGGGCACCTGCGCAAGGTCTTCGGCAAGCTCGGCGTCACGGTGCACGAGCACACCACCGTCACCGGCGTCGAGGCCGACCGCGTCACCACGGCCGAGGGCGGGACGATCCCCGCCGCGGTCACCGTGTGGACCACCGGCTTCGCCGTCCACCCGATCGCGAAGGCCACCACCCTGGAGGTCACGGGCACGGGCCGGATCGTGGTCGACCGGACCATGCGCTCGGTCTCGCACCCCGACGTGTACGCCATCGGCGACGCGGCCATGGTGACGGGCCCCGGCGACAAGCCGCTGCGCATGTCGTGCGCCTCGGGCGTCCCGACCGCGTGGCAGGCCGCCGACGCCATCGCGGCGCGCCTGACCGGCAGGAAGCTCCCGAAGGTGCCGCTCCGCTACTTCAACCAGTGCATCTCGCTGGGACGGAAGGAAGGCCTGATCCAGTACGTCACCGCCGACGACCGCGCCGTGCGGATCGCCCTGACGGGGCGGACCGCCGCCCGCTACAAGGAGTTGGTCTGCAAGGGCGCCGCCTGGGGCGTGGCCCACCCGTTGCTCGTGCCGGCCCGGCGCCGTCACGTGGTGCGGGAGCCGGCCCGGGCGGGCTCGGCGGTCGGGACGCCGGCCTGACGCCTCCTCAAGGGCGCGCAGGCTGCGGCGGCGTGCATCGCCGGGAGGCCATGGAGGTGCAGTGCCGATGCGCTGGGTCCCGTTCGCCCTGCTCACCGGTCCGACCCTGCGCGGCACGGGGGCCTGAGCAGGGTCGTCATGGCGCTGCTGTGGCGGCTGTCCACCCGGGAGCGCGAGAGCGGCAGGACCGCCGGGCCGGCGGGGCCCGTCGGCATGGTGACCGTGGTGGCCCCGTGGGCCTGCGCCGTGGCCGCGGGCCGGCCGCCACGGCCGAGGCGGGAGCCCCGTCAGCCGGTGATCGTGCGGGTTCTCGCGGCACATCGGCGACGGCTGCGCTTCCGCCGGCGTGGGCAGGCTGGTGGAGAACGGCCAGGCCGGCGCGGATGGCCGGGCTTCCAGGCCGGGCGACGCCGAGCCCGAGATCCTGACCCGGCCCCTGGCCGCTGCTCGGTGAGTCTGGTCACGCCGCTCTCGGTGGCTACTACGGACGGTCGTGGGCCACAACGCCCGCCGCCCGGCGACGATCCGGTGCCGGGGCCGGGCCCCGCTACGGTCGTAGGTCGTACCGGAGGCGGTTGGCACGGGGCCGGCTGCGAGCTAACGATGGCTCCTGCCGTGTCGCGCCGCAGGTGCCACGCTCCCCGGCGGCGCGCTGCCCCGGCGTGGGCATGCGGAACCACGATCCGGCCCGCCACGGCCCGGCCGTGTCATCCGAGCGCGAGGAAGAAGGTGCCCCCATGCCCAGCGTCGCCCTGCTCGCCCGGCCCGCGGTCGGCACTGCGCCGGCTGGAGCAGCGGGCCGGGTGATGGCCTTCCTGGACTGCTTCGACGGTGTCTTCGCCCTGCTCTCGCTGACGGCCGTGGTGGCATGCGGGCTCGCCGCCACCGACCGGCTGGTGCTGACCCCCCGGCTGCGGGTGGCCGTGCAGTCGGTGCACCGGGCGAGCGCCGTCGCGGCGCTCGGTTTCCTGGCCACCCACATCGCGGTCAAGGTCGTCGAGCGGCACGCCGCTCCGCTGACCGCGGTGGCCCCCTTCACCCGCGGCGCCGCCCTCTCGGTGAGCCTGGGCACCGTCGCCGCCGACCTGCTCGTGCTGATCACGGCCACCGGTGTGCTCCGCGGCCGGTTCGCCGGCAGCCGGCGCCCCTGGCTGTGGCGGGTGCTGCACTCGACGGCGTACGTCTGCTGGCCGGTCTCTCTGGCGCACGGGCTGACGGCCGGGCGCACGGCGCACGCGTGGGTGCTCTGGGGCTACGGCCTGTTCGCGGCCCTGGTGGCGCTCGCACTGCTGGTCCGTGCGCTTTCCGGCCTGGGCCGCCACCGGAACCTGAGCCGCCGTCGGCGCGGCGCCAGGGCTTATCGGCCCGCCGCGGTCCGCCCGGCCGCGCTGGCCGACCTGTCCACGCGGTCGGCCCGGCCCCTCACCGGCGCCCGCCCGATCGCCTGGGCTGCCGGGCCCGCGGCACTGACGAAGGCGGCTCGCCGGTCCCCGCAGAGTGCCGGCCTGTCCGGGCAGCCCAGGCACGCCGCGAAACCAGGGCCCCGACCGGTCCGCCTGGCCCAGCCGGGGAGCAGCGAGTGAAGGACGCCCCGCTGAAGCTGCCCGAGGTGCGCCACCTGGATGCGGCCCGGCTGACGGCCGGCCTGGACCGCCACCGGCGCCTGGACCTCGCCGCGCACACCCGTGTCCACCCGCCGCTCCGCCCACCGGGCCGGGACGGTCTGCTCGCCCTGGCCGAAGCCGTCGACCTGTCCGGCCGCGGCGGCGCCGGCTTCCCCTTCGCCCGCAAGGCCCGTGCCACGCTCGCCGCCGCCGACCGCACCGGCGCGCGGCCGGTCGTCGTGGTGAACGGCGCGGAGGGCGAACCGGCCAGCGCCAAGGACAAGATGCTGCTCGCCCGCGTGCCGCATCTGGTACTGGACGGTGCCTGCCTGGCCGCGGCCGCGTTCGGCGCCGAGGAGATCGTGATCGGCGTCGCCGCGGGCAGTCCCGGCGAGATGTCGGTCCCGGCGGCCCTCGCCGAGCGGGAACTTCCCTGCCGGGCCCGGACCGTGTGCCTGCCCGACCGCTTCGTCTCCGGCGAGTCCGGGGCCCTGATCCGTGGCGTCAACGGCCTGCCGGTGGTACCGGCGCCGTTGAAGGCCCGCGCGGCCGGCGGCGGAACGGGCGGGGTGCGGCGCCGTCCGACGCTGCTGTCCAACGCCGAGACCTGGGCCCAACTCGCCGTCGCGGCCCGGCTCGGACCTGACTCCTACGCCTCCGTCGGCGCCGCCGGTGAACCCGGTACGGTCCTGCTCACCGTCAACCGGCCGGGTGCTGATCCGCTCGTGGTCGAGGTTCCGACCGGCACCCTGTTGGGCCCGGTACTGGACGCCTGCGGCCTCCAGCCCGGCGCCGGAGTGCTGGTGGGCGGCTACCACGGCGCCTGGCTGCACCCGTCGGACGCCGTCGGCGCGCCGCTCTCCCGTGCCGGCCTCGCCGGCCTCGGCGGAACCCTCGGCGCGGGCGCGATCGTCGCGCTGCCCGGCGACACCTGCCCGCTCGGTGAGACCGCCCGGGTCGCGGCCTGGCTGGCGACCGAGTCCGCCGGCCAGTGCGGACCGTGCAAGCGCGGCCTGCCCGAAGCCGCCGAGGCCTTGATGGTGCTGGCCGCCGGTGCCGGCGAGCCCGCGGTGCTGGAGGACGCCCGGCGCGCCCTCGGCGCGGCTCAGGGCGGTGGCGCCTGCTCCCATCCGGACGGCACGGCCCGCTTCCTGCTCACCGCGCTGGACGTCTTCTCCGAGGACGTCGACGCCCACCTGTCCGGCCCCGGCTGCGGCCGTCCCGTGCGCGGCGTCCTGCCCCTCCCTCCTGCGAAGGGCGCCCGCCTGGAGGTGGACTGGTCCCGCTGCGCCGGCCACGGTCTGTGCGCCGTCCTGGCTCCCGAGCTCATTCGCCTCGGCCCGCACGGTTACCCCACCTCCACCACCATCCCGGTCGCCCCCTGGCAGGAGCACGGCGCCCGCCGCGCCGTCAACCAGTGCCCGGCCCTGGCCGTGCGTCTCCGGCATCGCGGGTTCCGGTGATCGGTGCCGGGAGCGCCCGAAGTGGCGCTTGTCACAGAGGGTTCTCACTCTCGGAGGGATCTCCGTGCGAAGGCACCGTGTGAACACGGGATGCAGAGGACTTTCGGAGATGGCCCACAGAAGGGGCCCCTTCGTCTCCGCAGAGAGATCCTGGTCCTGACCGCGGCGGCGATGGGCGCCTACGCCAGAGTGCTGGTCACCGCCGCGCCGATGCCGCCGAGCAAAGCACCGGCCGTCCCGGTCGCCGGGGGAGGCGGCTCCCGCTCCGACGCCCCGAGGGACTCAACCGGCAAGGAGGAGTCTGCGTACGACGGGACACGGTGGCGCCCGCGTCTTCAGCAGGAGCTGGAAGTGCCCGCCGATTCACCGGCGGCACGGCGGTACGCGGCGTTGATGCGCTGTGCCTCCTCGAGCTGGTCCTCGAGGATGACGATCCGGCAGGCGGCCTCGATCGGGGTCCCCCTGTCGACGAGCTCGCGGGCGCGAGCGGCGATCCGCAACTGGTAGCGGGAGTACCGGCGGTGTCCTCCCTCCGAGCGGAGCGGAGTGATCAGACGGGCCTCACCGATGGCTCGCAGGAAGCCCGGGGTGGTGCCGAGCATCTCGGCTGCCCGGCCCATCGTGTACGCGGGATAGTCGTCGTCGTCCAGACGATCATTGAGAGGGTGGTCCGCTGTCATGTCACCTCGCTGTGCAACGCGTCGAGGGGCCCTGGTGCCGTACGGCACCAGGGCCCCGAAGGAAATTCAACACCATCTGTCGGCCCTATTGCTGTGCCGACCTTCTGTTTCCGCTGCCCGGCCCGGCAGGCGGGGGAGCGGGGATCGCGGCTGCGTGACCGGGGACCACCATCCAATCCGGGGTCTTGCGGTACCCGGGCCGAGTGCTTCTCGGTCCGGGCGATCCTGATGGCGTCTGCTCCTCCGTTTCTCTCTGAACCGACAACTGCGTGGAGCGGTACTGCCGTCGGCGGCTCCTCGACCTGCGAGCCGCCCTGCGTACTTCGTGTTCCGCCACTCGCCAGTTCGTGTCTGGCGGGTCTCGTTCGACCGTGTCTACGAGATGAAGCGTAACCATGCCGGCAACGAATGTCTACTCTGGCAAAGATAGATTTCACCTCCTTGGCGGAGCAGGAACCCTGCCACCTGCGGTATTGGCTCACGCGGGTCGACGTGCGCTGCGACACGGCGGCGGAGCGGCCCCCAACGCCTGGTCGGGAGCCGCCCCCCGTCGCCCGCGGGGCGGTTTCACGCCCCGCTGGGCGCTTAGGGGAGCGTCAGTGAATAGGCTCTGCTGTCATGTCGAACCCTGATGAGCTGCTCGTCGCCATCTCGGCCGCGGTGGAGTCCGAACGAAGCAATCAGATGGCGCTGACGGTGGTCGTCGGCGGTGCCGTCATCACCGGCCGGCTGGCTCCCGAGGCGGTGTGGAGGGAGCGGGTGGCGGAGGTCCTCAAGGACTCGGACCGTCTCGGCCCGTTCTCCGACGTCTTCGCCAGCGGGCCGCGGGCGAACCGGCCCGGTCGCGGTGAGGCGCCCACGCATCTGCACTTCCATCTCGCCCGGATCCTGCAGGGCAGCCTCGGGATCCCCGAGACGGGCGGCATGTACCGAGTCGCGATCAAGGACGTCAGCGCTTGGACCGTGGGCGATCTCAGCTACTTCGACCGGTGAGACGCCGTCTCCGCCCCGTCGCCCGACCAAAGGTCTGCGAGCGGACGACGGCATGGAAGTGGTGCCCCGCCGACGCCGACGCGTGTCGGCGGGGCCCCGGATCACTCACACGGCGGGCGGGGCGGCCGGGACGCCGCGCCCCGCCGTCCGGCCTCGCCGGAGCGAACGGTCCTGTGAGATCGGGAACCCCTCGACTGCCGAGGACGACCCAGGACGTGCATCACCGCGGCCGCGGCGCGCGCGTTCGGACCCGCGGGATCCGGGACGCCACCAGGCATCCCGCAGCCGCCAGCGCGGCCATGCAGACGACCCCCCAGGTCAGTGCCCGTTCGCGGGCGTAGGCGTTGATGCGGACGACTTCCTGGGAGGCGCCCTGCGCCACACCCCGTGCCTCGAGTTTCGCGCGGACCGCCTGGTCGGTCGCCGCCGTGATCTGGACCTGCCTTTCGAGCGCCTCCTTCGTCAGCTCTTTCTGAGTCGACGTCAGGACGGTGCTGCCGTCCGTCCTGGACTCGAAGGAGTGGAGCAGCGTCGTGGTCATGACGGCACCCGCCAGCGCCACGCCGAGGGAACTCCCGAGGTAAGTGCCACTGCGCGAGAGCCCCGTCACGTCGCTCACCTCGTCCGGCGGCGCGGCCGACTGGATGAGGTCGGTGACCGTCGTGGCCAGGCCCTGCCCCACACCGACGAGGAACAGACCGGGTGCCAGCGCCAGGCCCGTGGCCGTGATCCCCCGGCGCGGGTCGAACAGGGCGGCGACGACGACACAACCGGCGAGGAGGAACACGAACGACCACATCTGGGCGGCGCGGTGGGTCATCCGCTGGGCGGCGACGAGCCGTGCGGCCGGCGCGGCGGTCAGCATCAGCCCCAGGGTCGTCGGCAGCAGCGTGACACCGCAGTGGAGCGCGTCGAAGCCCAGGGTCGTCTGCAGGAACACCGGTACGAGGAAGAGCGCCCCGTTGGGCACCAGGTACTGCATCGCCTGGGTCTGCGTGCCGGCCCGGACGGTGCGGTTGCGCAACACGGACAGCCGCACGAGGGGATCCCTGCCCCGCTCGACCAGGTGGCGCTCCCAGACGGCGAACGCGGTCAGCACCACCAGCCCGATACCGGCGAGGACGGGCACGGGCGACAGGCCGCCGCGGTGGAACAGCGTGTGGCCGAAGACCTCGACGTCATGCCGGGCCCTGAGCAGGCCGAACCACCCCGCCAGCAGGATGGCGACGACCAGCAGCCCGACTCCGGCGGCGGACAGCAGTGCCCCGGGCACATCGAAACGCTGCCCGGGGCGCGCGGGCGGCGACTCGGGTTCGGCCGGCCGCCGCATGAGGAGCATGACCGCGACCGTGACCACGGTGCCCATGAGGAACGACACACGCCAGCTGGAGTAGTGGGTGATGAAGCCGCCGAGCAGGGGACCGGCCGCCGCGCCGATGCCGCCGATCGTGCCCAGCGCCGACAAGGCCCTCGTCCGCGTGGCCCCGGAGAGCGCCTCGGTGAGCAGGGACAGCAGCGCGGGAAGCATCAGCGCGACGCCGATCCCCTGCAGCAGCGGCCAACCGACCAGCATGAACGCCATGTTCGGGGCGAGTGCGGTCACCAGCGTGCCCACCGCGAACACCCCCGCGCCGAAGACGAAGGTGCGCCGGTACCCGTGGCGCGCCCCGATCTTGCTCGCGGCGATCAGGGACGCGGCCACCACGAGGGAGTACAGCGAGATCGCGGACTGCACGGCGATCAGCGTGGTGTGCAGATCCCTGACGATCGCCGACAGCGCCACGTTCATGGCGGTCGAGGTGTACGTCATCAGCAGGTTCTGCAGGGCGAGCGGAAGGAACAGCGCCCCGAACTCCGGGCCGGGCCCATCGCCGGCCGGTCCGCCGACGGTCCGCCGCTGTCTGCCGCGTCGCCCCACGGTTCCGCCCTGCGTCTGCTCGCGTCTTCCGAGGCCGGCCCGGACCGTGCTCCGAGGCCCTGAGCCGGCCATGTCGCGGCTTCGCCTGCGGCCCAGGGTGGCACACGGCGTTCGCCCAGCCCCGCCAAGACGCCACCGAATCGGGCGTCGTCACCCGCCACTCATTCGAGGGTGCACCCGTTCGCGTCGTCGGAGAGCCGGCGACAGGCAACAAACCCCCGGCCGGTTGACCTGCGGTTCCCTTCGGTGGCGGCACGGGGAATACCCGCTGCTTCCCCGGCGGCATGGTCGCCCTCTTCGACCGCATCACCCCCGTGTCCCCGACAAGGCATTCGTGCCGACCATCGCTGAAAGCACCGCAGTCTTGATCCGGAAAGGCTATTGAGGTCGACTTGAGTGCTGACCTGGGCAGACGGCCAGGCTCCGACGTCGTACAACCTTCCCGATCCCTCGGGTGTCTGAGCGTCACTGGGAGCTGAAGGGAGAAGTGGGAAGTGGAAGGCACCGTGGGCGGGGCTCTTGTCCTCGCCGGCCGGCCGGTGGTCACCCCCGTCAATTGGGTGGAAGCCCTCTTCGTGTTGAGCTGGGTCGCCCTGCTGGGAGTCCTCTGTTTTCTCGTCGCCGTCGACTACCGCAATCTTGGTCTCTGGGTCTACGACTACTTGGATCGGAGGAACACCGTCACTGCCAGGCCGATGATGACTCCGGATCGCTTCCGGGTCGTGGCGGGTGCGATGGCAGCGGTCTTTCTGTGTGTGCTCGTCTATCTGCTGGGCGGACTCGTGGTGGACGCCGGCGCCGGCAGGCACACGTAGCCGGTTCGGAAGATCGCGTATGCGGATCCCGCCTGAGCCGGCAAAACGCTGACCTGCGCGTTCCCGGGCCGCGCACCGGTCTGGAGAACAAAGAACCCCCGGGCCTCTGGCCTGGGGGTTTTTGCTGGAGCGGGTGACGAGAATCGAACTCGCGCTCTCAGCTTGGGAAGCTGATGTTCTACCATTAAACTACACCCGCGTAAGACGCCGGATCGCCCGGTGTCGAATGCTCGCCCACTGTACCCCATGCGTGGCCCCCGGTGCTCAAGCCGAGGGGCCTGAGTGCGTTTCAGGGGAGTGGGAGGTGTGGTGACGGGGCTGCGGGGTACCGGAGTTGGGGCGTACGGTGGTTCGGTGGAGCAGGGGCCGGGTGGGGTCGGAGTGCCGCCTGGAGCGTCGTCTCTTCCATCCCGTAATGTGCCTTTTGTCGTCAGGTGGCAGCAGCCCGACGCGGCTCTGGGGAAGGGACTCTAGGACTTGATGGAGCGCACCGTCGTCCGTTGTGCCGATGGGCACGTGTTCAGCACCGCTTCGTTCCCGATGCAGAAGGCCGAGCGGCTCGGCCCCGGTCGGCTCATGCGCTGTCCGGGGTGTTCCCGGCTCCGCAGTGTCGTGCCGGTGAGCTTGGAGAGGCGATAGGGCGCTCGGCAGAGCGGCTGATCACAGGCGCGCGGGGCCGGTCACGATTGTGGCCGCTCCGCGCGCCTTGCGTATCCTCGGGGCGTGCTTCTCTCAGACAAGGACATCCGGGCCGAGATCGACGCCGGCCGGGTGCGGATCGATCCCTACGACGAATCCATGGTGCAGCCGTCGAGCATCGACGTGCGACTCGACCGCTACTTCCGGGTGTTCGAGAACCACCGCTACCCCCACATCGACCCCTCCGTCGAGCAGCCCGACCTCACCCGGCTCGTGGAGCCGGAGGGCGACGAGCCGTTCATCCTGCATCCGGGCGAGTTCGTCCTCGCCTCGACGTACGAGGTCGTCTCGCTGCCGGACGACCTCGCCTCGCGGCTCGAGGGCAAGAGCTCGCTCGGGCGGCTCGGGCTGGTCACCCACTCCACCGCCGGCTTCATCGACCCCGGTTTCTCCGGGCACGTGACGCTGGAGCTCTCGAACCTCGCGACCCTGCCGATCAAGCTCTGGCCCGGTATGAAGATCGGCCAGCTGTGCATGTTCCGGCTGAGCTCGCCCGCCGAGTTCCCCTACGGCAGCGAACGCTACGGGTCCCGGTACCAGGGCCAGCGCGGACCGACCCCCTCCCGGTCCTACCTCAATTTCCACCGGACGCAGGTGTGAGTGACACGGGCATGAGCGACATACGAGAGAACCTCAGCTACGAGCAGTTCGGCGTCGCCGTCCGCGAGCTCGCGCAGACCATCGCCGACGACGGGTACCAGCCCGACATCGTCCTGTCGATCGCCCGCGGCGGCGTCTTCGTGGCGGGCGGTCTCGCCTACGCCCTGGACTGCAAGAACATCCACCTGGTGAACGTCGAGTTCTACACCGGGGTCGGCACCACGCTCGAGATGCCCGTCATGCTCGCGCCCGTTCCCAACGCCATCGACTTCTCCGACAAGAAGGTCCTGATCACCGACGACGTCGCCGACACCGGCAAGACGCTCAAGCTGGTCCGCGACTTCTGCCTCGACACCGTCGCCGAGGTGCGCAGCGCCGTGGTCTACGAGAAGTCCCAGTCGCTGGTGAAGTGCGAGTACGTGTGGAAGCGCACGGACGAGTGGATCAACTTCCCGTGGAGTGTCCTGCCTCCGGTGCACAAGTCGGGTGAGGCGCCGAAGGAGAACAAGGAAGCCCTCTGACCTGCGGATCTGCCCGCGTCCGCTGCCACCGGCGCGGGCTCTTCCGGGCGTGCTCCGGGGGCCCGCCGGCCCGGTGACCGGCCCCGGGCAGGGTCGGGGAGCCGTGGCGACGCCTGCGCCGGCGGAAGGCCGACGACGCGACCGCGAACCTCCAGGACGACCGCGGTACCGGCCACGGACCGGCCCTCGTGCAGGGTGATCACCTGACCGACCGCTCCACGCCTTTGCGAAGCCTGGGTGATCCAAGGGCTGGAGTCCTGGTGATCCTCGGTGCGAGGGTCCCCCAGCAGTGCGGTGTCCGGCATCTGCGTGGGGGTCCACACATGCTCGTCATGGAAGCGCTCGTCGCCCTGCTCTGCCTCGGCGCCGGGACCTTGCTGGTGCGGCGCGGTCTGCGCAGTTGGCGTACGGAGGCTCCCGCCGGGGACCGCTCGGCGATCCTCATCCCGGGCATGAAGGACGGGACCGAGCGGGCACTGCTCCCGCTGGGAGTGTTCTCGTACTTCCTCGGCTCGCTCTTGGGGACTGTTGTCTGTCTCCATGCCACCCACCACATGGGTGGCGCGAACCGACACCTGTCGTTGGCGCCGGCGATCGTGCTGCTCGTCCTGCTGGTCGGCACGACCGCCAGTGCCTTGACAGTCGTCGCGATCACCACGGTGGGCAGGCCCCGCTGCCTGGTTCCTCCGCAGCTCCGGCGGCGACAGGGGGCCGCCGACCCAGCCGGGTTCGCCGAAGACGTTCCGGTCGGCGACGACGATGACGACGGGTCCGCGCGGGGCGGTTACCTGATCAGCGTGGTGCCCGGGGCGCTCACGACGACGCTGGCCGAGCGGATCGGCTCCATGCGGGCGGACAGCCTGTCGGTCGCGGTCTCCCACCGGGAACTGCTGCCGGGCGGGAACTACCTGCTGGGCGGCCCCGGGGAACCGACCTGCGAGGTGGTCCAGATCGCGGAGGGAGAGCCGATGCCGCCGGGTGGGCCCCTGCGTGTGCGGCGGGGGAGATTCCGGACCATCGCGTCCACCCACCCGGCGGGTACCCCGGTCACTCCGGTCACCGCCGAGTACGTCGAGGACTGGGCGCGGTGGGTCCCCGGGGACGCCCCACCCGCGTGAGCGCGTGACGGGGTGATCGCGTGACCGGCGTGAGAAGGGCCCCCGGCGTGCGTCCGGGGGCCCTTTCGTGTGCGGTCGGGCGTCAGAAGGTGCCGAGCTTCACGATCGACAGCAGGGCGATCAGCTGGATCGCGCTCGCGCCCAGCGCCTTCGGCCAGGGCAGGTCGTGGGAGCGGCTGACCATGAGGGTCATCAGGGCGCCGGCCCCGACCCAGGTGGCCCAGCCCAGCAGCTGCACGAAGCCCGCGTCGCCGCCGAGGAACATGGCGACGAGCAGGCGCGGCGCGTCCGTGAGCGACATGATCAGCATGGACAGGCCGACCGTGGGCTGCCAGGCGCCGTCGCCGCCGAGCTGGCGGGCCACGGTGTGGGTGACCACGCCGAGGACGAAGGAGCTGATCACCATCGCCACGGCGGTGACCAGGACGATCGGGACCGCGTTCGAGAGCGTGGCGTTGATGGCGTCCTGGCGGGCGCCGTCGAAGCCGAAGACGGCCAGCAGGCCGTAGAGGAAGGTCACGGTGAGGGCGGGACCCCACATCGTGTAGTCGCGCATCTGGAGGAACGTCTGGTTGGGGGCCAGCACGATCCCGCGCAGCAGGTCCTTCCAGTGCAGCCGGGGGCCGATCGGGCCGGCCGGGGCCGCACCGGCCCGGTAGGTCCCGCTCTGCTGGTACGGGTCCTCACCGACCGAGAAGGCCTGGGTGTGACCCGGGTTGTTGGCCGCGTACGGGTCGGGGCCGCCCTGGGCGTAGGACCCGTCGCCGAAGTACTCCGGCTCGCCCTGGCCGCCGCCGTTCGACTGCGGCCACTGGCCGCCCCGGGCCCCGCCGCCGTTCCCGTACGGCGGTTGCTGCTGCGGGTACGGCTGCGGCGCCGACGGGTAGCCGTACGACTGCGCCTGGGGCGCCTGCTGTCCGTACGGGGGTTGTTGGGGGCGCGCTTGCGGGGCCCGGTTGTCCCGGCCGCCGCGTCCGTTCCTGAATCCAGCCACGTCTTCGAACGTACCTGCTTCCGCAGAGTGACGTGCGAGGCCGGGGCATTCGGGACCGGCTTTGCTGCCGAGCTGTGACATCCCCTAGGGGGATCGCGGGAGGGCTGTCCTACCTGAGCAGGCCCCTGCTCCATCCGGAGGAGGGGCCTGCTCCGTCCGGAGTACGGGGCCGCTTGCTCCATCCGGGTTGCTCCGGCTCCCTCCCGCCGCCTCCGTAAGGCTCAGCCGCCCAGTACGTTGCCGAAGTACGCGGTGCCCGACGGGCCGCCCAGGGTGGTGCTGCCGAAGGACGTGGCGCCGGTGGCCGTGGTGCCGGAGGAGGAGCCGCGCAGCACCCAGACCGACCCGGCCCCGTCGTTCTCGCCGCGGGCGCCGGCCACCAGCTCCGCCCGGCGGTCGCCGTCGGCGTCGGTGAGGAAGACCGCGTCGCCGAAGAAGTCCTGCGACTCGGCGGTGCCGGGGACGCCGGAGGTGTCCTGGGAGAAGGACTTGGCGCCGGTGCCGGTCAGGCCGGTCGCCGAGCCCCGCAGCACGACCACCGCGCCGGCGCCCTGCTTGGCGCCCAGGTCCTCGTCGGGGACGCCGACCGCGATGTCGGGGTAGCCGTCGCCGTTGGTGTCGCCGGCCGCGAGGCTCCAGCCGAAGGCGTCGCCCTTCTCGGCCGAGCCGGGCACCCCGGCCGTGTCCTGGGTGATGCGGACCGGCGTACGGCTGCTCAGCCCGCCCGAGGCGCCGTAGGTGACCGTGAGCGCGCCGCCCGGGCCGCCGTTCGGCTCGGTGGTCGACTTCTCCATGAAGTTGCCGGTGACGATGTCGCCGTAGCCGTCCTTGTCGACGTCGGCGACCACGGCCGCGTAGCCGCCGGCGAGCTTCTTGCCGGGCGTGGGACCGCCGGCGGAGCCGGTGTAGAGGACGCTGCGGGTGCGGTACTCGCCCGTGCTGGTCTCCTCCTGGCCGAGGACCACCAGGTCGGTCCTGCCGTCGCCGTTGACCTCGCCCGCGACGAGGGAGCTCGGGACGACGCCAGTCTGCTCCACCGGGTCGATGCCGAGGAGCGAGGCCGCCTGGCCGGTGCGGGAGAGGGGGCCGCGGAAGACGCTCAGCGAGGGCGAGGCGTTGTTCAGGGCGGCCAGGTCGGTCTTTCCGTCGCCGTCGAAGTCGCCGGCCGCGACGGACCAGCCGAGCTCGTTGCGGTACTTCGGCAGCGGGGAGGAGATGTCGGTGCCGGAGGTGATGCCGGCCGCCCCGCCCCAGAGGACCGTGAGCGTGCCGTAGTCGCCGGTGGAGCCGATGCGCTCGGCGTGCACGCCGACCACGACGTCGGTGTAGCCGTCGCCGTCGAAGTCGCCCGTGGTCAGGCGGTCGCCGAAGTAGTCGCCCGACTCGGGGGTGCCGGGTATGCCGGTGGTCGCCTGGCTGATGATCTGCCGCTTGGCGGTGTCGAGGCCGTGGGAGGTGCCGTAGACGACGGCGACGTAGCCGGCGCCGGACCTGCTGGAGACCTTGGCGAGGGGGGCGGCGATCACGACGTCCCGGTGGCCGTCGCCGTTGAAGTCGCCGGAGAGGCCGGAGGGGGCGGCGGCGGCCGTGGGGGCGGGCAGGACGGTGAGCAGGCCGGTGGTCAGGGCCGCGGTGAGGGTGGAGGCGGCCAGCAGAAGAGTGCGCTTGCGCATTCCGGTCCGTTCTGGGGTGGGTGGCGGTCGGGCCCGGGGCGGGCCCGGCGGGCGCCGGGGTCGGCGATCAGGAGACCCCCCGCCAGAGGTAAGGGTTGTACGTGAATCCGGTAAAGGTTCGGGTCGGCTGCGGAGATCTCTGATTCCGCGTGGCCGTACGCCCCGGCCGGTATGCCCGTCGTCCGCCCGTGGGGGCAGGGGGCAGGGGGCAGGATGGGGCCACGAGCGTCGTGAAGAGAATGAGGAAGCACCACCCGCGCGTTCCTCCCACCAGAGACGCCCGAACGGGGCTCAGAGGGGCACCCGGGTGCCTACTTGACTGGTGCCTCTGCCCAGTGCACGGCCACCCGTTCCGCCGTGTTCGCATTCCGGCCCCTACCCACGCTGCGTGCCACGCTCACGCGGTCAACGAACAGCGCAAGGAACTCCCGTCGTTTGGAAAGGGCCCAACCGGCCCACGTCGACTCTGGCCCCAGCGGGTCACCCTCCGGGGCCGTCCACTCCGAGGGGATCGCCACCGTGCCGGCCTCGGCGGTCCCCAGTTCTTCCACACGTCCGGCCGTTCGTGCCTCGTGCGCTGTCAACCGCTCCACGGACTCACGGAACATCTGGTCACCCACGGCACCTGCGTACAAGCCTGCCTGCCGGTCGACATACAGCGTGCGGAGCGCTTCCCGCACGTGTTCCAACTCGACGCGTGCGGCTGTTAGTTCGGCCTGTCGCTCGCCTGTGTCCGCTTGCGCTGCAAACCGGCGTGCGGCCTCGGCGAGCCATTCGAGATCTTCGGGGTCTTCGGGGTCCAGCGCTGTCAGGCGGGACCACACGGTACGGGCCACCACGTCATCAGCTGCGTCCATGTCGATGGCCAGACCACCGTGTCCCGGTACGGCGCCGAACTGGGCCCGGTTGCAGCGGTAGAGCGGCTTGCCGTTGCGCTTGTCTGTGACCATGGAGCTACCGCAGACCTCGCAGAACAGCATCCCGGCGGAACCGAGCAGGGACGGCACGGAACGGCCACCCTGGCGAACCACTCGGGGCGTGCGACCGTCGAGTACGTCCTGAAGCCGCCACCAGTCATCGGCGGGAACGATGCCCTCATGCGCCACCAGCGGGGCCCCTGAGTCGTCGCGCAGGATGACGCGCTTGGTCCCCTGGCGTTCGGCGGCGTAGCCGGCAAGGCGCGGGTCACGGAGGATGCGGAGCACAGTGGACGACACCCACGTCGTACGCTCCAACGGCTGGCTTGTGCCTCGCGCCCGGCGGGCCGTCACCCGCGCTGACATGTCCGCTGCTTTGGTCGGTACGCCCTCCGTGTTCAGCTTGCGAGCGATGGCCGATGCTGTCATGCCATCCAGCGCCCAGGACACCATGTCGCGCACGTACGGGGCCTCAGCCGGATCGGAGATCAGCTTGACCACCACCAGATCTCCACGCGGCTCACGCGTCGACTGGAAGCCATACGGGGCCATGCCGGACACGTGGGAGCCGGCAGCGCGCAGAGTCTCTTTCGTCGCCGTAATGTACGCGGACTTGAGGTCGCTCTCCTGCTGGGCCAGCGCAGCGATAAGGCCGAAGATCGCGACGCCCATGGGGGTGGAAGTGTCCAGGTAGGGCTCTTCGACGCTGACGAGCAGCACGCCGTGTTTGGCCAACCCCTCATTGATCAGCATGGCCTCAAGGGCGCCCTGTCGGGTGAGGCGGGACAGCGAGAACACGACCACTGCGTCTACGTGCCCGGCGCGAACGGCGGACATCATCTCCTCGAACTCCGGCCGGACAACCTTGGGGTCCCAGCCGGATGTACCGACGTCGGCGAAGTGACCCGCGTTGTCCCAGCCTTTGGCCGTGATCAGTGCCTCGCACTTGGTCCGCTGCGCTTCGGGGGACGACGCGGAGTCGTCCTCACGCTTCCTTGACTGCCGGATGTAGGACACTGCGCGCACATGGTCCGGGTTAGGGGTCCAGTCGGGGCCTCGTCTGACGAGAGGTGTCATGTGCCTAGCGTAGTTAAAATCAATGTGCTGACCGTGCCCGCCGAGCAGCGGGAGACGCTGGAGAAGCGGTTCGCCTCGCGCGCGCACGCCGTGGAGAACTCCGACGGGTTCGAGTGGTTCGAGCTGCTCCGCCCGGTCGAGGGCACCGACACCTACCTCGTCTACACCCGCTGGCGGGACGAGGAGGCGTTCCAGGCCTGGATGGAGGGGCCGATGAAGGCGGCGCACCAGGGCGCCGGAGAGGGTGCGGAGGGCGGAAGGGGCGGTGAGGGCGGAGAGCGGCCGCGGCCCGCGGCCTCCGGCGCCACGCTGTGGTCCTTCGAGGTGGTGCAGCAGGCGGGGCCGAAGGGCGAGTAGTCGGCCCGCGCCCCTGGTACACCACGACGCCCCCACGTCCGTACGGGACATGGGGGCGTCGGTCGTGGTGACGCGGCCGGTTACTTCACCGGCTCCGGCTCCGGCTCGCTCTCGGTCTCCGCCTCGCCCGCCGGGTCGACCGGCGTCTTGACGGAGTCGAGGAGGAGCTGGGCGACGTCGACGACCTGGATCGACTCCTTGGCCTTGCCGTCGTTCTTCTTGCCGTTCACGGAGTCCGTGAGCATGACGAGGCAGAACGGGCAGGCCGTGGACACGATGTCGGGGTTCAGCGACAGGGCCTCGTCGACGCGCTCGTTGTTGATGCGCTTGCCGATGCGCTCCTCCATCCACATCCGCGCGCCGCCGGCGCCGCAGCAGAAGCCCCGCTCCTTGTGGCGGTGCATCTCCTCGTTGCGCAGGCCCGGGACCTTGCCGATGATCTCGCGCGGGGGCGTGTAGATCTTGTTGTGGCGGCCCAGGTAGCACGGGTCGTGGTAGGTGATGATGCCCTCGACCGGGGTCACCGGGACCAGCTTGCCCTCGTCGACGAGGTGCTGGAGCAGCTGGGTGTGGTGGATGACCTCGTAGTCGCCGCCGAGCTGCGGGTACTCGTTGCCGAGGGTGTTGAGGCAGTGCGGGCAGGTGGCGACGATCTTCTTCGCCGACTTCGGCTTGCGGGACTCCTCGGTGACCTTGCCCTCGTCGTCCGTCTCCTCGCCGAACGCCATGTTCAGCGCCATGACGTTCTCCATGCCGAGCTCCTGGAACAGGGGCTCGTTGCCCAGGCGGCGGGCGGAGTCACCGGTGCACTTCTCGTCGCCGCCCATGATCGCGAACTTGACGCCCGCGATGTGCAGCAGCTCCGCGAAGGCCTTGGTGGTCTTCTTGGCGCGGTCCTCCAGGGCGCCGGCGCAGCCGACCCAGTAGAGGTACTCGACCTCGGTGAGGTCCTCGATGTCCCGGCCGACGACCGGGATCTCGAAGTCGACCTCCTTGGTCCACTCCAGGCGCTGCTTCTTGGCCAGGCCCCAGGGGTTGCCCTTCTTCTCCAGGTTCTTGAGCATCGTGCCCGCCTCGGACGGGAACGCCGACTCGATCATCACCTGGTAGCGGCGCATGTCGACGATGTGGTCGACGTGCTCGATGTCCACCGGGCACTGCTCGACGCAGGCGCCGCACGTGGTGCAGGACCACAGGACGTCCGGGTCGATGACGCCGTTCTCCTCGGCGGTGCCGATCAGCGGGCGCTCGGCCTCGGCGAGGGCGGCTGCGGGCACGCCGGAGAGCTGCTCCGCGGAGGCCTTCTCCTCGCCCTCCATCGTCTTGCCGCCGCCGGCCAGCAGGTAGGGGGCCTTGGCGTGCGCGTGGTCGCGCAGCGACATGATCAGCAGCTTCGGGGAGAGCGGCTTGCCGGTGTTCCAGGCGGGGCACTGCGACTGGCAGCGGCCGCACTCGGTGCAGGTGGAGAAGTCGAGGAGGCCCTTCCAGGAGAACTGCTCGACCTGGGAGACACCGAAGACGTCGTCCTCGCCCGGGTCCGCGAAGTCGATCGGCTTGCCGCCGCTCGTCATCGGCTGGAGGCCGCCGAGGGCCGTGCCGCCGGCCGCGTCGCGCTTGAACCAGATGTTCGGGAACGCGAGGAAGCGGTGCCAGGCCACACCCATGTTGGTGTTCAGCGAGACCACGATCATCCAGATGAACGAGGTGCCGATCTTGATCGTCGCGACCAGGTAGACCAGGTTCTGCAGCGTGGGGAGGCTCAGCCCCTTGAAGGCCAGGACCAGCGGGTACGAGGCGAAGTACCCGGCCTCGTAGCCCTCGACGTGGTGGAGGGCGCCCTCCAGGCCGCGCAGCACGTAGATCGCCAGGCCGATGGTGAGGATGACGTACTCGACGAAGTACGCCTGGCCGGCCTTGGACCCCGCGAACCGCGACTTGCGGCCGGGCCGCGAGGGCAGGCTGAGCAGGCGGATCGTGATGAGCACGACGATGCCCAGGACGGTCATCACACCGATGAACTCGGTGTACATCTCGAACGGCAGGAAGTCGCCGATGACCGGCAGCGTCCAGTCGGCCTGGAAGAGCTGGCCGAACGCCTGCGCGAGGGTCGGCGGCAGCGTCAGGAAGCCGACGGCGACGAACCAGTGGGCGAAGCCCACGATCCCCCACCGGTTCATGCGCGTGTGGCCGAGGAACTCCCGCACCAGGGTCACGCTGCGCTGGTAGGGGTTGTCGGTCCGGCTGCCCGCGGGCACGGGCTGGCCCAGCTTGAAGTACCGGACGAACTGTCCGATGGCGCGGGCGAGCAGCGCGACGCCGACCACGGTCAGTACCAGCGACACGATGATCGCGGCGAGTTGCATGGGGGCTCCTCGGGCCTGCGAGGTTCTCTTCGAGCGGCTCCCACGACGGGGATCGCGGGAGAGGACGGAGATTACTAAGCGGTAACTTATGCAGTCCGTCTGAGACTACCCCCATCCTGCGACGCAATGTAGTCGAGCGCGGGGTGATCTCGGTCGCTGAGGGTTGCCTGACGATCCATTCGTGTTATTCGCACCCAATCAGTACATTCACCCCTAATTTAAGAACCGTGCTCTACGGGATCGTCACCGCCATCACCGCTCTGCTCCTCGCCGCCCTGCTCTCGGCGCTGCTCCGGACGCCCGCGCTGCGGCTGGGGCTCGTCGACCGGCGGCGGGTGCGACCGGTGCCGCTGCTCGGGGGCGTGGCCGTGGTGGCCAGCACCTGCCTGGTCGCGGCGGCGGGGGGCTGGACGGGTGCCGCGCCGCTCAGCGACCCGGTCGGCGGGCTGCTGGTCGCGGCGGCCGGGGTCGCCCTCCTCGGCCTGGCCGCCGACCTGTGGCGGCTGAAGACACGGCTCCTGCTGGTGGGCGCGGCCGTCGCGGCCGCCTTCGTGGTGCCCTACGACGAGACCGGGCTGCCCGCCGGGATCTGCGCCGTGGTCTGGATCGCCTGTGTGGCGGCCGCGTTCCGGGGGCTCGACCACGCGGACGGCCTGGCGGGCACGGTGGGTGTGGTCACCGCCTTCGGGGTGGGCGCCTGCGCGGCGGCCGAGGTGATGGACGACCTGGCGGCGCTGCTGAGCGTGCTGGCGGCCGCCCTCACCGGCTTCCTGATGCACAACTGGCCGCCCGCGCGGATCGCGTTCGGCGCGTGCGGCTCCCTGTTCACCGGCTTCGTCCTGGCCTCGGCGGCGGTGCTCACCCGCAGCGGGTACGACTCCCTCTCCAGCGCGGCCGTGCTGTTCGCGCTCACCGCCACGGCCGCCGCCGACGCCCTCCTCGTGCTGCTGTCCCGGTGGCCGGCGCTGTTCCGGTGGCAGGCCCGGCGGCCCGCGCCGCGCCGCGGGCCGGAGCATCTCGCGCACCGGCTGCGCCGGCTCGGGATCACCCCGCCGGGTGCGACCGTCCTGCTGGGTGTGGGCACCTTCTGCGCGGTGCTCGTGGGGGTGCTGGTGCACACGGGCTGGCTGCCGTGGACCGGCGGGCTGTGGGTGGCCGGCGTGGCCCTGGTGGCCGTGCTCGCACTGCTGCGGGTCCGGGGGTCCCGTCGTCCGGGCGAGACCCGTCACACCCGGATTCGGACGGGCGTCCACGGGGCACCGGTGACCGGGAGCCGGACGGGCGTCCACCGGACGGGCCTCCGGGAGACCCCGCCCGTCCGAGGGCGGCCGGGTGGCCGCGAGGTCCCGCCCACCCGAGGGGAGGCGGCCGTCCGCGCGCCCCGGTCCGCCCGCGGCCAGTCAACCGCCCAGGCGACCGGTCGTCACCCTCAGGTCACCCCGCGCCCGCCGCGACAGTCCACATCGGCGCAGGTCAGCGAGTCCTTGCGCGTAAGGGATGGATAAGACTTGAGTCGGAGCGACTCAGGTCTGTTGACCGCATGGCGAGCCTCGTGCACACTTGAGTCCGTTCCACTCAAGTCAGCTGGAGGATTCACCATGGCACGTGCGGTCGGCATCGACCTGGGCACGACTAACTCCGTCGTCAGCGTTCTGGAGGGCGGCGAGCCCACCGTCATCACCAACGCCGAGGGCGCCAGGACCACGCCGTCCGTCGTCGCCTTCGCCAAGAACGGCGAGGTGCTGGTCGGCGAGGTGGCCAAGCGTCAGGCCGTGACGAACGTCGACAGGACCATCCGGTCGGTCAAGCGCCACATGGGCACCGACTGGAAGATCAACCTCGACGGCAAGGACTTCAACCCCCAGCAGATCAGCGCGTTCGTGCTGCAGAAGCTGAAGCGGGACGCCGAGTCCTACCTGGGCGAGAAGGTGACCGACGCGGTCATCACCGTTCCGGCGTACTTCAACGACGCCGAGCGCCAGGCCACCAAGGAGGCCGGCGAGATCGCGGGCCTGAACGTGCTGCGCATCGTCAACGAGCCGACGGCCGCCGCTCTCGCGTACGGCCTCGACAAGGACGACCAGACCATCCTGGTCTTCGACCTCGGTGGCGGCACCTTCGACGTCTCGCTGCTGGAGATCGGCGACGGCGTCGTCGAGGTGAAGGCCACCAACGGTGACAACCACCTCGGTGGTGACGACTGGGACCAGCGTGTCGTCGACTACCTGGTCAAGCAGTTCCAGTCGGGTCACGGCGTGGACCTGAGCAAGGACAAGATGGCCCTCCAGCGTCTGCGTGAGGCTGCGGAGAAGGCCAAGATCGAGCTGTCCTCGTCCACCGAGACCACGATCAACCTGCCCTACATCACCGCGTCCGCGGAGGGCCCGCTGCACCTGGACGAGAAGCTCAGCCGGGCTCAGTTCCAGCAGCTGACGGCCGACCTGCTGGAGCGCTGCAAGACGCCGTTCCACAACGTCATCAAGGACGCCGGCATCCAGCTCGGCGAGATCGACCACGTCGTCCTCGTCGGTGGCTCCACCCGTATGCCCGCCGTCGCCGAGCTCGTCAAGGAGCTGACCGGCGGCAAGGAGGCCAACAAGGGCGTGAACCCGGACGAGGTCGTCGCCATCGGCGCCTCGCTCCAGGCCGGTGTCCTCAAGGGTGAGGTCAAGGACGTCCTGCTCCTCGACGTGACCCCGCTGTCCCTCGGCATCGAGACCAAGGGCGGCATCATGACCAAGCTCATCGAGCGCAACACGACCATCCCGACCAAGCGGTCGGAGATCTTCACCACGGCCGAGGACAACCAGCCGTCGGTGCAGATCCAGGTCTACCAGGGCGAGCGCGAGATCGCGGCCTACAACAAGAAGCTCGGCATGTTCGAGCTGACCGGTCTGCCGCCGGCGCCGCGCGGCGTCCCGCAGATCGAGGTGTCCTTCGACATCGACGCCAACGGCATCATGCACGTCACGGCGAAGGACCTCGGCACCGGCAAGGAGCAGAAGATGACCGTCACCGGCGGCTCCTCGCTCCCGAAGGACGAGGTCGACCGGATGCGCGAGGAGGCCGAGCGCTACGCGGAGGAGGACCACAAGCGCCGCGAGGCCGCCGAGACCCGCAACCAGGGCGAGCAGCTCGTCTACCAGACCGAGAAGTTCCTCAAGGACAACGAGGACAAGGTCCCGGGCGAGATCAAGACCGAGGTCGAGGAGGCCGTCGCCGAGCTGAAGGAGAAGCTCAAGGGCGAGGACACCACCGAGATCCGCACCGCCACGGAGAAGGTCGCCGCCGTCTCGCAGAAGCTCGGCCAGGCGATGTACGCGGACGCCCAGGCCGCGCAGGCCGCGGGCGGCGAGTCCGCCGGCGCCGGTGAGGCCAGGGCCGACGACGACGTGGTGGACGCCGAGATCGTCGACGACGAGCGCAAGGACGGTGCCGCGTGACGGAGGAGACCCCGGGCTTCGACGAGCAGCAGTCTCAGCAGCCCGACGTCCCCTCCGGCGCCACCTCTGACGACGCCGAGCCGCAGGCCGCCTCCTCCTCCCAGGAGAAGGAGGCGGCCCCGGCCGGGGACGAGGGCCGCGTGGCCGGCCTGACGGCGCAGCTCGACCAGGCACGCACGGCGCTCAGCGAGCGGACGGCGGACCTGCAGCGGCTGCAGGCCGAGTTCCAGAACTACCGGCGCCGGGTCGAGCGCGACCGCGTCACGGTCAAGGAGATCGCCGTGGCGAATCTGCTGACCGAACTCCTGCCCGTGCTCGACGACATCGGGCGCGCACGGGAGCACGGCGAACTGGTGGGCGGTTTCAAGTCCGTCGCCGAGTCGACGGAGACCGTGGCGGCCAAGATGGGCCTCCAGCAGTTCGGCAAGGAGGGCGAGCCCTTCGACCCGACGATCCACGAGGCCCTGATGCACTCCTACGCCCCGGACGTCACGGAGACGACGTGCGTGGCGATTCTGCAGCCCGGGTACCGGATCGGCGAGCGCACCATCCGCCCCGCGCGGGTGGCCGTGGCCGAGCCCCAGCCGGGCGCGCAGACGGTCAAGCCGGCCGAGGAGTCGGGCCAGGCCAAGGCCGAGGAGCCGGCCGAGGACAAGGAGAGCGGTGGCCCGGACGAGGGCTGACGTGGACACGAACGCAGGGAAGGAGGGACGTCGGGGATGAGCACCAAGGACTTCATCGAGAAGGACTACTACAAGGTCCTCGGCGTCCCCAAGGACGCCACCGACGCCGAGATCAAGAAGGCGTACCGGAAGCTCGCCCGCGAGTTCCACCCGGACGCCAACAAGGGCAACGCCAAGGCCGAGGAGCGCTTCAAGGAGATCTCCGAGGCGAACGACGTCCTCGGCGACCCCAAGAAGCGCAAGGAGTACGACGAGGCCCGCGCCCTCTTCGGCAGCGGCGGGTTCCGCCCGGGGCCGGGCGCGGGCGGCGGCTCCTTCAACTTCGACCTGGGCGACCTCTTCGGAGGCGGCGCCCAGGGCGGGGGCGCCGGCGGCTTCGGCGGCGGCATAGGTGACGTCTTCGGGGGCCTGTTCAACCGCGGCGGCGCGGGCGCCACACGCACCCAGCCCCGGCGCGGCCAGGACATCGAGTCCGAGGTCACGCTGAGCTTCACGGAGGCCATCGAGGGCGCGACGGTTCCGCTGCGCATGTCCTCGCAGTCGCCGTGCAAGGCCTGTTCGGGCACCGGCGACAAGAACGGCACGCCGCGCGTGTGTCCGACCTGTGTCGGCACCGGGCAGGTGGCGCGCGGCTCGGGCGGCGGGTTCTCGCTCACCGACCCCTGCCCGGACTGCAAGGGCCGCGGCATGATCGCCGAGCACCCGTGCGAGGTGTGCAAGGGCTCGGGCCGTGCCAAGTCGTCCCGGACGATGCAGGTGCGCATCCCCGCGGGCGTCTTCGACGGCCAGCGCATCCGGCTGCGCGGCAAGGGCGCGCCGGGCGAGCGGGGCGGCCCCTCGGGCGACCTGTACGTGGTCGTGCACGTGGGCGCCCACCCGGTCTTCGGCCGTAAGGACGACAACCTCACCGTCACGGTGCCCGTCACCTTCGCGGAGGCGGCCCTGGGCGGGGAGGTGCGGGTCCCCACGCTCGGCGGACCCCCGGTGACGCTGAAGCTGCCGCCGGGCACGCCGAACGGCCGGACGATGCGGGCCCGGGGCAAGGGCGCGGTCCGCAAGGACGGCACCCGCGGGGACCTGCTGGTCACCGTCGAGGTGAGTGTCCCGAAGGACCTGGCGGGGAAGGCTCGTGACGCACTGGAGGCGTATCGCGAGGCGACCGCGGGCGAGGACCCGCGGGCGGAGCTGTTCGAGGCCGCGAAGGGAGCATGAGTGAGATGGACGGCCGCCGCCGCAACCCGTACGAACTGACGGAAGAGACACCGGTGTACGTCATCTCGGTGGCCGCTCAGCTCTCCGGACTGCACCCTCAGACGCTCCGTCAGTACGACCGGCTGGGTCTGGTCTCGCCCGACCGCACCGCAGGGCGGGGCCGCCGCTATTCGGCCCGTGACATCGAACTGCTCCGTCAGGTGCAGCAGTTGTCGCAGGACGAGGGCATCAACCTGGCCGGCATCAAGCGGATCATCGAACTGGAGAACCGGGTCGTCGCGCTCCAGTCCCGAGTGGCCGAGCTGGAGGCGGCCCTGGACGGAGCCGCGGCCGCCATGCGTCAGCGGGAGGCCGCCGTGCACGCCTCCTACCGCCGGGACCTGGTCCCGTACCAGGAGGTCCAGCAGACCAGCGCGCTGGTGGTGTGGCGTCCCAAGAAGGCCAAGGACTGACCCGCCCGCGAGGGCCACGACGAAGGGGCCGGGAGGCGACAGCCTCCCGGCCCCTTCGTGTGGTCACGGGAACAGGATCGCGTAGTCGGCGCCGGGTGCCGACTCGGTGCCGTCCGCGTACCGCGCGGTCACCCAGTAGTAGCGGGTGGTGTCCGCGCCGGCCGTGGTGTCCACGTAGGTCTGCTGCTCGGTGGCCGCCAGCTTCTCGTACGCGCCCGTGGCCGGGTCCCAGCGGTAGACCTGATAGCCGGTGGCGTCCGCCACCGTGTTCCAGGACAGCGTGACGGGCGAGGTGCGCTGCGAGGCGGTGGTCGCATCCAGTTCGACGGGTGAGCCCTCGGGCGTGGCCACGCCGGGCGTGGTGTCGAGCTCGGTCGCGGTCACCACCTCGGGCGCGCGGGTCCACTGGTAGTGCGAGTTCCAGTCGTCGTCGACGGCGTCGACGAACATGCAGCGTTCCTCGCCGTCCGGCAGGGTGGCGTAGTCGTAGGAGGTGGTGTCGGTGAACAGCCACTCCACCTGGTGTGCGGAGCAGGCCCGCTCCTCGTCGTCGCCCACGATTTCGCCCGCGTAGACGACGTACCGCGCGAGGTCGGGGGTGGTGTTGGCGTCCCAGGCCAGGTGGAAGCCGTACCCCGTCGGCGTGATGGTCACCCCGGTCACGGCGGACGGCGGGGTGAGGTCGATGCGCCGGGCGCTGACGGCGGCCGGCGCGGACTCGTTGCCCGCCGCGTCGAGGGCGGTGACGCGGTAGTAGGAGGTGGCGCCCTCCACGGCCGAGGTGTCCAGGTAGGACGTCTCGCCGGTGCTGCCGGCCAGGGTGTACGCGCCGTCCGCGCTGGTTGCCCGGTAGACCCGGTAGGAGGCGGCGTCCGCGACCGGATTCCAGCCGATCCGCAGCCCGTCCGTCTCGGAGTCGGCGGTCGGCCCCGTGGGCGCGGCGGGCGGCGTGCGGTCGGCCGTGGTCACCGGTTGGTCCGCCGTGCCGGCCGAGGTGTTGCCCGCCTTGTCGTAGGCGCGGACCTCGTAGTAGTACGTCTGGCCGGTCACCGGCAGGGTCGCGTCGGTGTACGACGTCGTGGTGGTGGTGGCGAGCGGGGTGCCGCCGAACGACGTGCCCTTCAGACGCCGGTAGACGCGGTAGCCCCCGAGGTCCATCTCCTTGTTCTTCGACCAGCCGAGCCGGGCCTTGCCGGTCGCCGGGTCGTAGGCGGCCGAAGCCCCGGCCGGGGTGAGCGGCGCGACCTTGTCGATGTCGGCGGAGGTGCGCGGCTTGTAGGTGAAGGCGACGTTGGCCGTGCCCGTCCAGTTGACGAAGTCGACGCGGAGGGTGTGTTTGCCGGAGGGAACGGTGACGTTGACGGTCTTGCGCACCGTCGACGAGACGTTCTTCCACAGATCGATCTTGCGGACGCCGTCCAGGTAGACGCGGACGCCGTCCTGCGCGGACGCGGCGAGGGCGAAGGGACCGCCGGAGCCGAAGTCGCGGGTGACGGTCCAGCGGACGGCGAAGTAGTTGGAAGGCAGGCCGGAGGCGGGCGCGCCGGTGCCCCAGTTCTGGTCGATCGCGCTGTCGCAGTCCGTCTTCTTCGGGGTGCCGGAGAAGGTGGTGTTCGCGTAGAACTGCCGCTTGTAGACGGGGGAGGCGCAGCTGACCGCGGCCGAGGCCGGGACGGCGGCCGCGCAGAGCGCGCCGGCCGCGGTGGTGAGCACGAGGGCGGTGGCCGTCGTGCGTCTGGCTGGGTTCATTCGGTCCTCTGGTCGACGCCTGGACAGGCGGGCGAGACTTTCGTGATCACGACTCGCGGGGAATGGAATTGGTTGTACGGATCTTTGCCGCTCCGTTAACTGCCGTTGAGTGAAGGGTCCGTAACGCACGTTTGAAGGCGATTCCCCACCCCCTTCACAAGAGAAGCGGAGGGTGATGTTGTCATCTCGTTAAGTGGCATGGGTTGACGCCGGTACCCGCCTCCGCGTTGGCTTTTCAGTCACCTGGGGCGCAAAGTTGCGCCCGCGTCCGGAAGGCACCAGAAGTGAGCACCTCGATGCGTCGTATCGCCATAGCCGTGGCTGCGCCCACGCTGACCCTCTCGCTGGCCGCCTGCGGCGCGCTCGGTGTATCGGGGAGCGGCAGTGACGCCAGCCCGACCAAGGGCGACGACCTCACGGTGGGCCTGCTGCTGCCGGAGACGGCGAACACGCGCTACGACAAGTTCGACTACCCCATCTTCAAGGCCAAGGTGTCCGAACTCACCCGCAACCGGGGCAAGGTGGACTACGCCAACGCCGGTGCGAGCGCCGACAAGCAGATCAGCCAGATGCAGCGGATGATCGACGACAAGGTCGACATCATCCTGATCGACGCCGTGGACTCGCACTCCATCGCGGGCGAGGTGAAGAAGGCCAAGGAGGCGGGCATCCCGGTCATCGCCTACGACCGGCTGGCCGAGGGCCCGATCGACGCCTACATCTCCTTCGACAACGAGCTGGTCGGCGAGGTGCAGGGCCGCACCCTGCTGGAGGCCCTGGGCCGGGAGGTCGACAGCTCCTCCAAGATCGTCATGATGAACGGCTCGCCCACCGACCCGAACGCCAAGCAGTTCAAGGCCGGCGCGCTGTCCGAGCTCAACGGCAAGGTGACGGTCGCCAAGTCCTACGACACCAAGGACTGGAAGCCGGAGAACGCCCAGGCCAACATGACCGAGGCGCTCAACGAGATCGGCAGGAGCAACCTCGTCGGCGTCTACGCCGCGAACGACGGCATGGCGGGCGGCGTCATCAAGGCGCTGAAGGCCGCGGGGGTCACCAAGATGCCCCCGATCACCGGCCAGGACGCCGAACTCGACGCGGTCCAGCGGATCCTCGCCGGCGAGCAGTACATGAGCGTGTACAAGTCCTACCCGACCGAGGCGGAGGCCGCCGCCGAGATGGCCGTCGCCAAGGTCCAGGGCCGCGACATCCAGTTCGACTCCCTCACCCGGGACACGGTCAGCAGCCCGACCGACAAGAACATCCCGGCCCAGCTCGTCTCGGTGACCGCGCTCACCAAGAGCAACATCAAGTCCACCGTCATCGCCGACGGCATCTACAAGGTCTCCGAGATCTGCACGAGCCGCTACCGCGCGGCCTGCGCGGCCGTCGGCCTCAAGTAGTCCGCACCGCACGGCCGTAGACGCGCATCGCGCACAGCACACGAGGAGGCCCGGGACTCGGTCCCGGGCCTCCTCCGTGCGTACGACCCCCGGGGCGGGCGCACTTCGCGGGTGCGAACCGTTTTCCGGTGCGGGTGAAGGGGTGCCTCCGGGCGGGTCGCGGCGGGCGCTTCCACCTCGCTGCAATGCGCCAGCCGACGGCCGGTACACAGCGGGCGATACCGGTGGTTACCGGGGGGCACGGCGCAGGGAGCCGTGTTGCGGAGCCGGTCCCGTCCGCGCATAGTTGCGCTGCGGAAGACGGAAACCGGGGGTGTGATGGGCCATGGCCGGGCACGGGGCGGAGGGGCATCCTCACGGTGCTGACCGACTGTGCGAGGCCGGGGATCGCGTGTATTCCCGGGCCGTACGGCGGGGCCGTGTGGCGCGCCGGGACGCCGAGCCGGTGCCCTGCCTGCTGGAACTGGCGCTGCTGCACCCGGACCCCGACGACATGGACTTCCTGGTGCCGACCGCGCCGCAGGAGGTCATGACCCGGCTGCTGCGCGGGATGTACGACGAGGTCAGCGAGAGCCACCGGCGGGTGGGTTCGGTCGTCGCCGCCTTCGAGCGCTACGCCGGTCTCGGCCGTCCGGTCCCGTTTCCCTCCGCCGCCCTGGAGGGCACGGCGATCCGCGTCCTGGACGGACTGGCCCGTATCCAGGCGGCCATGGACGAGGCGACCGAGGCGTGCACCACGGAGGTGCTCACCGTCCAGCCCGGCGGCATCCGCCGCGAGCACGAGCTGTCGGAGGGCTTGCACCGCGCCCTGGCGCTGCGCGGCCGCGGGGTGCGGATGCGCGACCTGTACACGCACGTGGCCCGGCACGGCCAGGGTCTGCTCACCTACCTGGAGCTGATGGGCGACGCGGTCGAGGCGCGCACGCTCGACGAGGTGATCGACCGTCTGATCCTGTTCGACCGCACGGTCGCCTTCATCCCCGCCAACAGCGACCGCACGATGGCGCTGGAGCTGCGTCACCCCGCGCTGATCGAGTACCTGGTGACGGTCTTCGAACGCCTGTGGCGGCTGGCGATCCCGCTGACCGCGCCGCTGCCGGAGACCGGCATCGAGGGCATCTCCCACCGCGAGCAGTCCATCGCCGCGCTGCTGGCGGAGGGGCACCAGGACGCGGTGATCGCCGAACGGCTGGGGATCAGCGTGCGCACCTGCCGCGCCCACATCGCGCGGCTGTCGGAGACGCTGGGCGCGGCGAGCCGGACTCAGCTCGGTGTGCGCATCGCGCAGGCCGGCCTGGACGGGCCGCCGCGCACCTCCGCGCCGGCCCCGCTCACGGTTCCCGGTCCAGGATCCCGGACTGGGCGATGAGGTAGCCGAGTTGGGCCCGGCTGCCGCTGCCGAGAGCGGTGGCCAGCTTGGCTATGTGGGCCCGGCAGGTGCGGACGTTCATGCCCAGGCGGCGGGCGATGGCCTCGTCGACGTGGCCCTCCACGAGCAGTTTGGCGATGGAGTGCTGGATCTCGGTGATGCCGCCGGGGGCGGTCTCGTAGGGGGCGCCGGTGCTCAGCGGGACCGCCCGGTCCCACAGGAACTCGAAGAGCTTGATGAGGTAGCGGACGAGTCCCGGGTGCCGCAGCTCAAGGGCGACCTGCTGGTCGTCGCGGGCGGGGATGAAGGCGACGGTCTCGTCGCAGATGATCAGGCGCTCGACGAGTTCGTCGATGGTGCGGTACTCGGCCTTGCCGTCGGTCAGTTGCGTGCCGTAGGCGAGTTTCTCGGGGCTGAAGCGCGCGGTGTGCTGGTAGAGGGTGCGGATCCGGACGCCGCGTTCGGTCATCGGCCGGTCGCGCTCCAGCCCCTGGAGGATGCTGTCCTCGCTGCGGTTGCCGCTGGGCTGGATGGTGAGCATCTCCGAATGGCACTGGGCGGCGGCCAGGTTGAGGGCCGAGTTGATCCGCTCCCTGCCCTCCAGCACGGTGATGGCGTCCGTGCCGGCCGTGGCCTGCGCGCTGAGGGTCATGAATGGCTCGAATGCGTCCGACAGTTCGATCGACAACCGCCGCCGCTCGGTGATCTCCTGCTCGATGGGATTGAGCCGCTGGGCCAGCGCGGCCGCCGGAGGCACCGGGCGCAGCCAGCGCGCGTCCTCCGGGTCGGGGTGCAGCAGGGCGAACTCGACCAGACAGGGGGCGGACTCGACGTCGGCGCGGGAGACACGTCCCAGGCGCAGGGCGTGCGCGTAGAGACGGCCGCCTTCCTCGCACATCTGGGTCACCGCATGGGGATGTGTCGCCTTAGTGCGATTCGTTGTCAAATCTCCACCCCCCAGGGTCCTGAACATGCAGGAACATGATGCACCGATTGTGTGGCCATGACGTGCCCGAATGAGCCATCGTCGTAGTCGACGGGGGAAGAGGGGACCTTCAAGTGAGGACGAAGCCGACTATGCGTAAGAGAATGCTTCGCTCGGTGCTTGTAGCAGCCTTCACCACCGTTGTGGCCGTCGGTGCGCTGAGTGGCCTCGCGGGTGCGAAGGGTGATACCCGGGCGGACAGTGCCTGGCCGATAGCGCCTGTCAACAGCACATCCTTCGACAGTGGTGGAGCGCCGGCCGGCGCAGGTGGTGGCTCCAAGTGACCACGCCACCCGACGACCGCTCCTTCCGTCGCGAAATGGCCACGGCCTACCGCTCCGGCTGGCACTTCATCGACCTGGTCACCGCCATCCCCCACAGCGGTGACTCGTTGATGGTGACCGTGTTCGGCGAGCCGGTCGTGGTCACGCGGGACGAGGACGGAGACGTACGGGCGTACCGCTGTCTGCGACGGCCTCGGGGGGCGCCGCAGCCCGTGCGGTGTGCCATCCGGTACGGAATGATCTTCGTGAATCTCGACCAGCGGGACCATCGGCAGGTGGCGCCGGAACCGCATGACATCAGGACCATCTCAGCCACCCCCCGCAGTGCCTGACGCGATTCCCCCGTCGCAACAGATCGCTCAGGTGCTTCCCCCCGCAGCGGCGTCACCGTGACCTGAACACGGTGACGCCGCTGCAGTTTTCCCGGGAACCTCCAGGAATCTCCCGGTTCACGTGCTGGCCGAAAACCGGCGATCCGGCTCAGCCGCGCCCCAGGGCCCGTGTCACCTCGATCTCGATCACCACACGGGACGGGTTCGGCCGCGGCGCCCGCTCGTAGCGCTCGGCGTACCGCTTCTCCGCCTCCGCGATCCGCTCCGGCTCCGTCCGGACGTGCGCGCGCCCCTCCAGCGTCGCCCAGCGCCGCCCGTCCACCTGGCACACCGCGACCGGCGCGCCCTCGGCGCCGGCCGCCCGCACGTGCCGCACCTTCGCGCTGGACTTGTTCGCGACCACCCGGGCCAGCCGCGCCGCCGGATCGTAGGTCACCGCGACGGGGACGACGTGCGGGGTGCCGTCCGGGCGCAGCGTGGTCAGCGTGCACAAATGCCGTTCCCGCCAGAAGTCGCGGTAGGGCACGTCGGGATCGCCGGGGTTCTGGGCATATGTGGTGGCCATGGAACCGGAACTTAGCCCGCCAGGACTCCCGCGTGCCGCCTTGAGTGGAATAGACTCAACTTTGTGTACGCTGACTCAGTCAGTATTGGGAGATGTGGCAGAGCGCTGACGCCAAGGAGGAGAACGCGACCGTGGACGCCGAGCTGACCAACAGGAGCCGGGACGCGATCAACGCGGCCAGCAACCGGGCCGTGTCCGAGGGACACCCGGACCTCACCCCCGCCCACCTGCTCCTCGCGCTGCTCGAGGGGCAGGACAACGAGAACATCATCGACCTGCTGTCGGCCGTCGACGCCGACCAGGCGTCCGTCCGCTCCGGGACCGAGCGCGTGCTCGCCGGACTGCCCAGCGTGACCGGGTCCACCGTCGCGCCGCCGCAGCCCAACCGCGAGCTGCTCTCCGTGATCGCGGACGCGCAGAGCCGGGCCCGGGACCTCGGGGACGAGTACCTGTCCACCGAGCATCTGCTCATGGGCATCGCCGCCAAGGGCGGCGCGGCCGGCGAGGTGCTGTCCGGGCAGGGTGCCGGTGCGAAGAAGCTGCAAGAGGCTTTCCAGAAGGCGAGGGGAGGGCGCCGGGTGACCACACCCGACCCCGAGGGCCAGTACAAGGCCCTGGAGAAGTTCGGCACCGACTTCACCGCCGCGGCGCGTGAGGGCAGGCTGGACCCGGTCATCGGCCGGGACCAGGAGATCCGCCGCGTCGTGCAGGTGCTGTCCCGCCGCACCAAGAACAACCCGGTCCTCATCGGTGAGCCCGGCGTCGGCAAGACCGCCGTCGTCGAGGGCCTCGCCCAGCGGATCGTCAAGGGCGACGTGCCCGAGTCCCTGAAGGACAAGCGGCTGGTCGCGCTCGACCTCGGCGCCATGGTCGCCGGGGCGAAGTACCGCGGCGAGTTCGAGGAGCGCCTGAAGACGGTCCTGGCGGAGATCAAGGACTCCGACGGGCAGATCATCACCTTCATCGACGAGCTGCACACCGTCGTCGGCGCGGGTGCCGGCGGCGACTCCGCGATGGACGCGGGCAACATGCTCAAGCCGATGCTGGCCCGTGGCGAGCTGCGCATGGTCGGCGCCACGACCCTGGACGAGTACCGCGAGCGGATCGAGAAGGACCCGGCGCTGGAGCGGCGCTTCCAGCAGGTGCTGGTCGCCGAGCCGACCGTCGAGGACACCATCGCGATCCTGCGCGGCCTCAAGGGACGCTACGAGGCCCACCACAAGGTGCAGATCGCGGACAGCGCGCTGGTGGCGGCGGCCACCCTGTCCGACCGGTACATCACCTCCCGCTTCCTGCCCGACAAGGCCATCGACCTGGTCGACGAGTCCGCCTCCCGGCTGCGCATGGAGATCGACTCCTCGCCGGTCGAGATCGACGAACTCCAGCGCGCCGTCGACCGGTTGCGCATGGAGGAGCTGGCCATCGGCAAGGAGACCGACCAGGCCTCCAAGGAGCGGCTGGAGAAGCTGCGCCGCGACCTCGCCGACAAGGAGGAGGAGCTGCGGGGCCTGACCGCCCGCTGGGAGAAGGAGAAGCAGTCCCTCAACCGCGTCGGTGAGCTGAAGGAGAAGCTCGACGACCTGCGCGGCCAGGCCGAACGCGCCCAGCGCGACGGCGACTTCGACACCGCGTCCAAGCTGCTGTACGGGGAGATCCCCGGCCTGGAGAAGGAACTGGAGGCCGCCTCGGAGGCCGAGGAGGAGGCCGCCAAGGACACCATGGTCAAGGAGGAGGTCGGCCCCGACGACATCGCGGACGTCGTCGCCTCCTGGACCGGCATCCCGGCCGGCCGCCTGCTGGAGGGCGAGACGCAGAAGCTGCTGCGCATGGAGGAGGAGATCGGCAAGCGGCTCATCGGCCAGGGCGAGGCCGTCCGGGCCGTCTCGGACGCCGTCCGCCGCAGCCGCGCGGGCATCGCCGACCCGGACCGCCCGACCGGCTCGTTCCTCTTCCTCGGCCCGACCGGTGTCGGCAAGACCGAACTGGCCAAGGCGCTCGCCGACTTCCTCTTCGACGACGAGCGGGCCATGGTCCGCATCGACATGTCGGAGTACGGCGAGAAGCACAGCGTCGCCCGGCTGGTCGGCGCCCCGCCCGGATACGTCGGCTACGAGGAGGGCGGCCAGCTCACCGAGGCGGTGCGCCGCCGGCCGTACAGCGTGGTGCTGCTGGACGAGGTGGAGAAGGCCCACCCCGAGGTCTTCGACATCCTTCTCCAGGTGCTGGACGACGGCCGCCTGACGGACGGCCAGGGCCGCACGGTCGACTTCCGCAACACCATCCTGATCCTCACCTCCAACCTGGGCAGCCAGTTCCTGGTCGACCCCATCTCCAGTGAGGAGGAGAAGAAGGAGCAGGTCCTGGAGGTGGTCCGGTCCTCCTTCAAGCCGGAGTTCCTCAACCGGCTGGACGACCTGGTGGTCTTCTCCGCGCTGACGAAGGCCGAGCTGGAGCGGATCGCACAGCTCCAGATCGACCGCCTCGCCCAGCGCCTGGCCGAGCGGCGCCTGGCCCTGGAGATCACTCCGCAGGCCCTGGCCTGGCTCGCGGAGGAGGGCCTGGACCCGGCCTACGGAGCCCGGCCGCTGCGCCGCCTGGTGCAGACCGCCATCGGCGACCGGCTCGCCCGGGAGATCCTCTCCGGAGAGATCAAGGACGGCGACACCGTCCGCGTCGACCGCTTCGAGGACGGCCTGCTGGTCGGGCCGGCGACGGGGAAGACGCTGTAACCCGGGCCCGCTCCGCGGCCTCTGTCCGCCTCCCTGCGGCCCGTCCGCGGCCCGTCACCCAGGCAATGGGTGACGGGCCGCCGCCCGTCCCCCGGTGGGCGCTCGGCCGGCGGGGTCACACCGTGAACGCCGCGAAGTCGACCAGTGCGGTGCCGGCGTTCTCGTACTCCACCTCGATCTGTACGGCGTCGACGTGCACGGTCGCCGGGAGGCCCTGGGCGCGGCTCACATCCAGACACAGCTCCGCGTCGCCCTCGCAGAGGTCGGTCCTGGGTGCGGGGGCCTCCGGGTAGGTGCGGTGCAGCCACTGCGCGACGCCGGCTCGCGGCATCCGGAAGGTCGCCCGGTAGGAGACGTCCTGCCGGCTCTGCTCCACACACTCCCCGACCGGCCGGGCGCCCTCCGGGAGCACCGCCCCGCCGGACTCCAGCACCTCGGCGCACGCGACGGCCTTGGGCCCTCCGCCGAGTGGGTACTCGGAATCGGACAGGGCTATGCCCACGAAGCCGACCAGGAAGGGGAGCAGGGCCAGCGCCGGCAGCGCCGCGACCGCCGTCACCAGCCACCATCTGGTCCGGCCCCGCGGCGCCCCCGCGGTTCCGTCCGGCACCGGCGCTCCGCTGCGTGTCACGACCCCCACCTCCACCGCCAGACGTTCACCCGTCGGCCGGATCATGTCAGCCCAGGGCTGACAGGCCGCCGACAGGCTTGCCACCACCCTCCCCGCATGGGAGAGGATGGCGGGATCCGTACGAAGGGAAAAACACGGTGACCATCGACCCGTCCTCGATTCCGAACTTCGGGGGCCAGCCCGAGCCGCAGCCGCAAGGACCGGCGGGCCCCGTCGTCCCGGATCAGGACCTCGTGAAGCAGCTCCTCGACCAGATGGAGCTGAAGTACGTCGTCGACGACGAGGGCGACCTCGCGGCGCCGTGGGAGCAGTTCCGCACGTACTTCATGTTCCGGGGCGAGGCCGACCAGCAGGTCTTCTCGGTGCGGACGTTCTACGACCGGCCCCACAAGATCGACGAGAAGCCGCAGCTGCTCGAGTCCATCGACGACTGGAACCGGCGCACCCTGTGGCCCAAGGTCTACACCCACACCCACGACGACGGCACCGTCCGCCTCATCGGCGAGGCGCAGATGCTGATCGGCATGGGCGTGAGCCTGGAGCACTTCGTGTCCTCCACCGTCAGCTGGGTGCGGGCTGCGATCGAGTTCGACAAGTGGCTCGTCGAGCAGCTCGGCCTGGAGCAGGAGGTCAACGACTCCGACCAGCCCGGAGAGGGCGACGGCGAGGAGTAGTCCTCCCGGACCACCGGACACGCGCTGAGCGGGCGGGAGCCCGGCCAGGGCGCAGGCCATGACGGCCGGCGCCGGGGCCGGGCTCCCGCCGCGTTCCGGACCGCCTTCCGGACATGGCCTCGACCCCCTTACGCCGTACGGGTGGCCGCCGCACGGGCTATCCGGCGCCGCCGCCCGTCGGCTGTGGCGTGACGACGATGCGGACCGGGTTGCCTTCCTTCGTCCGCATCCGCTCCACGCCGAGGCCGACGTCCTCCAGGGGCAGGAGGCCCGAGACCGAGCGGGACAGGTCGAGGCGGCCGGCGGCCAGCAGGCGCATGAGCTGGGTGAGGTGGCGCCGGGTGTAGCCGTCGTGGCCGAGGACGGCGTGGTTGTTGTAGCCGAACATGATGGTGTTCTCGCCGAGGCGCACCGGCTCCCGCGACATGCCGATCACGACGGTCCGCCCGTACCGGCCGAGGCAGCCGACCGTCTGGTCGAGCGCGCGTCCGGCCCCCGACAGCTCGGCCGCCAGGTCCAGCCCGTCGCCGCCGGTGAGCCGCAGCACCTCTTCGCGGACGTCCGCGGTGGCCGGGTTCACGGCGTGGTCGGCCCCGACCTCCAGGGCCCGTTCGCAGGCGGCGTCGAGGGTGTCCACGGCGACGACCAGGCTCGCCCCGGCGAGGCGGGCGATCTGCACGGCGTGCACACCGAGGCCGCCGACCCCCCATACGCCGACGGTCTCGCCCGGGTGCAGCCCACCGCGGTCGACCAGTGCCGAGTAGGGCGTGGCCACCGCGTCGGCGCAGATCGCCGCCTGCTCGATCGGCACGTCGTCGGGCACGTTCACCAGCGTGGCGTACGGGACGACGACGTACTCCGCCCAGGCGCCGTCCCAGTGCTGCCCCATCGTCTGCGGGGCGGGACAGGCCAGCGCGTCTCCGCAGTGGGGGCAGGCCCCGCAGGACCTGCCCGGCGCGATGACCACCCGCCGGCCCGGCCGCCAGTACGGCACCTCGGAACCCACCGCGGCGATCGTGCCCGCCGGCTCGTGGCCCGGAGTGACCCGCTCCAGAGGGCACGGCAGGCTGCCGTCGATCATGTGCACGTCGGAGAGGCAGATGCCGCACGCCTCGACGCGCACCAGCACCTCGCTCGGCCCGGGCCGGGGCACGGGCACGTCCTTCTCCACGGTCAACCGGCCGTCCGCCCGCTCGAAACGGGCCGCCCGCATGGTCTCCGCCGCCATCGGCTCGCCTCCTCCGACCCGCCGGTCAGGAGCAGTTGACGGGTACGTACGTCCGTCCCGGGACCGCAGCCTTCCTCAGCGTAAGCCGGGGGCCGGGCCGCCGCGAGCCGGTGGCGGCCGGGCCCCCGGCGGCGGCCCGGGTTGCTGCGCGTCCGCCGCCCCCGGAGAATCGACGTACCGCCGAAAGGCAGGAGGCCGCCGTGAGAAAAGGGCTTCTGAGCACGACAGTTGCCGGCGCCGCGGCGGGTGTCCTGGCACTGGGCGCGTGCTCCGGCAATCCGCGACCGGCGCCGACGACGCAGCCCCCGACCACCACGGCCACGAGCCCGGCGAGCCCCACGAGTCCGACGGGTTCCGCGTCGCCGAGCAGCCCGGCCGGGACACCGTCCGCCGGCCCCTCCGGCCCGGTTCCCGCCTATCCGGGCGCCACGGTGACCACCCACACCGACGGGTTCACGCTGCTGCACTCCGACGACTCCGTCCGCGAGGTGGGTGCCTTCTACGTGGACACCCTGGCCCGGGAGGGGTGGCGGACGATCTCCAAGTACCAGGGCGAGTTCAGCGTCAACGTCGTCGCCCGGCGCGGCGACGAGGGAGTGACCGTCCAGGTCAGCCCCACCGGATCGGGCACCTCGATCTCCATCACCACGTATCCGAGGTAGCGGCTGCCGCCGGGCCGGGAGGCGCGGTGGGCGGCAGCGGCACATCGGGGGACGAGTCGAGGGACACCTCCCCCCACACCGTCTTCCCCACGGGCCGACGCGGGGCCCAACCCCAGCGCGCGGCGAGGTAGTCCACCAGGAGCAGCCCGCGGCCCGACTCGCCCTCGGGGCAGGCGGCGGGCGGGGCGGCGGGCGGCCGCTTCCGCGCGGCGGCGTCCGCGACCTCGACGCGGACCAGCCCCGCCGCCGCGTCGAGAGCGAGCCGCAGACCGAAGCCGCATCCCGGAACCCGGCCGTGGCGCACGGCGTTCGCCGTGAGTTCGCCGACGACGAGCGCGACCGCGCACGACACGTCCGAAGCCGGCGGATACCCCCATTCCTCCATGCGCCGCACGGCGAGGCGCCGGGCGAGCCGCGCACCTCGCGGCGAAGCGGCGAACTGCGCGGTCATCACGCCCGAGCTGGTCGTTTCTGTCGGCACGGCGTGTCCGTCCTTGTCTGGCGAGCCCTGGCACGTCTCACCCTGTGCGTGAGACGTCACGTTCCGTACTCAAGGATCGTCGGGCGCCCCTACGCTCGGAAGACGGCGCAGCCTTACCTCTCGGCTCGTAAGGAACGGAAGTAACGCCTTGGCCAATGGAATTGACCCGAGCGCCTCCATGGCGGCCCTCTTCGGCGCACGGGTCCGCAGACTCCGCACGGCGGCCGGCCTGACCCAGGCCGAACTCGGCCGGAAGACCCACGTGGTGAGCACCCGCATCACCCAGATCGAACGCGCCTCGGGAGCGAGACCGACGCTGGAACTGGCCCGCGCCCTGGACGCCGCCCTCGGCGCGGACAACCTCCTGGTGGAGCTGTGGCCGTACGTGTACCGGGAGGCGTTTCCGGACTGGTCGCGGGCGTTCATCGAACTCTCGGAGCGGGCGGAGTCCATCAACCAGTACGCGGCACACGTGGTCCCGGGCTTGTTGCAGACCGAGGCGTACGCACGGGCGGTTCTGAGCCTCGACGTACTGCTGTGCAGCGAGCAGCAGTTGGAGGAGCGGGTGGAAGCCCGGCTGGGTCGGCAGGAGCGGCTTCGCTCGCCGGACCGACCGCACCTGTGGGTCGTCCTGGACGAGGCGGTGCTGAGGCGTCCGGTCGGTGGCCGTGCCGTGATGCGGGAACAGTTGGCGCGGCTGCTGGATGCCGCCACGGGACGCCACATCCGTTTGCAGGTCCTGCCGTTCGACCAGGGCGGGCATGAGGCGATGGGCGGGTCGCTGACGATCCTGACCCTGCCGGACGGCTCGATGGCGGCCTACACGGAAGGCTCGGACTACGGCCGGCTCATCGAGGAAACCGCCGACGTCACCCGCTACAAGGCGATCTACGATCGGCTGCGGGCGGCAGCCCTGCCCCCGTTCATGTCACTCGACATGATTCGGTCCGCGATGGAGGGCAACTACCGTGGCGCGAATGTCCCGTCCAGATCTGAACGGCGCCGAGTGGCGCAAGAGCAGTTACAGCAATCAGGCGGGAGGCGACTGCGTGGAGGCGGCGGTGGCGACCGGAACCCCCGGCATCGTCCCCGTCCGTGACAGCAAGGCCCCACACGGTCCCGCCCTGTTCTTCGAGGCCGACTCCTGGACCGCTTTCATAGGCGGGTTGAAGACCGGCCGGCACCGCGCCTGAGCCGGCCGGGTCCCGGCCAAGGCCTGCTTCCCGGTGTGCCGGACCCTCGTCCACGAGGGCCCGGCACACCGCTGACCTCCGTAAAGAACCGGGTACAGGACCACCCGCCCAGGTCACTCCTCAGGGGATCGGAGCTCGTGACTCCGGAAGAAGTGCGCGTCGAGGCGGCCGAGTCCTCCATGGCGCTCATGGAACAGCACGCCACTGACATCCCGGTGAAGCACTCCGCACCGTACTCACCGGACCGAGGTCGGATCGCGCGGCCCCGGAACTCGGTGGCCCCCGGTATATGGGGGCTCGTACCATCGCGCCATGACCGATGACCGAAGGGGCGATGCCGCGTAGGCGCCCCTCAGCCCTGCGGGGCGAACATCCCGTCCGCCTTCTGAGGCGGCGCAGATACCCGTGCATTGATCGACTCTCGGGATCTTGCACGTCCGACCTCCGTCGGCTGGAGCGGACCCGCTTCTGGCCCGAAGCCACGGAAGAAGCCTTCTGGCACTGGAAGTTGATCGCCCAGGGCCCTCTCAGGCAACTGGAAGACTCACTCACAGGTCCTGGTTGCGGCATCCTGGAGTGTGGGTGTTACGGCATCGACTTCCGAGCACACCTCGAAGTCGTTCTCCACGCGCTGCCCAGGAAGAGTGCGCGTGAGCTGCGCGCCCTCGTGCGGGTCCTCGACGAGCGAATTCTGGCGAGAGCCAAGTCCGTCCCTGCTGCGAGTCTGGACATGCCGTGGTGGCGGGATCGGTTCTAGACAGCGCGGCAGCGTGCCGCCGGTCTGCTCCTCGTCAGCCGGCGGCACGGTCGGTCATTCGCCGCATGCAGAGTCGTAGGCCGACTCGTAACCCGCGGTGTAGCCCGCCTTGTACTTCGAGTTGCTCTGGAGCGGGTTGAAGGAGTCCCGGTAGTTGCAGTTCTCGCCGTCGGCCGCCCCAGCCGCCCGTCCGTCCGCCTTTCCCTGCTGGAACGGCGGGCGCGGCTTCAGGAGGTCTTGGTGGGCGCCCGACGTCTGAGCGCCTGCGGCCACCGATGTCTGGGTGGCGGCCGTCGCGGCTGCGGAAGAGACGGTCAGGGCAGCCAACACGACGAGGGGGCTCGCCAGAAGTGCGAGAGTTCGCTTCGCGCGCATAGCTATGCTCTTTCATTGCACTGGTAAAGGGAGGTGGCCTCTCCAGCCGGTGTACTCATCACCCGTGTGATTGAATACCGCACCTTATGCCACCGGGGCCCAGAATCCGGGCCGGAGCCACTGGATCCAGGCCTTGACACCCTCATCTCGGCTTTCCGGCTATGGCTGCCACAGAGAGGGCCCTTGTATTTCGATGGTATGGAGCTGCGGGCGATATGTCCACCTGGGGTCCGCTCGCTATTCCTCTGACCATCAGTCATATAAGGCAGTCAAATTCCTCTGTGGCGGACAGACTTGACGTAGGTGGCGGCACAGGGGAGCCGATGAAAATGTTTCACACACAACGAACCGGCCTCGCGACCCGAGCCAACGCGCGCCAAGGACATGGAAACGGCCCGCCCGATGATGGGGCGGGCCGTACCTCTGATGATCAGGCGGGACCGTCCAGGCTGACGTAGCACGTGTAGTCGCTCTTGGGGTCGCTCTGCGGATTGCCGTCGTATCCGTCTTCCCAGCCGCCACCGGACTCCGGGAATCCCGTGTACGCCTCCTTCTGGGTTCCACCGACCCAGAAGTGGGCCTCCCGGGAATTGTCGACGTCGGAGTCCAGCACGCACGAGAAGTTGTTCTTGCACCAGAACTTCCCGCTCGGCGATCCCGTGGCAACGAACTCGACGTACCAGTAGTCGAAGTTCTCCGAGCCGATCCCGGTCTGGTAGTGCCTGAGGAAGGGGCCGGCGCTGTCCCCGTCCTTCAGCAGGTCGATTTTGTAAGTGTCGGACTCTACACCGCTCTTGGAGGTGCTGAACTTCAGGACGATGTTCTGAAGATCCGCACCCCATTTGTTGAAGAATCGTACATTGATGGTTCGATCGGTTGACATCCGAAAGCACCTCCTTGGCGAGGGTGGGTGTTGTAGCGGAGAGCCGCGGAAACCACCTGATCCGGAGTCGGATGGTGCAAATCAAACCTATTTGCCCTGATGTGCGCCCGCAACTGGTGCGCGGAGCGCGGAGAGACCTTTACAGGTGAACGGTTGGGGAGCCTTGGGCTGGGGGGCCAACAGCCGCTCAGCCCTTTCCTGTTCAGGGCGCCAGGCGCCGCAGGCGGTCGCTCGCCTCCTGGAGGACCGCGTCCTTCTTGCAGAAGGCGAAGCGGACCTGGGTGCGGCCTGCTTCGGGGTCGTCGTAGAAGACGGAGTTGGGGACGGCGACGACGCCGCAGCGGTCGGGGAGGGCGCGGCAGAAGGCGTAGGCGTCCTTCTCGCCGAAGGGGGCGATGTCCGTGGTGATGAAGTACGTGCCCTGCGGCTGGTAGACGGTGAAGCCGGCGGCGCGCAGGCCGTCGGCGAGGAGGTCGCGCTTGCGGCGGTGGTCGGCGCGGAAGGCGGAGAAGTAGGAGTCGGGCAGCGACAGGGCCTCGGCGATGGCGTACTGGAACGGGCCCGAGGCCACGTACGTCAGGAACTGCTTCGCCGAGCGGACCGCCGCCACCAGTGCCGGAGCCGCCGTGATCCAGCCGACCTTCCAGCCGGTGAACGAGAACGTCTTGCCGGCCGAGCCGATCGTCACCGTCCGCTCGCGCATCCCGGGGAAGCACGCCAGCGGCAGGTGCTCGGCGTCGTCGAAGACGAGGTGCTCGTACACCTCGTCGGTGACCACCAGCAGGTCCCGCTCGACGGCCAGTTCCGCGATCGCCGCCAGCTCCTCGCGGGTGAGGACCGTGCCGGTCGGGTTGTGCGGGGTGTTGATCAGCAGCAGCCGGGTCCGGTCGGTCACCGCGGCGCGCAGTTCGTCGAGGTCCAGGCGGAACGCGGCGTCCCGGGCGCCCTCCTCGTGGTGCGGGCGCAGGGTGACCGGCACCCGCCTGCCGCCCGCCATCGCGATGCAGGCGGCGTAGGAGTCGTAGTACGGCTCCAGGGCGACGACCTCGTCCCCGGGCTCCAGCAGCGCCAGCAGCGAGGCCGCGATGGCCTCGGTGGCGCCCGCGGTCACCAGCACCTCCGTGTCCGGGTCGTACGACAGGCCGTACCGCCGCTGCTGGTGGGCGGCGATCGCCGTGCGCAGCTCGGGGACGCCCGGGCCCGGCGGGTACTGGTTGCCGCGCCCGTCCCGCAGGGCCCGCACGGCGGCCTCCCGGATCTCCTCGGGGCCGTCCGTGTCGGGGAAGCCCTGCCCGAGGTTGATCGAACCCGTCCGCACCGCCAGGGCGGACATCTCGGCGAAGATCGTCGTCCCGAACTCGGTGAGCCGCCTGTTCAGGAGCGGGCGTGCGCCGGCGGCGCCGGAGCCGGCGGTGTCTGCGCTGGAGGGGCGTGCGCTGGAGGTCATGGCGGCCATCCTGCGTCCAAGCGCTGCAGTTCCTCAACCACCTTCACGGACGAGTACCTGCGGAGCGGACCGGCATTCGGGCGGCCGTTCTTCGGCCGCCTTCCCTGGAGAGCACGTCGGCGCTACTGGGTAGCGGGGTGCCGCACCCCACTCCCCAGTAGCGCCGTTGTGGTGGCCGAGCCCTCGGTGACCTTCTCGACGTCGGAGTTCCTGGTCCCGTAAGGAGGGATCTACCTCGTGGTCGTCACCCGCAGCGGTGCGAGGTCCGGACTCGGAGCGGACCCGGTGGTGCCGCCGGACAGCGTCTGGGTGGACGTCGTCTGCGGAGCCACACCCTTGTAGTACGGCGTGTAGACGTAGTGGGTGCCCACGCCGATGGCCGCACCGATCTTCGGAATGACCGACGCGTCGACCGATCCGGTGCCGCCGAAGACGGCCACGTGGTACATGCTCGACGACATCCGCATCAGGTACCGCTTGGTGTCGTACGACAGCGAGGTGGTGTCGGTCCACAGCAACGGACCGTACGTGGTCATCGCCGACGACGCGGAGACACCGCCTCGCCAGCTCCCCACGGAGGCCACCGCGGCGTTCGACGGCAGCGACCACCACAGGTCAGCGAGCTGCATGGCGTTCGACTGTGGCGTGGAGCCGGCGACCCGGTAGTAGTGGTACGAGCTGGGCCACTTGGGCATCTTGCCGGCCTTGTACGCCCTGGTCAGCGCCGACTCGGCGTCGGTCCCCACCGTGATGATCTTCGTCGTGCTCGGGCTGTACTTGTCGAGGTATCCATAAACCGACGCAGTCATGGTCGTGCCGTCGGTCAGGACGACGGTCGCGGTTCCGGAACTACCCATGGAACCGGCGGCGGAGCTCGCCGCGAGGGCGTTGTGGTAGTCGGTGCCGGTTGCCACGAAGATGTACTTCGGCGTGCTGGTGACGGTGTTGGCCACGGCCACCGAGGTGGAGTAGCGCGAGGTGCCGGACAGCCGCTTGGCCACGTATCCGAGCGAGGTCACCTTGGACGCCACCGTGCTGCTGAGGATCGTGCTGCCGCCGATCAGGTAGACGGTCTTGCCCTTCGGCAGCATGCGCTTGAGCTCCGTCTGCACCGAGGAGTCCAGGCCCGTGCCGGACGTCATCAGCACCGGCCCGTGCTTCTTGCCGGCCAGCGATGTCGCGGTGGTGGCGTACGCCGAGTCGGACTTGCTGATGAGCACGGCCGCGCCCGCGTTCTTCAGGCCGGGCGTGCTCGTACCGACCGTGTTCCAGGTCCACTTGGACGCGGCGATGTTCGTGTCGTACGAGTCCGAGCCCCAGACACGGGAGATCGCGTTGTCACGGAGCGGCTGCCAGGCCACGTTCGTGCCCTGGGCCTGGGGCACCTGCGTGTCCGTGCCCGTGCCGAGGTCGTGGATCCAGACCTGCGGGCCCTGGGGGACGTCCGGGTTGCCGGAGACGTAGATGTCGTACGCGATCCGGTCGCCCTGCGGCGACCAGGCCGGACGGTTGTGGTCGGTCGCGTCCGTGGTGAGCTGGGTCAGCCCGGTGCCGTCGGTCTTGACCGTGAAGAGCTGCTTGTGACCGTCGACCGACCGGGTGAAGGCCACCGACTGGCCGTCGGGGGAGATGCTCGGCTCGCTCGCGTCATCGGCCACCTCGGTGAATGCGCCGGAACGGCCGTTGTAGACCCAGACGGCCGGGGTGCCGGCGGTGGCGCAAGTCGTTCCCGTCCGCACGAAGGCGAGCATGCCGTTCACCGCTCCGCTCGGCTGCGAGTCGCAGCCGTCGACGTCGGTGCCGAACAGGGCCTTGGGCGTGCGGGTGCCGTCGGCCGCGGTCAGCCGCAGCCGACCACCGGCCGTGAAGACGACATCGCCGCCGCCGTACCAGAACGTCGGATCGTGCGGATGCCAGCCACTGCCCGACGGCATGGCCATGTCGATGCTCTGCGACCCGTCGGACAACGCCGTGGCGATGTGGTCGTCGTACGGGTTCACGAAGACGATCTGGCTGCCGTCGGCGGACCAGGCGCCCTGGTTTCCGGTCGGATAGAACTGGGACAACCGCGACCCGTCTGGGTTGATGTAGTTCATCGAGCTGCCGCCGGCCGTGTACAGCAGCTGCCCGTCGGTGGCGGGCCAGCTGCTGGAGACGGCCGCCGCCGGCCCCGGAAGTGCGGCGACGAGGCCCGCCGCGAGCGCTGTGGCGCCGGTGAGCGCCGCGAGTCTGCGGCGCATACGCATGTTCAATGTGCCCCCACAAGTGAATGGTTGGCCGCCGTGCTCCTCCCCCAAGGTGAACGGACGGCGTCATGCTCATCCACACGGCGGCGACGAAACACTAGAGCCAGGCCCCGGCAGCCGGGAAGAGACAGAAGATCACGGCTTCGCAAGCGCTTGCGAGCCGACAGGGTCCGCCCGTCGACGGAGTGGCGCGGCAGCCGTGTCACGCTCTCGGGGCCGCAGAGCGTCGTCTCCGCCTGACACCCGCGCGTACGGTGAACCCGCAGAGATCACGTTGCCGTGGGACGTGCCCGAGGGGCCGAAGGTGTCCGCCCGGCTGATCTTCACTGCTGAGCGCGCCCACCGCGTCATCGACTCGGTGTTCCAGCGCCTCTTTGAGGAACATCACGGCCCACAGGCGGCCCGGTGGGACCCCGACCGCCCCGGACCTGAACTTCTGTGCAGGCCACGGGGTTTCCTCTTGCGGGACCCTCTGAAGTTCCTCAAGTGTGCTTTGGCCGGTGTGGCGGCCGGGCATCCCCCGGGCACGCAACGAGCGAGGCGTCCACGGGGGCCGCTTCGGGGGACATCACGGGGAATCGGAAGGAGGGTGACGCCATGGTCATCGGCATCATCCTGACGGTGATGGCAGTGCTGTTCGCGGCGGTGCTGGTGTCCGGCCTGCGCCGGAACGGGCGCAGCCGGGACATGCGGCGGAACGCGCGGCGGAACGGGGTGCGCGCGGGGTCGTACAGCGGGAGCCGGGGGAGCGGCAGCGGGAGCAGCAGTGACGCGGGCGCCGTCGGCTGGTGGGCCGCTTCGGGGGACAGCGGCTCGTCGTCGTCCGGGGGCCACCACTCCGGCGGGCACCACGGCCACTCCTGCGGCAGCAGTCACTCCTGCGGTGGCAACTCCTCCTGCGGCGGAGGGTCCTCCTGCGGCGGCGGTTCGTCCTGCGGGGGCGGCGGATGCGGCGGAGGCAGCTGACACGGGCGAGCGCACCGCTCGCGGGGCAGCCGGCCCCGCTGACGGGGGAGCCGTGTACCGACGGGCGCCCGGCGGGAAACCTCTCCCGGCGGGCGCCCCGGTGTGTGGCCCGGTGTGTGCCCGCGGGCCCGGCGCCCTCCCTGGTTGAACAGTTGAGCTGTGGAGCCCTCTAGGGGATGGAAAGCCCCCGAAGTTGGGTAAAAACGCTGTGGCGAAACCGCCGTTCATGATTCCCTCTACTTCACCGACGCAGCCCCTCGGACGTCCCGCACCCCCCTCCCGAACTGGGCTGACCGGGCCGTCCCCCTGTGCCGACAGGGGTACGTCGGCCCCACACCTCCCTTTTCTTGCGTGCAAGCGGAGCCGATCCATGCTCACGACCCTGAACACCTCTTACACCGACACGCGCGCGGCCGACCTCGCCTGGGCCCTGGGGCGCGAACCGCTCCCTGCCCTGGCCACGCTGGATCTTGAACTCGCTGGTGCGAAAATGCAGTTGAGACTTCTCGGCGCGTCCCACCAGGTGATCCTGGAGGAGGCCCGGGGCCTTTGTTCGGAGACCGTGGCGTGCCTGCCGGGCTCGAGTACGCCCCTTCCGCTGGGTGTCGCCAAACGGATCGGCGACTGGGAGTACGAGTTCGCGGCTCGCGTGGAAGTGCTGTCGCCCGGTTCGTTCGCCGGCCGTGCCCAGGAACTGCTCGCCCTCGTCTCCGACCATCCCCAGGGCCTCGCCGGTGTCTTCCCCGGCAGCCCGCACGCGTTCACCGCGCTGCTGGCGCAGCGGCACGACGGCCAGGTGCACTGGCGCACCTGGCACGCCTATCCGCAGGACGGTCAGTTGGTGGCGACGCGGACGAAGGTGGGGGCGCGCCGATCGGCGCTGGCCGGGACCGGCTGAACCATTCAAACTTCCGTGCCCCATCCACCTCTTTTTCCACACGTGTGGGTGACGAAGCGCCCCATGGCCGTGACGTAACGTCGCAGTCGTGATCGAACCGCACGCCCCGGCCCCGCCCGGCACCGCACCACCCTGGGGCGGCCCCGTGAGACTGCCCGTCCGTCCGGGCACCGGCCGGTTCCTCGTGCTCGCGGGCGTCTTCGTCTGTGCGGCCTGCGGTTTGGTGTACGAGCTCGAACTGGTCGCTCTGGCCTCCTACTTGATGGGCGACTCTGTCACCCAGGCGTCCGTCGTGCTGTCCGTCATGGTGTTCGCGATGGGCATCGGCTCGCTCGCCGCGAAACGTCTGCGGCACCACGCCGCCATCGGCTTCGGGGTGATCGAGGCGGCACTCGCCCTCGTCGGCGGATGCAGCGCCATGGCGCTGTACGCCGTCTTCGCCTGGACCGGCGCCTGGGGCGGGCTGTGGGTGAACGGGCCGCGCTGCCTGCTGGTCGCCTTCTCGCTCGCCATAGGCCTGCTGATCGGCGCCGAGGTGCCGCTGCTGATGGAGCTGATCCAGCGGATCCGGCGTCAGGACGCGGGCGGCGCGGTCGCCGACCTGTTCGCCGCGGACTACGTCGGCGCGCTCGTCGGCGGCCTCGCTTTTCCCTTCCTGCTGCTGCCGATGCTGGGCCAGTTGACCGGCGCGCTCCTCACCGGCGCGGTCAACGTGGTGGCGGGCGGCGCTCTCGTCCTCGGCCTGTTCCGCCGGGATCTGAGCCCGCGCGGGCGCCGGCTGCTGCTGGCCGCCAACCTCGCGGTGCTCGGCCTGCTCGCCTCGGCCGCCGTCCTGGTCGGCGACTTCGAACGGGCGGCGCGGCAGGCGGTGTACGGCACGGACGTCCGGGTGGCGCTGCGGACGGGCGTGCAGGAGGTGGTCCTCGCCGGGGGCACCCGGGGCCGGCCCTTGAACCTCTATCTCGACGGGCGGCTGCGGGTCGGCGGCCGCGACGAGCTCCGCTACCACGAGGCGCTCGTGCACCCGGTGATGACCGGACCGCACGCGCGTGTGCTGATCCTCGGCGGCGGCGACGGCCTCGCCGCGCGCGAGGTGCTCCGGCATCCCGGCGTCGACCGGGTGGACATCGTCGAACTCGACCCGGCCGTCGTCCACCTGGCCCGCAGCGACCCGTCCCTCGCCCGGCTGAACGGGCACGCGTACCGCGACCGGCGCGTGCACGTCACCACGGCCGACGTCTTCGGCTGGCTGCGCGGGGCGCCGCCCGCCGGGTACGACGTGGTCATCGCGGACCTGCCCGACCCGGGCATCACCGCGAGCACGAAGCTGTACGCGCAGGAGTTCTACGGCCTGGCCCGGCGGGCCATGGCCGCCGACGGGCGGCTGGTGGTGCACGCCGGTCCGGTCTCCTCCCGCCCGCGGGTCTTCTGGACGGTGGAGGCGACGATCCGGGCGGCCGGCCTGCGTACCACCCCGTACCGCGTCGGCGGCCGGGTCGCCGGGTTCGCCGTCGGGCCCGACCGTACGGCCGGAGCCTCCCGGCCGCCCGGCGACTGGGGGTTCGTGCTGGCGGCCCGGACGACTCCCGCCCTGCGGCTGGACCCGGGCGCCCCACGCCCGCGGACGCTCACCCCGGCCGGGCTCGCGGCGGACTTCCGCGCGGCGGCCCGCACACGTGTACGCCATCTGCCGCCGTCCACGCTGGTCCACCCGCGATACGCGGACTGAGGACCCGCCCGCAGGAGAACGAGACGGTTACGAGGACGTATCCCCGGCCGTCAAACTGGGTACCCTCGGCTGACATGGAGCACGAGGTGTTCGTTCCGGTCCCGGCCCGGCGGCTGCGGGCGGCGCTCGCCGACCCCGCACAGGTGGCGCGCGCGGTGCCCGGGCTCCAGCGGGAAGCGGGTGCCGAGCCCGTCGCCGGGCGCCTGAAGGTGCGGATCGGCGGCCATTCCATCACCTACCGGGGCACCCTGCGGGTCTCCGCCCGCGACGACGGGTCGTACGCCGTCGAGGGGGACGCCACCGAGTCCCGGGGCACCGGCTCGGTCAAGCTCGCGCTCACGCTCCGGGTGCGGGACGCCGAGGGCGGCTGCGTGCTCGTCTTCGAGGGCACCGCCTCCGCGGACGGCCGGGTCGAGGAACTGCCCGAGGATGCGGTGCGCTCGGCGGCGGTCCGGCTGCTGAACCGTTTCGCGGAGCACCTGGCCACCGGCAACGACACCGGCACCGGCACCGACTCCGGTACCGCCGCCTCCGGCCCTGGCGCCGGCACGGAGAGTGCGTCCGCCGGAGGCACGGAAGACCTGCCCGCCGAGCCCGAGCCCGCCTCCGCGTTCGACACCGAGGCGCCTCCGCCCTCCCTCGCCCCGTCGGCGGACGAGGGCGAGGAAGAAGGAGAAGCAGGGAAGACAGGGGAAGCGGAAGCCGGAGAGGCCGGGGGAGAAGCCGCGGAGGAAGCGGCACCGGAAGCGGCGGCAGCGCCGGCCGCCGAGCCGCCCGCCGAGGCGGCGCACGCCCGGCGAACGATGATCGGACGCAGCGCGGAGGAGGTCGACCACGCCCCGCCGCGCGGCCGTTATGCCCCCGTCCCGGCCCCTCTCACCGTCTCCTCCAGCCCCGCCCTGCGCTGGGCGGCCCCCGCGGCGGCCCTGGTCGTGGCCTCGGCGATCGTCCTGGGGCGAGCTCTCAGACGCCGCCGCTGACCCCCCACCCCACCTCCGCCCCCCTCCCCACCGCACCACCGCCGCCACCTCACCCCCGCCGTCACCGCCGGTGGCCGGGACGCGCACCGCGCTCTTGATCGGCCCAGTAGCCTCGTCGCGTGAGTAACGAAGACATCACGCTGACCGCGGGTGACGCGGAAGTGACCGTGCGGCCGGGCGACGGGGGACGGATCGGGGGGCTCCGGGTCGGTGGGCTCGAACTGCTGCGCCAGGGGGAGCGGTTCGGTTGCTTCCCGATGGTCCCCTGGTGCGGGCGCATCCGCGACGGCCGGTTCCGGGACGGTGCCGCCGTCCACCAGATGCCGCTGAACTCCCCGCCGCACGCCATCCACGGCACGGCCCGCGACGGCGCGTGGACCACCGCCCGCACCACACGGAGCGAGGCGGTCCTCACGTACGACCTCGTCGACCCCTGGCCCTACGCCGGCCGCGTCACCCAGGTGGTCGCCCTGAGCGGGGAGGCCCTGACGCTGACCATGTCCGTGGAGACGTACGACTCCTCGTTCCCGGCGCAGATCGGCTGGCACCCGTGGTTCAACCGCACCCTCGGCGGCGAGGGCGTGCGGCTCGACTTCAGCGCCGCCTGGCAGGAGGAGCGCGGCGCGGACCACCTGCCCACCGGGCGGCGCACCGACCCCGCCCCCGGACCCTGGGACGACTGCTTCGGGATGCCCGGCGGCGTCGACGTCACGCTCACCTGGCCGGGTCGGCTGGAGCTGAGGGTGACCAGCCCCGAGGAGTGGGTCGTCGTCTACGACGAGCAGGACGCGGCCGTGTGCGTGGAGCCGCAGACCGGCCCGCCCAACGGCCTCAACACGCTCCCGCGCCTGGTCACGCCCCTGGAGCCGCTGGAGGCCACGACCACCTGGGCCTGGCGCCGCCCTTAAGCTGGCTGCCATGAGTGACGTACGCGGCGAGCTGCTGCAGGAGATCAAGGACAAGGCCGTGGTGCACGGCAAGGTGACCCTGTCGTCGGGCAAGGAAGCCGACTACTACATCGACCTGCGCCGCATCACGCTCGACGGCGTGGCCGCCCCGCTGGTCGGCCAGGTCATGCTCGACCTGACCGCCGACCTGGACTTCGACGCGGTCGGCGGCCTCACCCTGGGCGCGGACCCGGTGGCCACCGCGATGCTGCACGCCTCCGCCGCCCGCGGCCGCACCCTGGACGCCTTCGTCGTGCGCAAGGCGGGCAAGGCGCACGGGCTGCAGCGCCGGATCGAGGGCGCCGAGGTGGCCGGCCGCCGGGTGCTGGCCGTCGAGGACACCTCCACCACGGGCGGGTCGGTGCTCACCGCGGTGGAGGCGCTGCGGGAGGCCGGCGCGGAGGTCGTCGCGGTCGCCACGATCGTGGACCGGGCGACCGGCGCGGCCGAGGCGATCGCCGAAAAGGCCGGTGTCCCCTACGTGTTCGCGTACTCGAAGGACGACCTGGATCTGGACTGAGCCACCGGGTTATCCACAGGCTGGACAGGGTGTCCGAAGGATCCGGCTCCGTCTGCAAAGATGGGGCCGACGACGACGTCACCCCCTAGGTCAGGGCCTTCAGTACGCAGAACGCCACCCGCACATACAAGGAGCGGACCATGCCCATCGCAACCCCCGAGGTCTACAACGAGATGCTCGACCGGGCGAAGGCAGGCAAGTTCGCCTACCCGGCCATCAACGTGACGTCTTCCCAGACCCTGCACGCGGCCCTGCGCGGTTTCGCCGAGGCGGAGAGCGACGGCATCGTCCAGATCTCGACGGGTGGCGCCGAGTTCCTGGGCGGCCAGTACAGCAAGGACATGGTCACCGGCGCGGTGGCCCTGGCCGAGTTCGCGCACATCGTCGCCGAGAAGTACCCGGTCAACATCGCGCTGCACACCGACCACTGCCCGAAGGACAAGCTCGACGGGTACGTGCGTCCGCTGCTCGCGCTCTCCCAGAAGCGTGTCGAGGCCGGCCTGAACCCGCTGTTCCAGTCGCACATGTGGGACGGCTCGGCGGAGACCCTCGCGGACAACCTCGCCATCGCCCAGGAGTTGCTGGAGCAGGCCCGCGCCGCCAGGATCATCCTCGAGGTCGAGATCACCCCGACCGGTGGCGAGGAGGACGGCGTCTCCCACGAGATCAACGACTCGCTGTACACCACGGTCGAGGACGCGGTCCGCACCGCCGAGGCCCTCGGCCTGGGCGAGAAGGGCCGCTACCTGCTGGCCGCCTCCTTCGGCAACGTGCACGGTGTGTACAAGCCGGGCAACGTCGTGCTCCGCCCCGACCTGCTCAAGGACCTCAACGAGGGTGTCGCGGCGAAGTACGGCCGGCCGTCCGGCAGCCAGCCCTTCGACTTCGTCTTCCACGGCGGTTCCGGCTCCACGGAGGAGGAGATCCGCACCGCCCTGGAGAACGGCGTCGTGAAGATGAACATCGACACGGACACCCAGTACGCCTTCACCCGCCCGGTCGCCGACCACATGTTCAGGAACTACGACGGCGTCCTGAAGGTCGACGGCGAGGTCGGCAACAAGAAGACCTACGACCCGCGCACCTGGGGCAAGCTCGCCGAGGCGTCGATGTCGCAGCGCGTCGTCCAGGCCTGCGGCAACCTGCGCTCCACGGGCACGAAGATCAAGTAACCGGTTCTCCCGCACGGCCGGTGACGGCCCCGGCGCCCACGGTGCCGGGGCCGTTCCCGTCCGCTGCCGGGCCGTACCCCGCTGCCGGGGCCGTTCCCGTCCGCTGTCGGCCGTGCCCGTTTCGGCACCTCGGTGGCCGTCCGTCTGGCAGTGCGGGAGCGGGCGCGGGATGATCCCCGCATGGCTGTCACCGCGCAGCACGCCCCCGCCGTCAGGATCTCCACCCCCACCGGGCGCTGGATCCTCCTCACCACCGTGCTCGGCTCCAGCATGGCCCTGCTGGACTCGACGGTCGTCAACGTCGCCCTTCCCCACATCGGCCGGGACCTGGACGCGAGCCTCGCCGCCCTCCAGTGGACCGTCAACGCGTACATGCTCACGCTGGCCGGCCTGATCCTCCTCGGCGGCTCCCTCGGCGACCGCTACGGCCGCCGCAGGATCTTCGTGCTCGGCGTCCTGTGGTTCGCCGCCGCCTCCCTGCTGTGCGGCCTCGCCCCGAACGCCGGCGTCCTGGTCGCCGCCCGCGCCCTGCAGGGCATCGGCGGCGCCCTGCTCACCCCCGGCTCGCTCGCCCTCATCCAGGCCTCCTTCCACCCCGACGACCGGGCCCGGGCCGTCGGCCTGTGGTCGGGGTTCGGCGGCATCGGCGCGGCGGTCGGCCCGTTCGTCGGCGGCTGGCTGGTGGACGGCCCCGGCTGGCGCTGGGTCTTCCTGCTCAACGTGCCGCTCGCCCTGGTCTGCGCCCCCGTCGCGGTGCGGCACGTGCCCGAGTCGGCGGACCCCGGCGCCCACGGCCGCTTCGACGTGCTCGGCGCGGCCCTCGGCGCCCTCTCCCTCGCGCTGGTGACGTACGCGCTGATCGAGGCGGGGCACGGGTCCGCCGCCGTGGCGCCGACCGCGGCCGCCGGAGTCGCCGCGGGCGTCGCCTTCGTGTACGTCGAGAAGCACCGCGCCACGGCGGCGATGATGCCGCTCGACATCTTCGCCTCCCGCCAGTTCACCGCGGTCAACCTGGTCACCCTGTGCGTGTACGCGGCCTTCGGCGGCTTCTTCTTCCTCACCGCCCTCCAGCTCCAGGTCGTGGTCGGCTGGTCGGCGCTCCAGGCGGGCACCGCCCTGCTGCCGACGACCGTCCTCATGCTGCTGTTCTCGGCTCGTTCGGGCGCCCTCGCGGACCGCATCGGGCCCCGCATCCCCCTCACGGCCGGCCCTCTGTTGTGTGCCGCCGCGATGCTGCTGATGCTGCGGGTCGGCGAGGGCGCGGACTACCTCACCGACGTGCTGCCCGCCCTGCTGGTCATGGGCGCCGGCATGGTCACCCTCGTCGCCCCGCTGACCGCCACCGTCCTCGCCTCCGTGGCCACCGCCCGGGCCGGGCTGGCGAGCGGCATCAACAACGCCGCCGCGCGCGCGGCCGGGTTGGTCGCGGTGGCCGCGTTGCCACTGGTCAGCGGGATGGGCCCGGAGGCCTACCGCTCGGCGACCGCCTTCGACGCCGCGTTCCGCCGGGCCATGCCGGTGCTGGCGGGGGTGCTGGTGGCCGGGGCGGTGCTGGCCTGCGCGACGGTGCGCCGGCCGGCCCCGGGCTGCCGTCATCCCGAGTGCCGCACCCACGGCTGCGTGACGGCCCCGCCGCTGGAGGACGGGCACCACGGGTGAGGCATCGCCCGGCCCGGCGCCGGGCGGATGCCGCAGACTGAACCCATGAGCATTCACGAGAACCTCCTGGGCGGTCCGCCTCCCACCCACCTGCCCGACGACCCGGAGCCCCGCGAGCTCCTCGCCCGGGGCACGGCCCCCGCCGAGGTCGCCGCCCAGCACCCGGCGTCCTCGCTGGCCTGGGCGCAGCTGGCCGACGACGCCTTCGAGCGGGGCGCGGCCGTGGAGTCGTACGCGTACGCCCGGACCGGCTACCACCGGGGCCTGGACGCGCTGCGCCGCAGCGGCTGGAAGGGGCACGGGCCGGTCCCCTGGGAGCACGAGCCGAACCGCGGCTTCCTGCGCGCCCTGCACGCCCTGGCCCGCGCCGCGCAGGCGATCGGTGAGCAGGAGGAGTACGAGCGCTGCTCGCAGTTCCTGAAGGACTCCTCGCCGACGGCCGCCCAGACCCTGGGCTGACGCCCGGGCCCCTGGGCCGACCGGAGCGCACCCGGGGCCCGCCCGCACGGCCGGGCGGGCCCCCGCGTTTCGGGGCCGACCTTGCGGTCCGGGTGGGTGATGCGGAAGATGCGGGTGGGGACCGGGGCCCCCGTGCCGGCATCGGCAGGGGCGGACCGCTACCCGGAGCAACAACAGGAGACAGCGATGTCCCAACAGGCTCATCGTTCCGTGGCGACCCAGGAGCCCGAGACCCCGCACCTCGACTTCGCGGGCACGACGCCGTACGAGGACTACGTCAAGGCGGACGTGCTCACCCACCTCCAGCACACCCTCTCCGACGACCCGGGAGAGATGGTCTTCCTGGTGACGACCCAGGTCATGGAGCTGTGGTTCACCGTCATCGTGCACGAGTGGGAGACCGCCGCGCGCGCCCTGCGCGAAGACCGGGTGCCGGTGGCGATCGACGCGCTGAAGCGCTCCGTACGAGAACTGGACGCGCTGAACGCCTCCTGGAAGCCGCTCGGCCAGCTCACCCCGGCCCAGTTCAACTCCTACCGCGGCGCTCTCGGCGAGGGCTCCGGCTTCCAGTCGGCGATGTACCGGCGGATGGAGTTCCTGCTCGGCGAGAAGTCCGCGTCGATGCTCGTCCCGCACCGCGGCGCCCCGCGTGTCCACGCCGAGCTGGAGAAGGCGCTGCACGAGCCCTCCCTGTACGACGAGGTGCTGCGGCTGCTCGCCCGGCGGGGGCACGCCGTCCCGGACGAGGTGCTGCGCCGCGACGTCGCGCAGCGCTACACGCCGTCGGAGCAGGTGGAGGCCGTCTGGACCGCCATCTACGCCGGTGATGCCACCGACGAAGTCGCCCGTCTCGGCGAGGCGCTGACCGACGTCGCCGAACTGGTGTGGCGCTGGCGCAACGACCACCTCGTCGCCACCCGCCGCGCGATGGGCGCCAAGCCCGGCACCGGCGGCTCCGCGGGGGTCGCCTGGCTGGAGAAGCGGGCGCAGAAGAACGTGTTCCCCGAGCTGTGGACGGCGAGGTCCCATGTCTGACCTCGTCGTTCGCGCGGGGAAGCTGGACGCCGCGGACGAACTGGCCGCGCTGCGCGACCGGTTCGTCCTCGACCCCGTGTCCGATCATGCGGCTGACACCGCGGGCGTCTACCTCGACGGGAACTCGCTGGGCGTGCTGCCGGCCGTCGTGCCGGACCGGGTCGCGGACGTCGTCCGCCGCCAGTGGGGCGAACTGCGCATCCGCTCCTGGGAGGAGAGCGGCTGGTGGACGGCGCCCGAGCGGATCGGCGACCGGATCGCCCCGCTGGTCGGAGCGGCACCGGGGCAGATCGTCGTGGGCGACTCGACCAGCGTCAACGTGTTCAAGGCGGTCGTGGCGGCGGTCCGGATGGCCCGGGAGGCGGGCGGCGACGGGCGCGACGAGATCCTCGTCGACGCCACGACCTTCCCCACGGACGGGTACATCGCCCGGTCGGCGGCCCGGATGACGGGCTGCACGCTGCGGCCGGTGGACCCGGCGCAGGTGCCCGGCGCCCTGTCCGGGCGTACGGCCGCGGTTCTGCTGAACCACGTCGACTACCGCACCGGTCGGCTGTACGACCTGCCCTCGCTCACCGCCGCGGTGCACGCGGCGGGCGCGTACGCCGTCTGGGACCTGTGCCACAGCGCGGGCGCCCTGCCGGTGGGGCTGGACGGGCACGGGGTCGCCCTGGCGGTGGGCTGCACGTACAAGTACCTGAACGGCGGCCCCGGTTCACCCGCGTTCCTCTATGTGCGCCGGGACCTCCAGGACCGCTTCGACTCGCCGCTGCCCGGCTGGAACTCGCACGCCGAGCCGTTCGGGATGCGGCCGGAGTACGAACCGTCGGCGGGCGCGACGCGCGGCCGGGTCGGCACCCCGGACATCCTCTCCCTGCTCGCCCTGGAGGCGGCGCTGGAGGTCTGGGACGGGGTGCGGATCGAGGCGGTCCGGGCGAAGTCCCTCGCGCTGACGGACTTCTTCCTGGAGTGCGTCGCCGCATACGTCCCGGCCGGGCGCGTGGAGTCGGTGACGCCGTACGCCCACGCCGAGCGGGGCAGCCAGGTCGCGCTGCGCTGCCCGGACGCCGGGGACGTGATGGAGCGGCTCATCGCGCGCGGGGTGGTCGGCGACTTCCGCCACCCGGACGTGCTCCGCTTCGGCTTCACCCCGCTGTACGTCGGTTTCGCCGACACGGAACGGGCGGCGCGGGTGCTGGCGGAGACCCTGGCGGAGTAGCCACCGGCAGGGCTGTGCCGGACGCGACCCGGTGACGTGCACCGGGTCGCGCCGGTCAGGTCCCCGGGCGGGCGTGGCCCGGCTGTGCCGGTGGGGCGTGCCCGGGCTGTGCCGGTCAGGTCCCCCTGACGTACCCCCCGCCGTCGCGGCGGCGTGAGCGGCGCGGGCAGCCTGCTCGGCGGCGGAGGGCGCCGTCGGGCCCGCCGTGCCGGGGGGTGTGCGGTGCCGGACTCGGCGGGCACGGCGCCTCCTCGGCATCGTCAGCGCGACGAGGCGGCCGGCGGGTCGGCGGAACCCTGTGGACCCTCACCGAGCGTGACCTCCCCATGTCCGCCCATGTCACCGGCCTGGTACCGTCCCCGCCAACGGCCGAATTCACCCCTGGTCCGTCAAGTACGTCCCGTCACCGAGAGGTTGGACCATGTCGGACGCCGCCCCACCCAGCGATGCCGCCGAGCCGGAGAACACCGCCGGCCGGGACGCCGCGGCACGGGACGCCGCGGAGGAGGAGTCGGCCTTCTCGCATCCGCCCGTCGACCCCGACGCCACCGCCGCGTACGGCGACCACCCCGACCAGGTGATCGACTTCTACGCCCCGCGCGGCCCCGGCTCCGCGGCGCCCGCCGTCCTCGCCCCGCTCGTCGTGGTCCTGCACGGCGGCGCCTGGCGGGCCCCGTACGACCGGCGGCACATCAGCCCCTTCGCCGACTTCCTGGCCCGCCGGGGCTTCGCCGTGGCCAGCGTCGAGTACCGGCGCGGCGCCGACGCCCCGGACCGGCCGGGTGAGGCCCCGGTCGCGGGCCGCTGGCCGGACACCTTCGACGACGTGGCGGCCGCGCTGGACGCCCTGCCCGCGCTCGCACGGCAGGCGCTCCCGCAGGCCGACCCGGGCCGCACGGTGCTCACCGGGCACTCGGCGGGCGGCCAGCTCGCGCTGTGGGCCGCGGCCCGGCACGTGCTCCCCGCCGACGCGCCCTGGCGCATCGACGGCCCCGCCGCCCTGCGCGGTGTGGTGGCCCTCGCGCCGATCGCCGACTTCGCGGTCGCCGAGAAGCTGGACGTGTGCGGCGGCGCGTCCCGGCAACTCCTCGGCGGGCAGGAGCAGTTCCCGCTGCGGCAGCCGTACGCCGACCCGGCCCTGCTGCTGCCGACCGGCATCGCGACGACGGTCGTGCAGGGGCGGACCGACGTGGTCGTGCCACAGGCGGTGGCCGAGTCCTACGCGGAGGCGGCGGCGAAGGCCGGCGAGACGGTGGGCCTGACGCTGCTGGAGGGCGCCGGACACTTCCCGCTGATCGACCCGGCGGCGGACGCGTGCGCGGTGGTGGCGGAGGAGATCGCCCAACTGGCCTGGTGAGCGGGTGGCGTCGCGGCGGGCGGGCAGAGGCACGGGCCGTCGGGCGGGCAGAGGCGCGGGCAGTCGGGCGGGTAGTACCTGAGAAGGATGCCGAAGGCCCCTCTCACAGGTGACGACCCCGGGTCCGCCCCCGCCTACCGTTTCCACCGTGACCGAGACGACCCAGACGCAGCCGCCGGACGGCGCGTTCCGCCCGTACATCCCGCGCAGCCCGGAGTACCGGGCGGCGGCGCAGGCACTGCGCGGACTGCGGCAGGACCTGTTCCACGACGCGTTCGCCTACCGCCCGCTGCCCCGGACGAGCGCCGACGGCCCGCTGGGCAGGCGGCTGCCCGGCCGCACCCGGAGGTACGCGGCCTGGCGGCCGCACGCCCTGGTGGTGGCGGCCGGAATGCTGGCGATGCTCGTCGCCCTGGCGGCCCAGGCCGAAGGCCCGGCGGGCCTGGTGACCGGTCTGCTGGCGCTGGTCCCGGTGCTGCTGACCCTGGTCCGCCCGGTCGGCGCCTTCTGGGTGTCCCTGGCGGCGGCCGCGGCCTCGTCGGTGATCTCCGGCGGCTTCGGCGACTGGCCGTGGCAGCCCGGCAGCATCGTCTCGCACCTGACGGTGCTCACCGTGGTGGCGATCCGCACCCGGCCGCGCACGGCGGCGTGGATGTGGGTGCTCACCGCGGCCTACTCCTTCCTCGCCGAGGGCCTGTTCGGCTACCGCTTCAGCACCAATTCGGCGCCGGTGCTGGCCGTCTCCGCGCTCGCGCTGCTGGCCGTCACCGTCTGGCACGTCCGCCGCAGCGCCGAGCGGGAGGTGACCGCCCAGCAGTCGGTGACCGCGCACGAGCGCTCCCGCCGCACCCTCCTGGAGGAGCGCACCACCATCGCGCGGGAGCTGCACGACGTGGTGGCGCACCACATGTCCGTGGTCGCCATCCAGGCCGAGGCCGCCCCCTACCGGGTGGAGAACCCGCCGCCGGAGCTGGAGAAGGCCTTCGCCACCATCCGGGAGAACGCGGTGGCCGCGCTGACCGAGCTGCGCCGGGTGCTCGGTGTCGTCCGCGCGGAGGACTACGCGGCGCCGGACGCCCCGCAGCCCACGCTCGCCGACCTCGGCACCCTGCTGGCGAACGTGCGGGAGGCGGGCCTGGACGTGGAGCGGGCGGTGACCGGCGCGGTCCGTGAACTCCCGCAGGGCGTCGAGCTGTCGGCGTACCGGATCGTGCAGGAGGCCCTGAGCAACACCCTGCGGCACGCGCCCGGCGCGAGCGCCCGCGTGGAGATCGGCTACGTCCTCGGCGGGCTCGGCCTGCGCGTCGTCAACGGGCCGCCGCCCGGGCCGGCGCCGCTGCGGCCGTCGCCCGGCGCCGGACACGGCATCACCGGCATGAGGGAGCGGGTGGCCATGCTGAACGGCGAGATGACGGCGGGCCCGGCCCCGGACGGCGGATACGAGGTGGCGGTGTTCCTGCCGGTGCCCTCCGCGGGCGGGGACGCGGCATGACGATCCGCGTGCTGATCGCGGACGACCAGATGATGGTGCGCGAGGGCTTCTCGGTCCTGCTGAACGCGATGCCGGACATCGAGGTCGCCGGCGAGGCCGTCAACGGGCGCGAGGCCGTGGACCGGGTCCGCGAACTCGCCCCGGACGTGGTGCTGATGGACATCCGTATGCCGGAGCTGAACGGCATCGAGGCGACCCGGGAGATCGTCGCCGCGGACGGCACGGCGAAGGTGCTGGTGCTGACCACCTTCGACCTGGACGAGTACGTGTACCAGGCGCTGCGGGCGGGCGCCTCCGGGTTCCTGCTCAAGGACGCCTCGGCACGGCAACTCGCGGACGGGGTGCGGGTGGTGGCGGCCGGCGAGGCCCTGCTCGCGCCCTCGGTCACCCGGCGGCTGATCACGGAGTTCTCGAAGCTGGCCGACCTCCCGCGTCCGACCCCGGCCGGCCCGGGGGCGTACGGCGAGCTCACCGAGCGGGAGACGGAGGTGCTGGTGCTCATCGCGCAGGGCCTGTCGAACGCGGAGATCGCCGGGCGGCTGGTGGTCGCCGAGTCGACCATCAAGACCCATGTGAGCCGGATCCTGGTGAAACTGGGCCTGCGCGACCGCACCCAGGCGGCGGTGTTCGCCTACGAGGCGCGGCTGGTCACACCGGGCTGAGCCCGGCGCACCGGGGACCGCCCGCACGGGGGGCCGTCCCGGGGAGCGCCCGGACCGGGGACCGCCCGGGCCGGGGAGCCCTGGTCAGACCGGGGGCGGCCGGGCTAGCGTCCGTCCATGGCAGCAGCTCCCGAACCCGCCCCCGGCCCGGCGTCCGGCCTCGCCTTCGACCCCTGGGACCCGGCGTTCCTCGCCGATCCGTACCCGGCGTACGCCGAGCTGCGGGCCCGGGGCCGGGTGCTCCACTACGCGCCGACCGACCAGTGGCTGGTCCCGCACCACGCGGACGTCTCGGCGCTGCTGCGGGACCGCAGGCTGGGCCGGACGTACCAGCACCGGTTCACGCACGAGGACTTCGGCCGCACCGCGCCCCCGGCGGAGCACGAGCCCTTCCACGTCCTCAACGACCACGGAATGCTCGACCTCGAACCGCCGGACCACACCCGCATCCGGCGCCTGGTGTCCAAGGCGTTCACCCCGCGCACGGTGGAGCGGCTCCGGCCGTACGTCCACGGCCTGGCGGACGACCTGGTCTCCGCCCTGGTGGAGGCGGGCGGCGGCGACCTGCTGACGGACGTCGCGGAGCCGCTGCCGGTCGCGGTGATCGCCGAGATGCTCGGCATCCCCGAGCCGGACCGTGGGCTGCTGCGCCCCTGGTCGGCGGACATCTGCGGGATGTACGAGCTCAACCCGTCCGGGGAGACGGCCGAGCGGGCGGTGCGGGCGTCGCTGGAGTTCTCCGGCTACCTGCGGGAGCTGATCGCGGCCCGCCGCGCGAAGCCCGGCGAGGACCTGATCTCCGGCCTGATCGCGGCGCACGACGAGGGCGACCGTCTGACGGAGCAGGAGATGATCTCCACGGCGGTCCTCCTCCTCAACGCCGGTCACGAGGCCACGGTGAACGCCACGGTCAACGGCTGGTGGGCCCTGTTCCGCCACCCGGACCAGCTCGCGGCCCTGCGCGCGGACCACTCCCTGGTCCCGTCCGCCGTCGAGGAGCTGATGCGCTACGACACCCCGCTCCAGCTCTTCGAGCGCTGGGTCCTGGACGAGATCGAGATCGACGGCACGACGATCCCGAGGGGCGCGGAGATCGCCATGCTCTTCGGCTCCGCCAACCACGACCCGGCGGTGTTCGGAGATCCCGGCCGGCTCGACCTCACCCGCCGGGACAACCCGCACATCTCCTTCAGCGCCGGCATCCACTACTGCATCGGCGCCCCGCTGGCCCGTATGGAGCTGGCCGCCTCGATGACGGCCCTCCTGGAGAAGGCCCCCACCCTCACCCCGGCCACGGAACCGAGACGCAAGCCGAACTTCGTGATCCGCGGTCTGGAGGGCCTGAACGTCGAGGTGGGGTAATCACTGGTCAGGTGGTGAGGTCCCGCCTGCGCAGAGCGGCCAGGCCCGCGCTCGTCAGCAGCGCGGCCAGGGCCGTGAGGAGGAGTACCGGGCCCCACCGCATCTGCCCGCCCGGCAGTTTCGGCAGGTGGGCGAAGGGGGTGAGGTCCAGGACCAGCCGGGGGGCGTTCAGGGCCGGGCCGACCCAGCCGATCAGGAGGACGGCCACCACGACGCCCCAGGCCGCCGTCGCCGCGCGCGGGGCGAGGCCGTACAGCAGGAGCGTCAGCCCGCCGATCACCCACACCGCCGGGAGCTGCGCCAGGCAGGCGCCCAGAATCGGTCCGGCCTCCTTGCCGTAGCCGATGGCGAGGCCCAGACCCGCCAGGAGCATGATCAGGACGGTCCCGCCGAAGGCGATCACCAGATGGCCGGCGGCCCAGCGCAGCCGCCCGACCGGGCACGCCAGCACCGGTTCCGCGCGGCCCGAGGTCTCCTCGCCGTGCAGGCGCAGCACGGACCCCACGACGTAGAGGGCGGCGATCAGGCCGAGCATCCCGACCATCGCGGCGAGGAACATGTCCGTGAGGGCGCTCTGTCCGCCCATCCGCGCGAAGATCTCCCGTGCCCGGTCGTTGTCGCGGACCAGCTCGGCCGCGCCGTCCGTCATCCCGCCGTACACCACCCCGGCGAGGAGGAAGCCCAGCGACCAGCCGATCACGCTGCCGCGCTGGAGCCGCCAGGCCAGCGCGCCGGCCGTGCCCAGGCGGCCGGCGGCGGGGCCGGGGAGGGTGGGCAGGAAGCTCATGCCGACGTCCCGGCGCCCGGCGAGCTCGTACGCCAGCGCGCCCAGGGCCGTCACCGCCACCGCGAACAGCGCCGGCACCCACCACCGCTCGCCGGCGAAGGACCGCTGGTTCTCCAGCCAGCCCAGCGGCGAGAGCCAGGTCAGCACGGACGAGCCGTCGGCGGTGGCGGAGTCGCCCGCCGCGCGCAGCACGAACGCGGCGCCCAGCACCGCCGCGGTCAGCCCGCGGGCGAGGCGTGCGCTCTCGGTCAGCTGGGCGACGACCGCCGCCGTCGTGGCGAAGACCATGCCGATCCCGGCCAGGCCGAGCCCGAAGGACAGCGCCCCGGCGCCGCCCTGCCCGGCCAGGCCCGCCGTGACCAGCAGGGCCAGGACGGCGTTCGCGACGGCCGCGGCGAGCAGCGCCGCCGTGAGGGAGGCCCGGCGGCCCACCGCCCCCGACGCCACCAGCTCCTGCCGGCCGCTCTCCTCCTCGTCGCGGGTGTGCCGGACGACGATCAGCAGGCTCATCACGGCGCCGAGCGCGGCGGCGTAGACACCGACGCGCCAGGCGGTCAGGGCGCCGATCGAGGTGTCGAAGACCGGGCCGATCAGGGCGCGGAAGGAGGCGTTGGACTCCATCTGCCGCAGCAGGCCCTCGCGTTGGGCGGTGGTGCCGTACAGGCTGCGCAGCGTGTTCGGCATGGAGAGGACCATGACCGCGTTCACCGCGATCCAGACCGGGATCAGCACCCGGTCGCGGCGCAGGGCGAAGCGCAACAGCGCTCCCGTTCCCGCGAGTTGGCGGGAGCCGCGGGGCCGTACCGTCGGACGCGGTGTCGTCGTCGCGGTCATCGGGGCACCTCGCCGAGGTCGTCCTGGTAGTGGCGCAGGAACAGCTCCTCCAGGGTGGGCGGCTTGGAGGTCAGGGAGCGCACGCCCGACTCGCCGAGCTGCCGGAGTACGCCGTCCAGCCGGTCGGTGTCGACCTGGAGGCGCACCCGGCTGCCCTGGACGTCGAGGTCGTGGACGCCGGGGAGCCGGGACAGCCCGTTCGGCGGGCCCGCGAGCTCGGCCGTCACGCTGGTGCGGGTGAGATGGCGCAGGTCGGCGAGCGAGCCGCTCTCCACGGTGCGGCCCTTGCGGATGATGCTCACCCGGTCGCACAGCTCCTCGACCTCGCTGAGGATGTGGGAGGAGAGCAGGATGGTGCGCCCGCGCCCGCGTTCCTCCTCGACGCACCGCTGGAAGACCTCCTCCATCAGCGGGTCGAGGCCCGACGTCGGCTCGTCCAGGATCAGCAGGTCGACGTCCGAGGCGAAGGCGGCGACCAGGGCGACCTTCTGCCGGTTGCCCTTGGAGTACGTCCGGCCCTTCTTCGTCGGATCCAGTTCGAACCGCTCGATCAGCTCCGCCCGCCGCCGCCCGTCGAGCCCTCCGCGCAGCCGCCCGTACAGGTCGATGACCTCGCCGCCGGAGAGGTTGCGCCACAGGGTCACGTCGCCGGGGACGTAGGCGATCCGGCGGTGCACCTCCACGGCGTCCTTCCACGGGTCGCGGCCCAGCACAGGCGCGGCGCCCGCGTCGGCGCGCAGCAGGCCGAGCAGGACCCGGATGGTGGTGGACTTGCCGGAGCCGTTGGGGCCGAGGAAGCCGTGCACCTCGCCGGTCTCGACCTCCAGGTCGAGGCCGTCCAGCGCGTGCGTCCGGCCGAAGGACTTGTGCAGTCCGGAGACGGTGATGGCCTTCGTCATGCTCCAGAACGTACGCTTCTTTCAGAAATTTGTGAAGTTAAAGAAGGGTGGAAACCTTCCGGTAGACTGGGGAAGGCGTCTGAACAGGGGAGATGATCCGGACATGACGGAGCCGAAGGCGGTGGGGCGGGACCCCGAGTCCGTGTCGCGGTTCGTGGAGCACTTCGCGGCACAGCTCGTCGAGGCCGGCCTGCCCCGGATGCCCGGACGGGTCTTCGCGGCGCTGCTCGCCTCCGACACCGGCGCCCTGACCTCCGCCGAGCTGGGGGAGCAGCTCAAGGTCAGCCCCGCGGCCGTCTCGGGGGCGGTGCGCTATCTGGCCCAGGTGCACATGGTGTCGCGCGAGCGGGCGCCCGGCTCGCGCCGGGAGCGGTACCGGGTCCACGGCGACCAGTGGTACGAGGCGCTGACCAACCGCGAGGCCATCATCAAGCGGTGGGAGGACGCCCTGCGCGAGGGCGTGACCAGTCTCGGCGCGGACACCCCGGCGGGCCGCCGGCTGGCCGAGACGCTGGCCTTCTTCGAGTTCGTCGAGCACGAGGTCGAGGCCATGATGGAGCGCTGGCGGGTCCACCGGGAGCGGCTCTTCGGCCAGGACTAGGCCCTTCCCGCGGCGCCCGTCCGGCCGATCCTGCCGCGGACGGAGGGGCTGCCCGGCTCCCGGTCCCCTGGAACGCTCCGGGCCACCCCGGCTCCCCCGGGCCACCCCGGCTCACCCCGAATAACTCCGGCTCCCCCTGGATCACCCGCACCCCGGCTCACCCCGGCACGGGCAGTGTCAGCCGCCAGGCCTCCTCCCGTACCGTCCACGTCCGGGTCCGCACCGGGCCCGACAGCACCGTGTCCGCCCGGTAGCGGAAGTCCGCGCCCGACACCGTCACCGTCCGGCCCTCCGCCCGCACCGGCGAGGCCTCCGCCCCCACCGACAGCGGCCGGATCTCGACGTCCGCCAGCCCCGAGGCGCCCGGGGAGACCGACACCGCCTCCACGGGGTGGTCCAGGTCCACCACCGTCCGTCCGTCGACCTCCACCCGCAGCCGGGAGGGGCCGGGCCCGGTGAGCGTCGTCGTCCGGGGCGGGCGGGCCACCAGCGTCCGCACCAGGGACTGGCAGGTCCGCAGCCAGGGACGCGCCGGCTCCGAGACCGCCACGGCCGTCCCCCCGGGCGCCTCCCGCAGGGAGAGCGGCGGGATGCGCAGGGCGCCCAGCACCACCCCGTCGCTGTCGTCGACGAGCAGGTCGAGCCGCCGTTCGGCCCCGTCGAGCACCGCCCGCGCCGCCGCGACCGCCCCGGCCGGCACGCCCAGCGAGCGGGTCAGGGACAGCACGCCCCCGACCGGCACCACCGACAGGGCGCACGCCGCCAGCTCCCGCTGCCGGTGGAGCAGGGCCACCGCCCGCAGCAGCGCCCGGTCGTCCCCCACCACCACGGGCCGGCGCGAGCCGCGCCGCGCCAGCGCGCGGGCGAATTCCTCGGGCCCCTCCGGCAGGCACACCTTGGCGGCCGCACCCGCGCTGAGCACGTCCTTCGCGATGCGTACGGACTCGCCGTCGGTCCTTCGGGCGACCGGGTCGATGACCACCAGCAACGGGTCGGAAGTCGCCACCTCGGTCCTGCCTCGCTTCCTCGGGTAGCATCTTTGTGCAAGAGCCCCTTGCGCTATTGCGCCAGGGGCTTCGTCTATTCCGGGGCATCCGGTCCGACGGTTGTGCGACCAATGGCGGTCGCGGTGCACGCGGCGGTGAACCCTACGCGTTCGCCCCTGACCTTGGACATGCCCCGCCCGGAAGGGGTGTACGCGCGTGCCCGCACTTGTGCTGCTCGGTGCTCAGTGGGGTGACGAAGGCAAGGGGAAGGCCACCGACTTGCTCGGTGGATCGGTGGATTATGTGGTGCGCTACCAGGGCGGCAACAACGCCGGCCACACGGTGGTCGTGGGCGATCAGAAGTACGCCCTGCACCTTCTCCCCTCCGGCATTCTGTCGCCCGGATGTACGCCCGTCATCGGCAACGGCGTCGTCGTCGACCCGTCGGTCCTGCTCTCCGAGCTGAGCGGTCTGAACGAGCGCGGCGTGGACACGTCCAAGCTGCTGATCAGCGGCAACGCGCACGTCATCACGCCGTACAACGTGACCGTCGACAAGGTGACCGAGCGCTTCCTCGGCAAGCGCAAGATCGGCACCACCGGGCGCGGCATCGGCCCCACCTACGCGGACAAGATCAACCGCGTCGGCATCCGCGTGCAGGACCTCTACGACGAGTCGATCCTCACGCAGAAGGTCGAGGCGGCCCTCGACGTCAAGAACCAGATCCTCACCAAGCTCTACAACCGGCGCGCGATCGCCGTGGACCAGGTGGTCGAGGAGCTGCTGGGCTACGCCGAGCAGATCAAGCCGTACGTCGCGGACACCGTGCTGGTCCTCAACCAGGCGCTGGAAGACGACAAGGTGGTCCTCTTCGAGGGCGGCCAGGGCACGCTCCTGGACATCGACCACGGCACGTACCCCTTCGTGACCTCCTCCAACCCGACCGCGGGCGGCGCCTGCACGGGCGCCGGCGTCGGCCCGACGAAGATCAGCCGGGTCATCGGCATCCTGAAGGCCTACACGACCCGCGTCGGCTCGGGCCCCTTCCCGACCGAGCTGTTCGACGAGGACGGCGAGGCGCTGCGCCGGATCGGCGGCGAGCGGGGCGTGACGACGGGCCGGGACCGCCGCTGCGGCTGGTTCGACGCGGTGATCGCCCGCTACGCGACCCGGGTCAACGGCCTGACCGACTTCTTCCTCACCAAGCTGGACGTCCTCACCGGCTGGGAGCAGATCCCGGTCTGCGTCGCCTACGAGATCGACGGCCGCCGCGTCGAGGAGCTGCCGTACTCCCAGACCGACTTCCACCACGCGAAGCCCGTCTACGAGTACCTCCCCGGCTGGCAGGAGGACATCTCCAAGGCCAAGACCTTCGGCGACCTGCCGAAGAACGCCCAGGCCTACGTCAAGGCCCTGGAGGAGATGTCCGGCGCCCCGATCTCCGCGATCGGCGTGGGCCCGGGCCGCGACGAGACGATCGAGATCAACTCGTTCCTCTAGTCCGCTCCGCCGCCAACCCCTCCACAGGATGTGGACACGCCCCCGGCGAGGCTCCGGCCGAACCGGGGGCGCGGTCTTACCGTCCCGCTCCGGCCGTCTCCGCCGGCTCAGTACGGCCGGCTCCGCCGTCTCAGCTGAAGACGATCATCGAGCCCTGGGCCAGGCTGCGGGTCGCCGCCTGGTGCAGTCCCAGCCAGACGTGCCGCTCCCGGGCGAAGGGGCTGGGGTCGTACGGCGCGGGGGCGGCCGGCTGCTCCAGCTCGGTCGGCGCGGACGGGGGTTCGGGAGCCGCCGGAGGGTTGGCCGGGTCGATCCCGATGGCCGGGGCGACGTACTCCAGCTCCCGCAGCAGCGCCTGCGAGGAGCCCAGCGGGCCGCCGCCGGCGAGCAGTTCGTCGTTGGACAGCGGCTGCGGGAAGTCGAGCGGGACGTAGGCGCCGGCGTGGTCGTAGTGCCAGACCAGGTGGGACTGCTGCGCCGTCGTCTCGAACATCTCCAGCAACTGCTCGTAGTCGCCGCCCAGTTCGTCGACCGGGGTCAGCGCCAGCCCGCAGACCTGCAGCAGATAGGCGCGGCGCAGGAAGTGCAGTGCGTCGTAGTCGAAGCCCGCCACCGGCGCGACGTCCCCGGACAGGCCCGGCATGTACTGGTACACCGGCACCGGCGGGAGCCCGCTCTCGGCGAGCACCTTGTTGTACTGCGCGAGTTCCTCGGCGAACGGGTTGTCGGGGGTGTGGCACAACACGTCGACGAGCGGTACCAGCCACAGGTCACAGGCCAAAGAGGGCTCCTCGGTCGCACGGTGGTGCACGGTGGTCATGGAAGAGTAGTCGCTGCGGCGCGGCTCAGCGTTCCTCGTGCAGGTCCCATACCCACACCCCGCCGGTCCACCGTCCCGGGCGGCCCACGAGCTGCGTCACCGCCTGGCGCAGGGGGCCGTCGTTGGGCTGCGGGGCGAGCACCAGCGCGCCCGCGTGCCAGTAGGCGAAGTCCCGCCGGGCCTGCGCCCGCCAGTTCCTGCCGATGACCGGCACGACACCGCTGTAGCGCACGTCCCGCAGCAGGTCGGAGGTGTAGCGCGGGGCGGCGCCGTAGATGCCGGTGCGGTCGGGGCCCCAGGGGCCGTTGTAGTAGCCGCCGGGCATCCGGAAGCCGAGGTGGGCGGCGGTCTGCCAGTGCAGCGCCTCCGCGCCGCCCGGGTCGGGCAGCGGCACCGGGACGAGGGACTCGCCCTCGCGCACGTACGGCTTCCACCGGCCGGACGTGAAGAACTCCGGCACCGGCGCCCGGTCCTCGGCCTTGAGCGGCGCCGGGACGATCGGGAGCAGGGCCAGGCACACCGCGAGCAGGCCGCCGTAGAGCGTGCCGACCCGGCGGGTCGCCAGCAGCCGCTCCACGGCGACCGCGAGCAGCATGCCGAGCGCCGGGGCGCAGATCATCGCCAGCCGGCCCTCGATCACCGACTCGAACAGCGGCCGGTGGGCGAGCAGCGCCCAGGGGCCCGGGTAGACCATGTCGGTCAGCGGGATCCGGAATCTCGGGCCCAGGGACAGCAGCGCCGCGCCGCCCGTCGTGACGGCCAGCGCCTTGACCAGGGGGCGCTCCCACAGCCGTACGACGATCCCGAGGGCGAGGAGGGCCAGCGGCCAGCCGTAGAAGGCGTTCTGCTCGGTGGGGTTGAGGGAGAGGGAGTTCGCCCGCGCCGCGTCGCCGAAGAGCAGGGACCGCTCGGAGAAGGCGAGCAGCGCGAGGGGGCTGTTGCCCGCGTTGTCGCCGTGCAGGACGCTCCGGTAGCTCTGCGGGCCGGTGAACTGCCAGTACAGCGGGTAGGCCACGATCGGCAGACAGACCGCGACGGCGATCAGCAGGCCCTTCGCCAGCGGCCGCCAGGCCCGCCGCGCCACGTCCCGGCGGACGAGCCCGTACGCGGCGGCGAACAGCGTCATGCCGATCGCGGTGAGCAGCAGCGGCTCCTCGCCGAGGAAGATCTGGTACGCCGCCATCAGCCCGAGCACGACCCCGTCCCGCCGGACCCGGGCACCCGCGCACAGGCGCAACGCCCGGTCGACGAGCAGCGGGATCATGAACAGGACCACGAAGTTCGGGTGCGCGTTGGCGTGGCTGACCATCGGCGGCGCGAAGGCGGCCAGCGCGGCGCCGAGGAAGGCCGCTGCCCGCCGCCGTGCCACCCGCTTGACGATCAGCCGGTACCAGGCGGCGGCGGTGGCGGCCAGGCCCAGGGTCATGCAGACGCTGAGGGAGACCGCCGGGCCGAAGGCCAGCGTGACGGGGGTGAAGGGCACGGACAGGCCCAGCATGACCGTGTTGGCCATGAGGTTGACGCCGTCCGGGAAGCCCTGGAGGTCGGTGAAGAGCGGGTTGCGCAGGTGGGCGACGCTGTCGGCGGTGGCCGCGAAGAACCACTCCCACTGGTTCTGGTCCTGGAGGGAGTCGGGGAGGTAGCGGTGGGCCGGGTCGAAGAGGCGGCCCGAGTAGAGCGTCACCGCCATCAGCAGGAACAGGGCGCAGGCGAACAGGTCGGCGGGGCGCAGGGAACGGGCCTTGAGCCGGGCGAGTTCGGCGAGGACCCGCCCGTAGTCGAGCGCCCCGACCTTCGAGCCGGACCGGTGCGACCAGCGCACCGGCACCTCCGCGACCGGCCAGTCGGAGCGGTGGAAGTGCTGGAGCACCTCCACGTCGATGCCCCAGCCGTTGAGCCGGGAGGCCGCGAAGGCCTCGCGCGCCCGGTCGCCCTCGAACAGCTTGAAGCCGCACTGGGTGTCCCGTATGCCCGGCACCGCGACCCCGCGTATGAGGAGGTTCCCGGCCCGGCCCAGCAGCTCGCGCACCCGGTGCTGGTGCCGCTCGATCGTCGCGCCGGGCACCGAACGGGAGCCGATCGCCGCCGCGTTGCCCTCGCCGAGCGCCTTGTCGAGCTGCTCCAGCTCCTCGATCGGGGCGGCCAGGTCGGCGTCGGTGACCAGCACGCGCCGGCCGCTGGTGGCGGCGACGCCGAGGCGCAGGGCGTGGCCCTTGCCGCGGTTGCGGACGGCGGTGACGAGCTGGACCCGCGGGTCCTGACGCGACGTCACGAGGTCCCGGGTGCCGTCGGTGGAGCCGTCGTCGGCGACGACGACCTGCCACGCGCCGAAGCGGCTCTCGTTGTCGGTCAGATAGGCGACGACGGCGTCGAGGGTGGGGCCGAGCCGCTGTTCCTCGTTGTAGGCGGGGACGACCACGGACAGGTCGACGACCCGGGTGACGGTTCCGGTCATGCGGCGGCCAGCCGCTCGATCAGGGTGAGGGAGTGGCTGTTGTACTCGGCGACGACCGCGCGGGCGGCCGCGGTGTCCCGCGCCGCCAGGGCGTCGACGAGAGCGGTGTGCCCGGCCCACAGCATCCCGCGCAGGTCGGGCAGGCGGCGCAGGCGCTGCACCGCGCACACCCAGGACTGCACGCGCAGCCGGTGCAGGAAGTCGCCGAGGTAGGGGTTGCCGAACAGGGCGCTCAGCTCGCGCCAGAAGCGCAGGTCGTAGCCGATCAGGACGGTGAGGTCGCCGGACCCGGCGGCGCGCTGCGCCTCCTCGCCGCGCCGGCGGACCACGGCGAGCGTGGCCGAGGTCCGCGGGTTGCCGGGGTCGCGGAACGCCTCGTGGCCGGCGTCCAGGGCCCGGAACATGCCGTCTATGACGAGGGTGCGCGCCTCGATCATCCCGCGGAAGTCGCCCAGGGAGTACTCGCGCACCCGGAAGCCGCGGTGCTGGTCCGCCTCGAGCAGCCCCTGCGCCGACAGATCGACGAGCGCCTCCCGTACGGGGGTCGCGGACACCCCGTACTGCTCGGCGATCTCCTTGACCGTGAACGCCTGCCCCGGCTGGAGCCGCCCGGCCAGCACCTCGTCCCGGAGCGCGTCGGCGATCTGCTGCCGCAGGGTACTGCGCGTCACTGCGCCGTTGCCGCTGATGCCGGGCATGGTCGGGGCGTCTCCTAGCGCGTGCGGGTGGCGTACTCGTACGTCCATGTCTACGAGCACGCCACCTTACGCGTTCGGGTTGCGTCCGCCGCCCGCCTGTGCGGCGCTCCGAGGACTACTCCGTGTACTCGTCGGCCACGGACAGTGCGGTGTCGAGGACGGCCAGACCCTCCTTCAGCTCGGCCTCGCTCACGTTGCACGGCGGGACGACGTGCGTCCGGTTCATGTTGATGAAGGGCCACAGGCCGCCGGCCTTGGCTGCGGCGCCGAAGGCGGCCATCGCCGCGTTCGCCTCGCCCGCCGCGTTGTACGGCACCAGCGGCTCCCGGGTCTCCCGGTTCCGCACCAGCTCCAGGGCCCAGAACATGCCCACGCCGCGCACCTCGCCGACGCTCGGGTGCCGCTCGGCCAGCTCCCGCAGGCCCGGCTCCAGGACCTCCGCGCCCAGCCGGGCGGCGTTCTCGACGACGCCCTCCTCGGCCATCACGTTGATCGTCGCGACGGCGGCCGCGCACGCCAGCGGGTGCCCGGAGTAGGTCAGGCCGCCGGGGTACGGACGCTTCCCGAACGTCTCCGCGATGCTCCCGGAGATCGCCACACCGCCCAGCGGCACATAGCCGGAGTTCACGCCCTTGGCGAAGGTCATCAGGTCCGGCACGACACCGGACAGGTCCGCCGCGAACCACTCACCGGTCCGCCCGAACCCGGCCATGACCTCGTCCAGGACGAAGACGATCCCGTACTTGTCGCACAGCTCGCGCACCCCGGCGAGGTAGCCGGCCGGCGGCACCATGATCCCGGCCGTGCCCGGGATGGTCTCCAGGATGATCGCGGCGATGGTCGACGGCCCCTCGAAGGCGATCGTCGTCTCCAGGTGCTCCAGGGCCCGCGCGCACTCCTGCTCCTCGGTCTCGGCGTAGAAGCGGGACCGGTAGAGGAAGGGCGCCCAGAAGTGGACCACGCCCGCCGAGCCGCTGTCGGAGGGCCAGCGCCGCGGGTCGCCGGTGATGTTCACGGCCTGCTGGGTGCCGCCGTGGTAGGAGCGGTACGCCGACAGCACCTTCGGCCGCCCGGTGTGCAGCCGGGCCATCCGCACCGCGTGCTCGACGGCGTCCGCCCCGCCGTTGGTGAAGAAGATCTTGTCCAGGTCGCCCGGGGTCCGCTCGGCGATCAGCCGCGCCGCCTCCGACCGGGCCTCGACGGCGAAGGCCGGCGCGAAGGTGGCCAGGGTCGCGGCCTGTTCCTGGATCGCGGCGACGACCTTGGGGTGCTGGTAGCCGATGTTGGTGAAGACGAGCCCGCTGGTGAAGTCCAGGTAGCGCCTGCCGTCGTAGTCCCAGAAGTACGACCCTTCGGCGCCGGCCGCGGCCGGCGGGTCGATGAGCTCCTGCGCGGACCAGGAGTGGAACACGTGCGCGCGGTCGGCGGCCTTGACGGCGGCCCCGGTCTCGGGATTCGGCTGAGGGGTCATGCGGGGAGCGTAAATGTCCGGGATGCGGACGCGGTATCGGCGTCCTGTCTGCGGTGCGCGGGTTTCCACGACAGGTTGTCGAACGGGCCGCTCCGGGCGGGGCCGTCCTGGCCGGGGGCCGAAGCGGGGGAGCCGGGGCGGGGAGTCGAGGGCCGGGAGCCGGTGCCGGAGCCGGGGGCCGCTGTTACGGAAACGTAGACACCGGTCCGGCTCACCTCCTCCGACGCCCGCACTATTCTCGGAAGGTCGCTGTGCTCAGGGGGGCGTGGCGGGTGACATCGGGGGGAGGCGGCGGAGCCGTGCAGACACTCGGGGCGGGGGATCCGCAGCGGATCGGGGCCTACCGGCTGCTGGCGCGACTCGGTGCGGGCGGAATGGGGCAGGTGTACCTGGCCCGCTCCGATCGGGGCCGCACCGTCGCCGTGAAGCTGGTGCGGCGGGAGCTGGCCGAGCAGGAGGAGTTCCGGGCGCGCTTCCGGCAGGAGGTGCAGGCCGCGCGGCGGGTCGGCGGGTACTGGACCGCGCCCGTCCTGGACGCGGACACCGAGGCCGCCGTGCCGTGGGTGGCCACCGGGTACGTCGCCGGACCCACCCTCCAGCAGGTCGTCGGGCACGACCACGGGGCCCTGCCCGAGCGGTCGGTACGGATCCTGGCGGCGGGCCTGGCCAACGCGCTGAAGGACATCCACGCCGCCGGGCTGATCCACCGCGACCTCAAGCCGTCGAACGTGCTCGTGACGATCGACGGTCCGCGCGTGATCGACTTCGGCATCGCCCGGGCGCTGGAGACCGTCACGGACGGCGGGCTCACCCGGACCGGCGCGCTCGTCGGCTCGCCCGGGTTCATGGCGCCCGAGCAGGTCCGCGGCGAACGGATCACGTCCGCGTGCGACGTCTTCTGCCTCGGCTCGGTGCTCGCCTACGCGGCGACCGGCGTCCTGCCCTTCGGCGGCGGGGACAGCGGGGTGCACGCGCTGATGTTCCGCATCGCCGAGCACGAGCCCGACCTGACGAGGGTGCCCGAGGGCATCGCCGACCTCGTCCGCGCCTGCCTGAAGAAGGACCCCGCCGCCCGGCCGACGCTGGACCGGATCCTCGCGCGCACGGGCGCGCAGGACACGGTCCTGGACGGACGCTCCCGCGACCCGTGGCTGCCAAGCGCCCTGGTGGCCCAACTCGGGCGGCACGCGGTGCGGTTGCTGGACGCGGAGAACCCGGAGGACCCGGCCGCGCCGGCGGCACCGGGGGAGGGGGCGGCGCCTTCCGCGCCCCGGCTGGAGAAGAAGCCGTCGGCGGGGGCAGGGGCGCCTGGGGGTGCGGGAGCGGCCGGGGCCGGAGCGGGGGCTTCCGGTGCGCCCGCCGCCGGGGCCGCCGGGGCCGAAGTCGCCGCCGGGGCCGCTGCCGGCCGGGCAAGTGCCGCCGCGCAGGCGGGAGACGGCCCCGTCGAGGCGGGCGGCGACGCCGCCGTCGGCCGGGGGAGCGCCGTGGACAAGGACCAGTCTTCCGCAGGGCGGGACGGTGTCGCTTCCGGTCAGGCAAGTGCCGTCGGCGGTACGGGAGATGACCCTGCCGGGCAAGCCGGTGCTGCCGCCGGCCACGGGAACGCCGCGGGCCGGGACCAGGATCCCGCCGGCCGCCAGAACGGCCAGCCCGCCCCCGCCTCACCCGAGCACGCGTCGGCCGCCGACGCCCCCACACCGGTGCCGCCGCCCGGCCGCCCGGGTACCGGGGCGCCCGCCCCGATGGACCACCTGCCCACCATGGTCGCCGGTCAGGCACCCCCGCCGGGCCCGGCGCCCGTCCACCCGGGGTACGGCTATCCCCAGCAGCACCCCCCGTACCCGCAGTCCGCCGCGTACGGCCGGCCGCAGCCCGTCTGGGCCCTGCCGCCCGGTGCGCAGGTGCCCCAGGCCTACGGCGGCCTCGGCCCGACCCCGCCGTACGGTCCGCCGCCGGTCGGCGCCACCCCGCCCTACGGCCCGAGCCCGCTCCCGGCGCAGGAGCCCCCGCGCAGGAACGGACGCTCCACCGCCGTGCTGGTCGCGGTGGCGCTGGTCGTCGCGCTCGGCGCGGGCGGCACGGTGTACGCGCTGATGAAGGGCGGCAGCCAGGACCAGGGCGGCGGCCCCGGCCCCTCGCCGGCCACCAGCGCCCCCACGACGCCCGGCCCGGCCACACCGGGATCGTCCCGGGCGACCTCGCCGCCGGACAGCCCGGCCTCGGCCGGCGGATCGATCCCGGCCGCGTACCTCGGCACCTGGTCGGCGTCGATCACCAACGCGCTCGGCGAGAACCCCCGCCAACTCACCCTCACCCAGGGCGATCCGGGCGACACCGTGCTCACCCTGGTCGCCGACGGTCCGACCGGCGGCGGCTCCTACCACTGCGTGTTCGAGGCCCGGCTCACCCAACGGCCGGGCGCCGGCGGCCCGTTGGAGATCGGCCCCTCCACCGTCACCTCGGGGCAGCCCCGGTCCGCCTGCACCCCGGGCGCGGCCACGGAGGTCACCCTGCTGCCGGACGGCAGCCTGGAGCGCGTGAACACGAGCAACGGGGAGAAGCTGACGTACACGAGGCAGTGACGGCCGACGGGCCCCGTCACGTGCCGGTGCCCCAGGCCACCGGTTCACCGGCGCGTCGGTTCACCGGCACGCCGCCCGAGCGGGCCACCGGTTCACCGGGGCGCCGCTTCCGGGCTCATCGCGGCTCCGGCGGCCGCTGCCGGGGCATGTTGGGCCGGGCGGTGCCCGGCGGGAGCGGGAACCGGCCCGGCAGGCCCGGCTCGGGCCGCGTGCCCCCCGGCACCGCCGACTGGAGCCCCATCGGCGCCGACCCGATCCGGAACTCCACCATCCAGTCGGCCGTCTCGGTGCGCACCAGCTCGGTCACGTCCTCCGAGAACCGCCGCAGCACCCCGAGGCACCGCTCGGCGGCCTCGCCGGCCGTGCCCTCCGCCGGGCCCAGAACCTCCCGCACGCTCTCGGACGCCCAGTCGAACTGGAGCACCTGCAAACGCCGCTGCACCGCCTGCGCGGTCGCCACGTCCCTTATCCATCCGGACGTCACGCCGAAGTACCGGTCGATCCCGACACACGCCACCGAGAGCAGCAGCGCCAGATACCCCCAGGGCGCCACCCCGCCGATCACCCCGGTGAGATCGAGCAACGGCAGTCCGGCCCCGGCCACCGCCCCCGCCGCGGCCCCGCAGCGCAGCACCCGTGCCCCGCGCCGCTTCCAGACCCGGTCCCCGAGGTACCACTCGGCGGTGCGCAGCGCCCCGCGCTCCACCCACCGGTACAGCTCGTCCAGCCGTTCGGCCGGCTCACCCCAGTCGCCGAGCGGGAAGGGCCGCCCGGTCAGATCGCCGGGCCGCGGCCCGGCCGCCCCCTCACCCTCACCCCGCGCGTCCTGAGGCCGACCCTCGGGCTGCATCTCCGGCTGACCCACCCGGCACTCCCTACTGATCACGGTGCGTGACGCTGGTAGACGCTGGTGCGCCTCCACGACGCTGCCCGCCGCCCCGGCCCGACTCCGGTCCGCCCGGCCCGACTCCGGTCCGCCCGGCCCGACTCCGGCCCGCCCCGGCCCGACTCCGGCCCGCCCGGGCCCGGTTCGGACCTGTCCTGGCCCGGCCCGGTCCCGTACGACGCGGTTCGGCCCGGCCCGGCCCGGTCCGGCTCAGCCCGGCCCGGCGCGGCCGGATCAGTCCCCCGCCGGAGAGGCCGGTGAGGCCGCCGGCCCCGGTGGACCCGGTGCGACGGACCCCTTCCTACCGCCCCATGGGCGGTGGAGCGGCGTGATGCGCCGTTTTTCCGCCCGGAAGAGGGCCGTGATCTGGTGGAGACTCACGCGCGGCTCACTCGAAAGAGTGGCGGGGCGCCGTCCGCGTGGACCACGTAGGCTCGTGCACAACGGGGCTGTGAGACGAACCCCGCCCGGACAGTCGTAGGAAAGCAGGAGCCGATCGTGATTCCCGGTGGTGGCCAGCCCAACATGCAGCAGCTGCTCCAGCAGGCCCAGAAGATGCAGCAGGACCTGCAGAGGGCGCAGGAGGAACTGGCGCGGACCGAGGTCGAGGGCCAGGCGGGCGGCGGGCTGGTGCGCGCCACCGTCACCGGCGCCGGCGAGCTGCGCGCCCTGAAGATCGACCCGAAGGCGGTGGACCCGGAGGACACCGAGACCCTGGCCGACCTGGTCGTCGCGGCGGTCCAGGCGGCCAACGAGAACGCGCAGGCCCTCCAGCAGCAGAAGCTCGGCCCGCTGGCCGAGGGCCTGGGCGGCGGCGGTATCCCGGGGCTCCCGTTCTGACGTTCTCCCCGCGAGCTCCCCGTACCGCCTTCCTCGGACAGGTGGCGGCCAACTACCGTACGTTCTGACAGGCGGTGCGTGCGGAACCACCCGCGCGCACCCGACGCAGGAAGGCACTCCGTTGTACGAAGGCGTGGTCCAGGACCTCATCGACGAGCTGGGGCGGCTGCCCGGCGTCGGTCCCAAGAGCGCGCAGCGGATCGCCTTCCACATCCTGCAGGCGGAACCGACGGACGTACGGCGGCTCGCCCAGGCCCTCCTCGAGGTGAAGGCGAAGGTCCGCTTCTGCGCGACCTGCGGCAACGTGGCGCAGGAGGAGCTGTGCGGGATCTGCCGCGACCCGCGCCGCGACGCCGCCGTCATCTGTGTCGTGGAGGAGCCGAAGGACGTCGTCGCCATCGAGCGCACGCGCGAGTTCCGCGGCCGGTACCACGTCCTCGGCGGAGCCATCAGCCCCATCGAGGGCGTCGGCCCGGACGACCTGCGCATCAGGGAACTCCTGGCCCGGCTGGCGGACGGCACGGTCACCGAGCTGATCCTCGCCACGGACCCCAACCTCGAGGGCGAGGCGACGGCGACGTACCTCGCCCGCATGATCAAGCCGATGGGCCTGAAGGTCACCCGCCTGGCCAGCGGCCTCCCGGTGGGTGGCGACCTGGAATACGCGGACGAGGTGACCCTCGGCCGCGCCTTCGAGGGGAGACGACTCCTAGATGTCTGACGCGACGCTGCACGCGACGAACCGGAACCCGGACGACTTCGCGGTCCAGATCGCCGACCAGATCGAGAGCTTCCTGGTCGCGGTCGCCGAGGTGGCCAAGGGCGACGAGCCGGACTCCGCGGTGCCCTTCCTCCTGCTGGAGGTCTCCCAGCTGCTGCTGGCCGGCGGCCGTCTCGGCGCGCACGAGGACATCCTTCCCGACGAGCGCTACGAGCCCGACTCCGGCCCCGAGCAGGACGTCGACAGGCTCCGCGAGAACCTGGCCCGCCTGCTGGAGCCGATCGACGTCTACTCCGAGGTCTTCGACCCCTACGAGCCGCGCCGGGCGGCCGTGCCCGCCCGTATCTCGGACGACCTGGCGGACGTCTTCACGGACCTGCGCCACGGCATGTCCCACTACCGGGCCGGCCGCACCGCCGAGGCCATGTGGTGGTGGCAGTTCTCCTACTTCTCCAACTGGGGCTCCACCGCCTCCGCCACCCTGCGCGCCCTGCAGTCCCTGGTCGCCCACGTCCGCCTGAACCAGCCCCTGGAGGAGCTGGACGGCCTGGACACCGACCAGGGCGTGGGCGACGACACGCTCGAGTTCGAGGCCGGGAGGGTCATGGCCCGGGAGATCGCGGGCCCGCTGGGGCTGCGGACGCACCCGTAGGGCTGCCGGCAGGGCCGGGCGTGTCGGCGGGGCCCGTCGCGGGGCGTGTCGGCGGAACCGACCTGAGGCCCGCCCCGCTGTGACCCCGGGCACTTTCCGAGTGGCCGGGCGCTGTCTGGGCATGAGCCGTCCTGAGACAGAGGCGTCCGGACATCTCACCATGCGATATCGCAGAGGGGAATTTCGGACCCTCGATAGACTGAGCCGACCGCACCGCGACTGCGCGGATGCGACAGAGACGGACTGAGCGAGGAGCGCACGTGGGCCTTGTCGTGCAGAAGTACGGAGGCTCCTCCGTTGCCGATGCCGAGGGCATCAAGCGCGTCGCCAAGCGAATCGTGGAAGCGAAGAACAACGGCAACGACGTTGTCGTGGTCGTTTCCGCGATGGGCGACACGACGGACGAGCTGATCGATCTCGCCGAGCAGGTATCCCCGATCCCTGCCGGGCGCGAGCTCGACATGCTGCTGACCGCCGGAGAGCGGATCTCCATGGCCCTGCTGGCCATGGCGATCAAGAACCTGGGCCACAAGGCCCAGTCGTTCACCGGCAGCCAGGCAGGTGTCATCACCGACTCGGTCCACAACAAAGCCCGGATCATCGACGTCACGCCGGGCCGCATCCGGACCGCCCTGGACGAGGGCAACATCGCCATCGTCGCCGGGTTCCAGGGCGTCAGCCAGGACAAGAAGGACATCACGACCCTGGGTCGCGGTGGTTCCGACACCACCGCCGTGGCGCTCGCGGCCGCCCTCGACGCCGGGGTCTGCGAGATCTACACCGACGTGGACGGCGTGTTCACCGCCGACCCGCGCGTGGTGAAGAAGGCCCGGAAGATCGACTGGATCTCCTTCGAGGACATGCTGGAGCTGGCCGCGTCCGGCTCCAAGGTGCTGCTCCACCGCTGTGTGGAGTACGCGCGCCGGTACAACATCCCGATCCACGTCCGCTCCTCCTTCAGTGGGCTGCAGGGCACCTGGGTCAGCAGCGAGCCGATCGAGCGAGGGGAAAAGAAGGTGGAGCAGGCCATCATCTCCGGTGTCGCGCACGACACCTCCGAGGCCAAGATCACGGTCGTCGGCGTGCCGGACAAGCCGGGCGAGGCCGCCTCGATCTTCCGCGCGATCGCGGACGCCGAGATCAACATCGACATGGTCGTGCAGAACGTGTCCGCGGCCTCCACGGGCCTGACGGACATCTCCTTCACGCTGCCGAAGACCGAGGGCCGCAAGGCCATCGACGCGCTGGAGAAGAACCGCGGCGGCATCGGCTTCGACTCCCTGCGCTACGACGACCAGATCGGCAAGATCTCCCTGGTCGGCGCCGGGATGAAGACCAACCCGGGCGTCACGGCCGACTTCTTCACCGCGCTGTCCGACGCGGGCGTGAACATCGAGCTGATCTCGACCTCCGAGATCCGCATCTCGGTGGTCACCCGCAAGGACGACGTGCCGGAGGCCGTGCGCGCCGTGCACACCGCCTTCGGGCTCGACTCCGACAGCGACGAGGCCGTCGTCTACGGAGGCACCGGGCGGTGACCGCCCCCTCGCCCCGGGCGGTGACCGCCGCCCCCTCGCACGGAGGCGTACGACGATGACCGTCCGACCGACGCTCGCGGTCGTGGGTGCGACCGGGGCCGTCGGCACGGTCCTGCTCCGGATCCTGTCCCAGCGCGCGGACATCTGGGGCGAGATCCGCCTGGTCGCCTCACCGCGCTCGGCCGGCCGCAAGCTGGCCGTGCGCGGCCAGGAGGTCGAGGTGGTGCCGCTCACCGAGGCGGCCTTCGACGGTGTGGACATCGCCCTGTTCGACGTCCCCGACGAGGTCGCCGCCCAGTGGGCGCCGGTCGCGGTGGACCGGGGCGCCGTGGTGGTCGACAACTCCGGCGTCTTCCGCTGCGACGGCGACGTGCCGCTGGTCGTGCCCGAGGTCAACCCGCACGCGGCGCGGCGGCGCCCGCGCGGGATCGTCGCCAGTCCCCACTGCACGACCCTGTCCATGATCGTGGCGCTGGGCGCGCTGCACGCCGAGTTCGGGCTGCGCGCGCTGGTCGTCTCCTCGTACCAGGCGGTGAGCGGTGCCGGGCGGGCCGGCGTCGAGACGCTGCGCCGGCAGCTGTCCCTGGTCGCGGGCACGGAGCTGGGCACCAACCCCGGTGACGTGCGGCGCGCCCTCGGGGACGACACCGGGCCGTTCCCGGAGCCGGTCGCGCTGAACGTGGTGCCCTGGGCCGGAACGCTGTGCGACGACGGCTGGTCCTCGGAGGAGATGAAGGTGCGGGACGAGTCCCGCAAGATCCTCGGGCTGCCGCGGCTGCCGGTCGCCGTGACCTGTGTCCGGGTCCCGGTGATCACCGCGGACTCCCTCACCGTCCACGCCCGCTTCGAGGACGAGGTCACCGTCGACCGGGCCCGCGAGATCCTCGCCACGGCCCCCGGGGTGGTCCTGTGCGACGACCCGGCCGCCGGTGAGTTCCCGACGCCCGCCGACGTGGTGGGCACCGACCCCACCTGGGTCGGGCGGCTGCGGCGGTCGCTCGACGACCCCACGGCGCTGGAGTTCTTCGTCTGCGGCGACAACCTGCGCAAGGGCGCGGCGCTGAACACGGCGCAGATCGCGGAGCTGGTGGCGGCCGAGCCGGGCTGAGTTTCGCTGTTACCCCGGGAAATCCCCTGACCTTGGCGTGAATCATTTGTAGGATTCAAGTAAGAGCGTGATCCGGGTCGATGGTCCGGACCGCTTGATCCGCGCCGTCTCGACGTCCGAAGATTTTCCTCCCCGCCCTCCGCAACCGCGCGGAGGGCGGGGAGCGTCTTTGCGGTCGCCCTGCGGGGGCGTGGACGCTCCGGGGCGTGGGGACGCGCCGGTCGATGAGGACACAGGGGAAGAGCGGGACGCATGTGGGCATGTGAGGAGCCGTCTGACGCGCTGCCTGACGCGAGAACGTTGTCGGCGGCACGATCGGACGCAAAAGTGATGCCCGGCACGTACAACCTCCGAGGGGGTAGACGTGTCCAACTGGCGTGGCAGAGGTACTCGACTTGTCCCCCGTGCTCTTCGAGCAGGGGGTACTCCCAGCGGCGCCCCGCGGCACGGCCCTGCGGCCGCCCCGCGCGGCGCTCCGTCCCCGCATGCCCGGCACGCCCGGCGGCATGCCGGTGATCGCGCCCATGCCCGCAGCGCGGCCCGCCCGCATACCGAACCAGCGTGACGGCGCCGAGGAGGGCGCGGCGGCCGGCACCACCGTCGACCACCTCACCGAGACCTACCGCGCCCACTACCGCTCGCTGCTCGGTCTCGCCGCCCTCCTCCTCGACGACACCGCCTCCTGCGAGGACGTCGTGCAGGAGGCCTTCATCCGCGTCCACTCGGCCCGCAAGCGCGTCCGCGATCCCGAGAAGACCCTCGCCTACCTGCGGCAGACGGTGGTGAACCTCTCCCGCTCGGCCCTGCGCCGCCGCATCCTCGGCCTGAAGCTGCTGTCCAAGCCGATGCCGGACATGGCGAGCGCCGAGGAGGGCGCCTACGACCAGCTGGAGCGCGACTCCCTGATCAAGGCGATGAAGGGCCTGCAGCGTCGCCAGCGCGAGGTGCTGGTGCTGCGCTACTTCGCGGACATGACGGAGGCCCAGGTCGCCGAGACCCTCGGGATATCGCTCGGGTCGGTCAAGGCGTACGGCTCGCGCGGCATCGCGGCGCTGCGCGTCGCCATGGAGGCCCCGGTATGAGCGAGCACGGCCAGGGGCGCAACTCGCACGAGCGGCACGAGCCCTACGCGTGGCACGAGCCGACGCGGCCGCACGAGCAGGACGACACGCAATCGCACGCTGGGAACGGAACCGTGAACCACAGCCCCGACGAAAAGGGCCCCGAAGGGTTCGACTCGGACGAGCTGGATCTGCGCAGCATGCTGCACCAGGCGGTGCGGGACATCGAGCCGGCCGACGGCACGCTGGACCACCTCCGCCGTGCGGTGCCGGCCCGGCGGGCCCGCAAGCGGCAGGCAGCCGTCGGCATGGCGGCCGCCGCCCTCTTCATCGGCACCGCCATCCCGGCCCTGGTGCACGTCTCCGGCTCCACCGGCTCCGACGCCAACCCGGCCATCGCCGGCCAGGCCTCGCAGGCGCAGGGCGGCACGGGCGAGGGCAAGAGCCCGGACGGCGGGGCGGACACCGCCGGCGGATCCTCCCGCCGGACCTCGGAGCAGGACAAGGGCGGCGGCAAGAAGGACCACAAGGGCGGCACGGCCACCGGTACCGGCAGCGGATCCACCGGCGGCACCGGCACCCCCTCGACCGGCACCGGAACCAGCGCACCGGTGTGCGCGGCGGCCCAGCTCGGCTCCGCCACCGCCACGGTCGACGCCCCGGACTCGGCGGGCGTGGTCTACGGCACCTTCCACATCACCAACATCTCCGCCACCAGCTGCACCGTCGGCGGCCCCGGCGGCGTGACCCCGCAGGCGCAGGGCGCGGCCGACCCGACGAAGATCAGCGTGGTGGCCCACACCTCCGGCGACGCGGCGGCCGGACTGCCCGACCCCTCCACCGAGGTGGCCGGACTGGTGCTCCTGCCGGGCTCGGCGTACGAGGTGAAGTTCGCCTGGGTGCCCTCGGAGACCTGCCCCACCACGGGCGGCAGCACCGGCACCACCGGTGGCACGGAGACCGGCGGGCCCTCGCCGGAGCCGTCGCCCAGCCAGGACGCGAGCGCGACCGGCAGCACGACCACCGGAACCGACCCGGGCACGTCTCCGCAGCTGATGACGGAGGGCGGAACGGCGGACGGAAGCGTCGTGGTCTCCCACACCCCGGAGGCGGGCTCACCGACGGTCTCCACCGTCGTGTCGAACGCCTGCGCGGGCACGATCTACCGGACCGGACTGCTGGCGGCGTCCTGAGGAGTGGGGGGCGCGTGACGGCGTTGGCGCGCCGCACGGGCCCGTGCCCCGGGTGGCGGCACGGGCCGGCCGGTCCGCCGCCCCCGGCATCCCGGCGCTCACACCCCGGTGCTCCCGCCGCGAGGCGCGCACCGCGGGGCGGCGCACGCCACGGCGCTCACACCGTGGCGTGCTCCTGGTCCTGGCCCTGGTCCGAGTCCGGCAGCAGGCCCAGCTCGGCGTCACGGGCGTACTCGACCTCACGCCGCACCAGCCGGAACCACATGAACACCACGAACCCGGCGAAGACGAACCACTCACCGGTGTAGCCGAGGTTCTGGAAGGCCTTCAGGTCCAGCCCGGTGTTCGCCGGCGCCGTGGCGGGCACGGCCTTCATCCCGGAGTCGCCCTCGCCGAGCGTGATCCAGGCGTCGTACACGTCGTACGGCACGAGGTTCACCAGGGAGGCGGCGCTGATCGCCCCGGTCTGACCGGCCGGGAGGCCGCCCTGGGCGCCGACCCCGTTGTCCCCCGGTGTCTCGGACGCCTGGAGGGCGCCGGTGACCGTGACCTCGCCGGCGGGCGGAGACGGAGCCTTGGCCGGGTCCGCCTTCCCCGGCAGCCAGCCCCGTACCACCGGCAGCGCCTTGCCGGAGCCGGTCCGCAGCAGCGTGAGCACGTAGTACCCGCTCCTGCCGTCCAGCTCGCGGTCCGGGACCAGCAGCTGCTTGCCGTACCGGCCGGTGGCGGTGGCCTGCCGGCCGGACGTCCGCTTGTCCACCGGCAGCAGCTCGGCCACCGGGCGCGCCGCCTCCCGGCGGTCCGACGCGGCCCGGGCGCTCGCCGTGCGGTGGTCCTGCACCCGCGCCTCGAACCGGCTCAGCTGCCAGGACCCCATGAACACGCAGAAGGGGATGGCGAGCAGCACGAAGACGTTGATGCCCCACCAGCGGGGCGTCAGCAGAAACCGGTACACGCCCTCAACGGTACGGGGCCGCCGGGCACCACCGGGCCGCGGGGGCGGCTCCGAGCGGGAATCGTAAGGGGATCGGAAGGGCCCGGTCGAAGTTGTCCACAGGCTGGGGGCCCCGACAGCGCATTGTCGGCCGGAGCAGGCACTATGGGGCCATGACTGAGAGCAACGGGTCCGACGCGCGGGATCAGCGGGAACAGATCGAGGGGATGCCGGAGTGGGAGAAGCGCTTCCGGGCGCCCCGGGTGTCGCTGCCGGACTGGGCGGAGGACGCACCGGACCGCTCCCTGTTCGTGTCGAACGCGACGGGGACGTACGAGCTGTACGCCTGGGACCGGGCCACGGGTGAGCAACGCCAGGTCACGGACCGGCCGAACGGCACGACGGACGGTGTGCTCTCCCCCGACGGCCAGTGGATCTGGTGGTTCGACGACAAGGACGGCGACGAGTTCGGCGTCTGGCGCCGCCAGCCCTTCACCGGTGGACCGGACGAGCCGGCCGCGGCCGGCCTGGCCCCGTCGTACCCGGCGGGCCTGGCGCTGGGGCGGGACGGCCGGACCGCGGTGGTGGGCCGCTCCACGGACGAGGACGGCACGACCATCCACCTCGCGCGGGCCGGCGGGACCGTCGCCGAGATCTACCGCCACCGCGAGTCGGCGGGCGTCGGCGACCTCTCCCACGACGGTTCGCTGATCGCCGTCGAGCACACCGAGCACGGCGACGCGATGCACTCGGCGCTGCGCGTGCTGCGCCCGGACGGCACCACGGTCGCCGAGCTGGACGACACCAAGGGCGGCACCCAGGAGCTGGGCCTCGAGGTGCTGGGCTTCGCGCCGGTCGACGGCGACACACGGCTGCTCATCGGTCACCAGCGGCGCGGCCGCTGGGAGCCGCTGGTGTGGGACGTCGCCACCGGCGAGGAGACGGACCTGGCCCTCGACCTGCCCGGCGACGTGAGCGCGGAGTGGTACCCGGACGGCACCGGGCTGCTCATCGCGCACAGCTTCGAGGCCCGCAGCGAGCTGTTCCGCTACGACCTGGCGAGCCGCGAGCTCGCCCGGATCGCCACCCCGCCCGGCACGGTCTCCGGGGCGACGGCCCGCCCCGACGGCAGTGTGGAGTACCTGTGGTCCTCGGCGGCCGAGCCGCCCGCCGTGCGCTCCACCACGGGCGAGGTGGTCCTGGACCCGCCCGGCATGAGGTCCCCGGGGTCGGTGCCGGTGGAGGACGTCTGGGTGGAGGGCCCCGGCGGCCGCATCCACGCCCTCGTGCAGCGACCGGCGGGCGCGACCGGGCCGCTCCCCACCGTCTTCGACATCCACGGCGGCCCCACCTGGCACGACAGCGACTCCTTCGCCGCGGCCCCGGCCGCCTGGGTCGACCACGGATACGCCGTGGTCCGGGTGAACTACCGCGGCTCCACGGGCTACGGCCGCGCGTGGACCGACGCCCTGAAGCACCGCGTCGGCCTGATCGAGCTGGAGGACATCGCGGCCGTGCGCGAGTGGGCGATCGGCTCCGGCCTCGCCGACCCCGAACGCCTGATCCTCACCGGCGGCTCCTGGGGCGGCTACCTCACCCTGCTCGGCCTCGGCGTCCAGCCGGAGGCGTGGGCGCTGGGCATCGCGGCGGTCCCGGTCGCCGACTACGTCACGGCGTACCACGACGAGATGGAGGCGCTGAAGGCCATGGACCGCACGCTCCTCGGCGGCACCCCGGAAGAGGTCCCCGAGCGCTTCGAGGCGTCCTCGCCCCTGACCTACGTGGACCAGGTCAAGGCCCCGGTGTACATCTCCGCCGGGGTGAACGACCCGCGCTGCCCCATCCGCCAGATCGAGAACTACGTCAAGCGCCTGGACGCCCGCGGCGCCGTCCACGAGGTCTACCGCTACGACGCGGGCCACGGCTCGCTGGTGGTGGACGAGCGCATCAAGCAGGTCCGCCTGGAACTGGACTTCGCGGAACGCCACCTGCCGAGATAGCCGACGGCCCCGTGCGGGCGGGCGCCTACGCGCCCGCCCGCTCCCGGCCCCGGCGCCCCAGCAGTTCCGCCAGGCCCCGCCGGGTCGCCGCCAGCACCACGCGGTCCTCGGCGCGCAGGACGCAGGTGCCGGGCAGGTTCCACACCAGCCCCGAGGGCCGCCCGGTGTCCTCGGCCGCCGCCTCCGCGGCCGGCTCCCGCCGCTGCTGCGCCGTCAGCCCCGCCTCCAGGGCCAGCACCCGCCAGTACCCCGCGCGGAACGCCTCCGCGACCGTCCGGCCCTCCAGTTGCGGGTGCCCGCCCACCTCCACGGCCGCGAACAGCAGCACCCGCCGCTCCACGGGGATCGCCCCGAGGATCTGCCGCCCGAACATCGCCCCGGCGAACGCGGGTGCCGCCAGATGCGACACGCTGCGGCTGCGCGTCAGCGCGTGCGGGTGCGCGGCCCGCAGGGTGCGGTACACGGCGGTGGCGAAGTCGTCGTCGTACAGGCGCAGTACGACGCGCAGGTCGGGGCGTACCGACCGGGCGTACAGCACGGCCTCCAGGTTGGTGGTGTCGGCGCTGGTCACCGCGAGCAGCGCATGGGCGCGGTGGATCTTCGCGGCCTCCAGGACGCCCTCCTGCGTGACGTCCCCGAGCACCACCGGCACCCGCAGCCGCCGGGCCGTCGCCAGCCCCCGCGCCTCGGGCCCGGACTCCACGCACACCACCGGAATGCCCAGCTCCCGCAGCCGCGTCAGCACCCGTGTGCCGATCTTCCCCAGCCCCAGCAGCACGACGTGGCCGCCGAGCCCGCGCGGCGGTTTGCGCAGCGCGGACGCCGACCGGAAGGTCCCCAGCGCCTCCAGCACCGCGGCCAGCAGCACCGGCAGCAGCAGCAACCCCACCAGTCCGGACAGGAGTTGAAGTATCTGCCGCCCGGTGGACTGGCCGAGGGCCGGGTCGTCGATGGCGAACAGGTCGAGCAGCGTCAGATACAGGGCGCGGAGCGGATGGATGCCGGTCACCACCCACGACGCCACCGCCAGCGCGAACACGCATCCCACCAGACCCGCCAGCGACCACCGCAGCCGCCGCGAGAACAACGACGTGAGCGACGGCACGACGCCGGTCCCGCGCCCCGCGGACAGCGCCGGACCGGCGTACGACACCTGCTCCAGCACCACGGTCCCGCGCCCGGTGGCCTCGCGTACCGCCGCCTCGTCGGGCAGCAGCCGGGGTCGCTGCTCCCCGCTGCCCTCGGAGCCGTCCGCGCCCGCCGGGTCGGTGCTGGTGGCCGACAGCAGCGCCAGGGTGCACAGCCCGGGATCGGCGACCTCCCCCGGCGCGGGCGGCGGCCGTTCCACCGCGCGCAGCAGCAGCCCGTCGGTCTGGACGACCTTGCTGGTGCCGGCGACGGCGCTGGCGGCCAGGGCGGGCGCGGCCGTGTCGGCGTCGGACAGCACGGTCGTGGACGCGTCGGCCCAGGAGGTGTCGTCGCCGCCGACGGCCAACACGGCCGCCTGATCGAGGAGTTCCTCGATGTGCTGCCCCAACCGCCGGTTGTACAGGCGCAGGACGAGCCGGAGGCGCGGGTTGATCCGGCGGGCGGTCAGGGCGGCGCGGATGTTGGTCTCGTCGTCGTCGTACACGAGCGCCAGCGCGGCCGCCTGCTCCACGCCCGCCGCCACGAGCACGGCGTCGGTCAGCTCGGCGGCCTCCAGGAGGTGATCGGCCTCAGGGGCCGGCCCACCACCGTTGGCGCCGGCGCCGTTGGCGCTGTTGCCCCCGTTGCCGCCGGCCCGGCCCACGGCGGCGCTGACCACCCGGTCCAGCAACGCCGAAGCGGCCCGGCCCCGGCCGACCACCGGCGGGCGGACACCGCGCTCGGAGGGCGGCACCACCAGCGTGACCTGCTCACCGTAGACACCGCGCAGCTCGGCGGCCAGCCGGTGCGCGAGTCCGTCGTCGCCGCACACCACCATGTGCGCGCCCGGGTAACCCGGCGCACCCCCTTGATACGGAACGCTCCCCACGAGAGAGAAGACTGCCGCACCGGGACGACCGGTTCCAGAACCGCTCCCTGAACGGCCGCCGGAGGCCGGGTGTCCGCAGGCAGGCGCGTCGCCTCGGCCCGTTTCCCCGGGCACCGCCTGGAGGAGGTTCGGGACGCCGCAGGCACTGGCCGGGAGGTCCGCGTACGCGGTGAGGATCGCGCGGGTGTCGCGCAGGGAGGAGCGCAGGTCGCCGGCCAGTTCCCAGGCCTGCTCGTGGTCCCGGCACGAGCGGTCCGCGGGACGCCGGCTCTCCCAGTCCTCCAGGACGGGATGCCAGGCCGCGAGCAGCGGGCGGATGCCGTAGTTGAGCATGGCCACCGCGAGGTAGCCGAAGTTGTTGCGGTCAGTCTCGCGCTGGTTCTCTCATGGTCGTCGCTCTTCGGCACGCCCTCATCCCACCGTCACCCGCGTCCGCCGGCCACCCCCGCGCGCCCCGAGGAGAAGACGGAGGCGAAGACCGAAGTGCGCGAGCCGATGGCGGACTTGAACCCGCCCGGGCAGTTCGACGCTCTGGGGCCGTTCGTCCCCGGTCGGTACTCCATACGCGCGCACAATTCCTTCCCCCGCCCACTCCCATCGCACAATGCCCGAAATGGCAGATTTCGGGGCGAACGCATCTCACACGCTCGTCACCTGCGCGCCGGAGGAGTTTCCGTGAGTGTTGGGTTGTTCAACGGCCTTCCCAGCCACCCCCTCTTCGTCCACAGCGCCGTGGTGCTGGTCCCGCTGACGGCGCTGGTGCTCCTCGTCTGTGTGCTGTGGCCTTCGGTGGCGCGCCGACTCGGCTGGGCACTGCCGGTTCTGGGGGCGCTCACCCTCGCTCTGGTGGTGCTGACCACGGAATCCGGCGAGTGGCTGGAGGAGCGGGTGCGGGAGACCGCGCTGGTGGAAGAGCACGCCGAGATGGGCTCCGACCTCACTCCGTGGGTGATCGCCCTGTTCGTGCTGACGGTCGCCGTCCCTCTGCTCGGCCGCGCCGGCTCTCGCTGGGGGCGTGAGCGCAGCGGTGCGGCCGGGAGTTCCACGGAGGGTGGGACGTCCGCTGTGGCTCGACGGGCCTCTTCCGTTCCGGTGCGCGTCGCAGTGCTGGTGCTCGCCCTGGTCGTGGCCGTCGGCGCGGGCGTCGAGGTGTACCGGATCGGGGACTCGGGCGCGAAGGCGGTCTGGCAGGGCCGGTTCTCGAAAAGCGAAACGGGCGGCAAGGAGTGACGCGGCGACAGCTGCTTCACCGGCAGCCCGCGCCGCACAGGTGAAGCTCGACCGGCCGGACGTTCCTGCCTGGTGTCCGGCCGGTCTCGCGGCTCGGCCGAAGCGTCACCGCAGCTGGTTGAGCGCCTGCTGGAAGGCGGCCGCGTGCTTGGCCTCGTCGGCGGCCGTGTCGCGGAAGTAGCGGGCGACGGCGGTGCTGCCCACGGCCGTGGCCCGGTTGGCGAACCCCGGGTACAGGGTTCTCGCTTCGCCGCGTTCGCCGGCGACGGCCTTGCCCAGGTTCTTCCTCGTCGTGCCGACCAGGCCGGCCAGGACCGCTTCGCCGGCGAAGTGCTCGCGCAGCTCGACCCCGGCGGTGCCCTCGAACAGCCGGGCCAGTGCGGGGCGGCCGGTCTGCCGCGCCCGGGCGGCGTAGAGCATGTACTTGGCGTGGGCGAGCGCCTCGCCGTGCATGGCGGTGTCGAGGTTGGTCCGGGTGCGGGCGGCCTTGACCTTCGGGAGGCCCGCGGGGACCGAGACCGGGCTGGCCGTCGGCGGTGCCGGAATGGTGCCGCGGCCGGTGGTCACCACCGTCAGCGCGGTGCGGTAGGCGTCGCGGTGGCGGCCCTCGTCCGCGGCGAGCTCGGTGAACAGCTTGGCGGCCGCCGGGTCCCCGTCCGCGCGGGCCTGACGGGCGAAGCCGCGGTACATGACCTGGTGCTCGTACGACTCGCCGTTGACGGCCTGGCGCAGGTTGGCCGCGTTCGTGCCGACCGTGCCGGCCAGGACGGCCGCCTGGCGCAGATGCTCGTTCAGCTCCGTCCGAGCGGTGGCGCGGAAGAGCCGGCCGACGGCCGGGTGGCCCTGGCGGTCGGCCTCGGCGCCGAAAAGGCTGTACGAGGCGTAGGCGAACGCCTCACCCTTCATGGCTCTGGTCAGGTCGGAGAGTGTCTGTGCGCGAAGGGCGCGGGGGGTGGTGCGCGTGTTCCGGTGCTGATCGGCCGGCACGGCCAGGGCCACGGTTGTGGCCGCCTGGGACGCGGCGGTCAGTGTGCACAGCCCGACCAGAAGCGGACGTATCGAATGGCGGAGCATGATGCCTCCTTCGGGGCGCGTCCGGATGTGAGCGCCCCTCCTCATGCCACCCGCACTCGTACACCCCTGCCCCTTCACGTAACCCTTTCGAGTGAGTACGCACAGTCATCACATGGTCGGTTCGGTCGCCGGGACCCGCCTGTTCCAACGGCGCGACCCCGTTCCGGCGAACCTGCGTCCGTCCCCCGATCGGCTCGCCGCACTCCGTCGCCGCAGGCACGACAGAGGCCCATTCGCGATCACGCGAATGGGCCTCTGACCAATGTCGGGGTGGCGGGATTTGAACCCACGACCTCTTCGTCCCGAACGAAGCGCGCTGCCAAGCTGCGCTACACCCCGATGTCGCTGCTTGCCGCGGCGACGTCGTTTACTTTAGCCCACCGGTGGCCGGAGACGAAATCCGGTTTTGTAGCGACGGCGTACGGGGTTCGGGCGGGTGTGGTCCAGGACCACGAGGAGGACGGCCAGGGCGTAGAAGGAGAGGCCCAGCAGGAGGGCGTTGCCGAGGACGTGCTTGTAACCGTGCCGGACGACGTCCAGGAACGGGTACAGGTAGCGGTCGGGTGTGCCGGGGTGGAGCAGTTCGCCTCGGGTGAGGGAGAAGGCCAGGTAGGCCAGGGGGTAGAGCATCCATGCCGCCGCCTGGCGCAGGTGCAGGCGGTCGGGGGTGGTCAGCAGGAGCCAGTCCAGGAGTGCCGCCACCGGGGCCGCGGTGTGGATGATCGCGCCGGCCGCCGTCTGCCACACCGTGTGGGTGCCCGGTGCGCCCGTCAGGGAGAACGGCGTGGCCGTGCGGGTCAGCAGCAGGTGGTAGACCAGACCCGCGATGACGGCGTAGAGCAGCGCCGCGCCGGTCAGTGCCGAGGGCACGGGGCGGCGGGCGGTCCACGCCCTGCGGGCCGAGGAAGTCATGACGGCGGCCAGCAGGAGGGCGGCCTGGATCGCGAAGTGGCTCAGGACGTGGCCCGGGGGGCCGATGGCCACCTCGACGGCGACCGCGGCCGCGGTCGCCGCGGCGACCAGCAGGCGGTAGATCGCCGTCCAGGGGCGTCGGGTGGGCTCCACCACCGCGGTCGCGGGGACGGCGGAGGGCATCAGGACGGGTATGCCCGGGATCGCGGGGAGATCCGGTATGTCCCTGGGGATCGGGGCGGTCATGCCCTCACGGTAGGGAGAGGGGAGGAAGGGGGCGATTCGGGTGCGCTGTCCGAGTTACGGCAGGTCGGCGCCGGGGGGCGCGGTTCCGGGCCTGTCCGGAACGGCTCCGCAGGCCCCGCCCCGAGACGCGCCCAGGGCTCCCTACGCCCGCCCCACCAGCGTCAGCAGCGTCGCCTCCGGTGGGCAGGCGAAGCGGACCGGGGTGTAGCGGTTGGTGCCGCAGCCCGCCGAGACGTGCAGGTAGGAGGTGCGGCCCTCGGCCGTGTGGGTGGACAGGCCCTTCACCCGGTCCGTGTCCAGGTCGCAGTTGGTCACGAGGGCCCCGTAGAAGGGGATGCAGAGCTGGCCGCCGTGGGTGTGGCCGGCCAGGACCAGGGGGTAGTCGTCGGCCGCGAAGGCGTCCAGGACGCGCAGGTACGGCGCGTGCACCACGCCCATGGAGAAGTCCGCCGAGCCCGAGGGGCCGCCCGCCACCCGCGCGTAGCGGTCCCGCTTGATGTGCGGGTCGTCCAGGCCCGTCAGCTCCACCGACACGCCCTCGACCTTCAGGATGCCGCGCGTGTTCGTCAGGTTGAGCCAGCCCGCCGCGTCGAAGGCGTCGCGCAGGTCCTCCCACGGGTTGTGCACGACGTCCACCGCGGGCGCGTTGCCGTTCAGGCCGTGGCGGCCCTGGGCCTTCTCGATCAGGTAGCGGGCGGGGTTGCGCAGCTTCGGGCCGTAGTAGTCGTTGGAGCCGAAGACGTACGCCCCCGGGAAGTCCATCAGCGGGCCCAGCGCGTCCAGGACCTCCGGCACGCCCTCCGGGTCCGAGAGGTTGTCCCCGGTGTTGATCACGAAGTCCGGGCGCAGGCCGGCCAGCGAGCGCAGCCAGCGCTGCTTCTTGCGCTGGCCGCCGACCATGTGGATGTCGGAGACCTGCAGCACGCGCAGGGGGCGCATCCCGGAGGGCAGCACGGGGGCGGTCACCCGCCGCAGACGGAAGGAGCGGGCCTCGAAGCCCGCGGAGTAGAGAAGACCGGCGGTCGCGACCGCCGTGATGCCCAGGGGTACTCCGTATCGCGCGCGCATGGGTCCATCGTGTCAGGCCCGTGCGGCGCAGCGGAAATCGTTCGGGAGACCGAAGGAAGGGCGGCGAGGGCTCAACGCGCGGGCGTGCCCCGGGAAATCGGCGCGCGGGTGTGCCGGCGCACCTGCGACAATCGGACCCATGACCACGCTCAAGTCGAAGCTGCAGGAAGACCTCAACGCCGCGATCAGGGAGCGCGACGAGCTCCGCTCCTCGACGCTCCGGCTGACGCTCACCGCGATCACCAAGGAGGAGGTCGCGGGCAAGGAGAAGCGCGAGCTCTCCGACGACGAGGTCCTCAAGGTGATCACCAAGGAGGCCAAGAAGCGCCGTGAGGCCGCCGACGCCTTCGCGCAGGGCGGTCGTCCCGAGCAGGCCGAGCGGGAGAAGGCCGAGGGCGAACTGCTTGCCGCGTACCTGCCCCGGCAGCTGTCCGACGAGGAGCTGAACCGGATCGTCGGGCAGGCCGTCGAGGAGGCCAGGGCGGCCGGTGCGGAGGGCCCGCGGGCCATGGGCGCCGTCATGAAGATCGTGAACCCGAAGGTGGCGGGCCAGGCGGAGGGCGGCCGCGTCGCCGCCGTGGTCAAGAGGCTGCTGGCCGGCTGAGCCGCGCCGCCGCTCCAGCCCCGCACATCCGCGGCGCGCCCACCCACCGAACGACAAGGGCGCCGGCAGCGATCCGCTGCCGGCGCCCTTCCCTGTGTCTCCCGGTACGGCGCCCGGTGACGTCAGAGCCTCACGCGCTCCCGCGTCAGCCCCTCCGCCCCCCGATGCCGTTTCCGTTGGATCCGCTCTGGCCCTGTATGAAGCCGTCGGGGAGGGAGAAGGTCGGAGTCGGGAAGGTGCCGCCGTCGCTGGTGCCGCCGCCGATCAGGCCACCGATGTCACCGGTGCCGCCGGTGGGGCCGCCGGGGCCCTTCCCGTTTCCTTTTCCCTTGTTGTCCTTCTCGGGGTCCGGAATGTCGATGAGGTTGAAGGACGGTGCCGGTCTGCCCGCGAGGGCGCCGGTCATCGCGTCCCGCCAGATCGGGCCGGGCACCTGACCGCCGTAGACCAGGGGGTTGAACACACCGCCGATGCGGATGTTGATCATCTTCACCTTCTGGGTGGCGCTGCCCACCCACACCGCGCCCGACAGGTTGGGCGTGTAGCCCACGAACCACGCGTTCTTGCGCTCGTCGGTGGTGCCCGTCTTGCCCGCGTTATCGCGGTCGGAGAGGCCGGCCTGCTGACCGGTGCCGGAGTCGACCACGCCCTGCAGCAGGGTGTTCACGGTGTCCGCGGTCTTCTGGGACATCACCCGCGAGCACGTCGTCTTCGGGACGGAGAGCGACTTCTCCCGGTTGCCGATCCGCTGCGTGATCGACTGGATGGCGACCGGCGTGCAGTAGGTGCCCCGGTCGGCGAAGGCGGCGTAGGCGCTCGCCATCGTCAGCGGCGAGAGGCCGATCGAGCCCAGCGCGATGGCGGGCTTCTCGGGCAGCTTGCTGCCGTCGCCCTGCACCACGTGCAGCTTGTCGGTCATGTTGGCCACCGGGCACAGGCCGATGTCGGAGATCAGCTGGACGAAGTAGGTGTTGATGGACTTCGCCATCGCCTCCTTCATCCGGTACGGGCCCTTCTCCGACTCGTTCTCGTTCTCGACCTGGGTGTGGTCCTGGTTGGTCCAGGGCCGCCCGTCGCACGTCTGGACCGGGCTCGGGTACTCCATCTTGTACGGCGACGAGTACTGCTGCGTCGGCGGCCGGCCCTGCTCCAGCGCGGCCGCCGCCACGAACGGCTTGAACGTCGAACCCGTCGGGAAGCCGAAGTTGGAGCCGCCCATGGCATTGCCGACCGAGTAGTTGATCTCGGTCTCGTTCTTGCCGTAGCCGTACGGCTTCGACTGGCCCATCCCCATGATCCGGCCGGTGCCGGGCTCGACCAGCACCGACGCCGCGGCGACCGCGTCCGACTGGTAGACGTGCTTCTTGAGCGAGGCCTGCACCGACTGCTGGGCCTGCGGGTCCAGCGTCGTACGGACGGTGAGGCCGCCCTGGTTCCAGAGCTTGGCGCGCTTCTCGCGGGAGGCGCCGAACACCGGGTCGTTGAGGAAGACCTGCTCGACGTACTTGCAGAAGAAGTTGGCGCCGCTGACCGCCGTGATGCAGCCGTTGCGCGGCTGGGTGATCTTCAGGCGCAGGGGCGCCTTCTTCGCCTGGTCGGCCTCCGCCTGCGACACGTCGCCGACCTCGGCCATGCGCTGCAGCACGACATTGCGCCGCCTGGTGGCCTCCGCCTCGTCGTTGACCGGGTCGTAGCGGCTCGGCGACTGGACGATGCCGGCCAGCAGCGCCGACTCGGGGAGGGTGAGGTCCTTGGCGTGCTTGCTGAAGTACCGCTGCGAGGCGGCCTCGATGCCGTAGGCCTGCTCGCCGAAGAAGGTGATGTTCAGGTAGTTCTCGAGGATCTTCTTCTTGCCCAGCTCCTGCTCGACCTGGATCGCGAACTTCAGTTCCTTGACCTTGCGGCCGAGGGTCTGCTGGGTGGCCTGCGCGACCTTCGTCGGGTCGTCGCCGGCCTCCTCCACGAAGACGTTCTTCACGTACTGCTGCGTGAGCGTCGAGGCGCCCTGGGCGACCCCTCCGCTCTGCGCGTTCTTGTTCAGGGCGCGCAGGACGCCCTTCAGGTCGATGGCGCCGTGCTGGTAGAAGCGCGAGTCCTCGATCGCGACGATCGCCTTCTGCATGTACGGCGAGATGTCCTTGAGGTCGACCACCGTGCGGTCACGGGAGTAGACCTGGGCGATCTGGCCGCCCTTGCTGTCCAGGATGGTGGTGCGCTGACTGAGTGGTGGGCGCTTGAGGTTGGCCGGGATCTCGTCGAACCCCTCGACCGATCCCTTGGCCGCCAAGCCGAACACCCCGGCCGCGGGCAGCGCGATACCGGCCAGTACCACTCCCGCGAGCACACTGACCCCGAGGAACTTGGCGGCCTGCTGCATGGGCGAGAGGCCACCGCCCGAGCGCTTCTTTGGCATGAGGGCAGCCTACGTTCTCATTCGCCGGACACGCGTCTAGGCCTTGGCCTAAGCTGCTCCTAACTGTCACAGCAGCGCGGCCACGTATCAATACGTCCGGCGGACCCGAAACGTTCCGGGTCCGCGCGACTTTCTTTTGTCGAGACGTGTGGGGTGTGCCCGAATTCGCCTTGTGTGCCATCTGGCGTCCGTTGTGGCGCAACAGAACCGTCCCTGTTTGCCGGGTATGTCGCACATGTCGTCAGCTCACTCCCCCGGGTGATCTGCCGCTTACCCATAGTCCGTTCGGGCCATTCAAGATTGGGCCCGAAGGGGGTGTTGCGCTGTGCCCACCTTCCGTAACGTCCTCAACTGGCGGCGGTGAATATGCCGCTGCCGCCGTGGGGGAGCCTCGATTCGGGAGAGGACGGCGCCGGTATGGGCTGGGTAACCGACTGGAGTGCGCAGGCGGCCTGCCGCACTACCGATCCGGATGAACTGTTCGTTCAGGGAGCAGCGCAGAACAGGGCCAAGGCGGTGTGCACCGGATGTCCGGTACGCACCGAATGTCTGGCCGACGCGCTCGACAACCGCGTCGAGTTCGGCGTGTGGGGAGGCATGACGGAGCGGGAGCGCCGCGCGCTGCTGCGCCGCCGGCCGACCGTCACTTCGTGGCGCCGGCTGCTCGAGACCGCGCGTCTCGAGTACGAGCGCGGGGTGGGCCTGGTGCCGCTCGACGACGACCAGGTGTACGAGAACTACGCGGCGGTGAGCTGAGGGCACTTGTGTCGGCCGCCTGAGGGCACCTCCCTCGACGGCGGCCCGAGGGCATGTCCCTCCAGGGAGCGAGGGCACTCTCCTCGGCGGATCGAGGGCGCCTTCCTCGATGACGTGAGGGCGTCCCCGTACCGGGTCGGCAGGCGCACCCTTTCAGGGCCGGGTGCGCCCTTGGCCGATGTCGGGTGCCAGGGGCGCCAGGGGTGGCATGTGGGTCATGGTGCCTTGGGTCAGCCGGCGGAAGGCCTCCGGTTACGTGTCGTGGGTGTCAGGCAGTCGCCTCCGGCAGTTCCCGTCGGTTGTCCGCGAGCCGGTTCCCGATGTCCCGCAGCCCCGAGAGGTCGTGCACATCGCCGGGCAGCGCGGCCACCTCGGCCACCGCGACCTCGGGATGCAGCGCGGTGAAACGGTCCCGCGTGCGGTGCTCGCGGGAGAGCAGCTGCATACGATCCGCGTGCAGCCTCAGCAGGCCGGCGGTGAGCCGGTCCACGGAACGCTCGGGGTCCTCCGCGGATTCCGCGGCGTCCGCGGGCTCGGTGGGCCCGGTCTGCGACGAACCCGTCCCGGGTTGCCCCGGGCCGGTGGGGGAGCCGTCGCCGGAAGCCGGTGCGTCGGAAGCGCCGGAGACGTCGGAAACGGGAGCATCGGAACTGCCGTACGTGTCGGGAGAGTTACGAAGTCCAGCTTTCCCGTCCCCCTGATCCACAATGCGGCGCTCCTCAAGATTTTCCGCGGCGGCGAGCGCCCGCTCGGCCGAAAGCCGTTCGGCGCCGCTGCCGTGGACCCGGTTGAGCACCAGACCGGCGAGCGGCATCCGCTCCGCGGCCAGCCGTTCCACGAAGTACGCGGCCTCGCGCAGCGCGTCCCGCTCCGGGGCCGCGACCACCAGGAACGCCGTCCCGGGCGCCTGGAGCAGCTTGTACGTGGCGTCGGCGCGGGTGCGGAAACCGCCGAAGGTCGTGTCCATCGCGGCCACGAACGTCTGGACGTCCTTGAGCAGTTGACCGCCCAGCAGCTTGCCGAGCGTGCCGGTCATCATCGACATGCCGACGTTGAGGAACTTCATGCCCGCGCGCCCGCCCAGCTTGGCCGGGGCCGTCAGCAGGCGGATCAGGCGGCCGTCGAGGAAGGAGCCGAGCCGCTTGGGCGCGTCCAGGAAGTCGAGCGCGGAGCGCGACGGCGGGGTGTCGACGACGATGAGGTCCCACTCGTCCTTGGCCCTCAGCTGGCCGAGCTTCTCCATCGCCATGTACTCCTGCGTGCCCGCGAAGCCCGCCGAGAGCGACTGGTAGAAGGGGTTGGACAGGATCGCGGCCGCCCGCTCGGGGTCCGCGTGCCCCTCGACGACCTCGTCGAAGGTGCGCTTCATGTCGAGCATCATCGCGTGCAGCTCGCCGTCGCCCTCCGTGCCCTTCACCCGGCGCGGGACGTTGTCGAGGGAGTCGATGCCCATGGACTGCGCGAGGCGCCGGGCCGGGTCGATGGTGAGGACCACCACCTTGCGGCCGCGCTCGGCGGCCCGCAGCCCGAGGGCCGCCGCGGTCGTGGTCTTGCCGACACCGCCCGAGCCGCAGCACACCACGATCCGGGTGTCCGGATCGTCCAGCAGGGGATCGATGTCGAGCAGGGGCGCGGGGGCCAGTCGGCGGGACGGTTCGTGCGCGTGGGCCGGATCCGGGCTCATGACATCCCCTGCTTCCGCAGCTCGGTCGCCAGTTCGTACAGGCCCGCCAGGTCCATGCCCTCGGCGAACAGCGGCAGTTCGTGCAGCGGCAGGCCGAGCTCACCGAGGACGGACCGCTGCTCCTGCTCCAGCAGATACCGTTCTGCGTACTCCTCGGCCTGCTCCAGCAGCGGATCCACCAGCCGCTCGGCGTTTCCGCCGCGCCGCGCGCCGCCGAGACCGGCGGCGGACAGGGACCGGGCGAGCGCGGTGCGCGGCACGGTCCGTACGCGTTCCAGGTCGAGTCCGTCCAAGACCCGCGGGCGCACCATGTTCACGATGACGCGGCCCACCGGCAGCCGCGCCCCGCGCAGTTCGGCGATGCCGTCGACGGTCTCCTGGACCGGCATCTCCTCCAGCAGCGTCACCAGGTGCACCTCCGTCTCGGCCGACTTCAGCACCCGCATCACGGCCTGCGCCTGATTGTGTATGGGGCCGATCTTCGCCAGGCCGGCCACCTCGTCGTTGACGTTGAGGAAGCGGGTGATGCGCCCGGTGGGCGGCGCGTCCATCACGACGTAGTCGTACACGAAGCGGCCGGCGCGGTCCTTGCGCCGCACCGCCTCGCACGCCTTGCCGGTCAGGAGGACGTCCCGCAGGCCCGGCGCGATGGTGGTGGCGAAGTCGATCGCGCCGAGCTTCTTCAGGGCCCGGCCCGCGCCGCCGAGCTTGTAGAACATCTGGAGGTAGTCCAGCAGGGCCAGTTCGGGGTCTATGGCCAGGGCGTACACCTCCCCGCCCCCGGGAGCGACCGCGATCTTCCGTTCCTCGTAGGGCAGCGCCTCCGTTTCGAAGAGTTGTGCGATGCCCTGCCGACCCTCGACCTCGACGAGGAGTGTCCGCTTCCCCGCCGTGGCGAGGGCAAGCGCGAGGGCGGCGGCGACCGTGGTCTTTCCGGTCCCGCCCTTGCCGCTGACGACCTGGAGCCTGCTCACGTCTTCGAGCCTAACCAGTCCGCGCTCGGGCTACGCGGGAGGCTGTGGACAACAGCGGATACAGTCGGCCCCATGACCAAGTGGGAATACGCAACCGTGCCGCTGCTCGTCCATGCCACGAAGCAGATTCTGGACACCTGGGGCGAGGACGGCTGGGAGCTCGTCCAGGTCGTGCCCGGGCCGAACCCCGAGCAGCTGGTGGCCTACCTGAAGCGGGAGAAGCAGGGATGAGCGCGGTCGAGGCGAAGCTGGCCGAGCTGGGTCTGACCCTGCCGGAGGTCGTGCCCCCGCTGGCCTCCTACCAGCCGGCCGTGCTGTCCGGCTCCTACGTCTACACCGCGGGCCAGCTGCCGATGGTCGAGGGCAAGCTCCCGGTCACCGGCAAGGTGGGCCTGGAGGTCACGGCGGAGGAGGCCAAGGAGCTGGCCCGCACCTGCGCGCTGAACGCGCTGGCCGCCGTCAAGTCCGTCGTGGGCGACCTGGACCGCGTCGCGCGCGTGGTGAAGGTCGTCGGCTTCGTCGCCTCGGCGGCCGACTTCACCGGCCAGCCGGGTGTCGTCAACGGCGCCAGCGAGCTGCTGGGCGAGGTCCTCGGCGAGCGGGGCGTGCACGCGCGCAGCGCGGTCGGCGTGGCGGTGCTGCCGCTGGACGCGCCGGTCGAGGTCGAGATCCAGGTCGAGCTGCTGCCGTAGCGGGGCCTCGGGGGCCCCGCAGGGCCTCAGGAGGGTCCGGGAAGGGCCTCAGGAGGGTCCCCGGGCGGGCTCAGTAGGTCCCGGGACGGGGTCCCGACCGGTGCGTCCTGGCCTTCGGGTGCTGCCCGCGGGCACGGGCCTCGGGTGTCTGCGGCAGGGACCTGGGGAACCTACGGGCACGGGCCTCGGGTTTCTGGGGTCGGGGACCCTCGGTCACCTGCGGGGCGGGGCCTCGGGCACCTCTCGAACATTCGCGCACCACGGGATAGCCTCCGCCCATGGCGAATGGGCAGTGGTTTCCCCCGGACTGGCCGGCCCGTATCCGCGCGCTCGCGGACGGCACCCTCACGCCGGTCGCTCCCAGGCGCGCGGCGACGGTGATGCTCCTGAAGGACGCCGGCGCCGGGCCCGTCGTCCACATGTTGCGCAGACGCGCCTCCATGGCCTTCGCCGGGGGCGCGTACGCCTACCCGGGCGGTGGCGTGGACCCCCGCGACGACGACCACCAGGTCCGCTGGGCGGGTCCCACGCGCGCGTGGTGGGCGGACCGGCTCGGCGTCGACGACGCGGTGGCCCAGGCGATCGTCTGTGCGGCCGTGCGCGAGACGTACGAGGAGGCGGGCGTGCTGCTCGCCGGTCCCACCCCGGACTCCGTCGTCGGCGACACCACGGCCCCGGAGTGGGAGGCCGACCGGGCCGCGCTGGTCGCCCGTGAGCTGTCCTTCGCGGAGTTCCTCGACCGCCGCGGCCTGACCCTGCGCTCGGACCTGCTGGGCGCGTGGGCCCGCTGGATCACCCCCGAGTTCGAGTCCCGCCGCTACGACACCTGGTTCTTCGTGGCCGCCCTCCCGGAGGGGCAGCGCACCCGGAACGCCTCCACGGAGGCCGACCGCACGGTGTGGATCCGCCCCGCCGACGCGGCGGCCTCGTACGACCGGGGCGAGCTGCTGATGATGCCGCCCACCATCGCCACGCTGCGCGGGCTGGCGGCGTACGACTCCGCCGCCGACGCGCTCACGGGGGCGCACGAGCGCGATCTGACCCCCGTCCTGGCCCGGGCCCGCCTCGTGGACGGCGAGGTCGTGCTGTCCTGGCCGGGCCACGACGAGTTCACCAAGCACATCCCGGCCGGCGGGGCCCCGGCGTGACCGGGCGGGACTCCCGTACGGCCGGGCAGGGTTCCCGGGGATCCCGTACCGCCCGCACGACCGACGTCCAGGAAGGTCCCCTCGCATGACGGACGCAGCAACGCTCCCCGGTCAGCCCCGGGGCGGCGTCCACACCGGCCCCGCGACCGCGCGGGCCGTCAACGTCCTCGCGCCCAACCCCTCCGCCATGACCCTGGACGGCACCAACACCTGGCTCGTCTCGGAACCCGGATCCGACCTGGCCGTGGTGATCGACCCGGGCCCGCAGGACGAGGGCCATCTGCGCTCGGTCGTCGAGACGGCCGAGCGGGCCGGCAAGCGCATAGCCCTGACCCTGCTCACCCACGGCCACCCCGACCACGCGGCCGGCGCCGCCCGCTTCGCCGAGCTGACCGGTACCAGGGTGCGGGCGCTGGACCCGGCGCTGCGGCTGGGCGACGAGGGCCTGGCAGCCGGGAACGTGATCACGGTGGGCGGCCTGGAGCTGAGGGTCGTGCCGACCCCCGGCCACACCGCGGACTCCCTGTGCTTCCACCTGCCGGCCGACCGGGCGGTGCTGACCGGCGACACGATCCTGGGCCGCGGCACCACGGTCGTGGCGCATCCCGACGGCCGTCTCGGCGACTACCTGGACTCCCTGCGGCGGCTGAGGTCCCTCACGGTCGACGACGGCGTGCACACGGTCCTGCCGGGTCACGGTCCCGTGCTGGAGGACGCCCAGGGCGCCGTCGAGTTCTACCTCGCGCACCGCGCCCACCGGCTCGCCCAGGTCGAGACGGCGGTCGAGGACGGCCACCGCACCCCCGCCCAGGTCGTCGCCCACGTGTACGCGGACGTCGACCGCTCCCTGTGGCCCGCGGCGGAGCTGTCGGTCCGGGCCCAGATGGAATACCTGCGCGAGCACGGGCTCATCTGAACCGCGGGCTCGTCCGGGCCACGGGCTCGTCCGACCGCGGGGTGCCGCCTTCCGGGCGCGCGGCGGCGCGGGCAGGGCCGGTCGTGGACGCACAGAGAGGGTCCCGCCTCCCGGGAGACGGGACCCTCTCTGTGCGTCGTGTGAAACCGTGCCCGCGGTCAGCGCGAGCGCTTGGCGAGGCGCTCCACGTCCAGCAGGATGACCGCGCGCGCCTCCAGGCGGAGCCAGCCGCGCCCGGCGAAGTCCGCCAGGGCCTTGTTCACGGTCTCGCGGGAGGCGCCGACCAGCTGGGCCAGCTCCTCCTGCGTCAGATCGTGCACGACGTGGATGCCCTCCTCGGACTGCACGCCGAAACGGCGCGAGAGGTCCAGCAGGGCGCGGGCGACACGGCCCGGCACGTCGGAGAAGACCAGGTCGGACATCTGGTCGTTGGTCTTGCGCAGGCGCCGGGCGACGGCGCGCAGCAGGGCGCCGGCCACCTCGGGCCGCGCGTTCAGCCAGGGCTGGAGGTCGCCGTGGCCGAGGGCCAGCAGCTTGACCTCGGTCAGCGCGGTCGCGGTCGCGGTGCGCGGGCCCGGGTCGAAGAGCGACAGCTCGCCGATGAGCTCGCCGGGGCCGACCACCGCCAGCATGTTCTCGCGGCCGTCGGGGGACGTGCGGTGCAGCTTGACCTTGCCCTCGGTGACCACGTACAGGCGGTCACCCGGGTCGCCCTCGTGGAAGAGCGAGTCGCCGCGTGCGAGCGTCACCTCCGTCATGGAGGCGCGGAGCTCCGCGGCCTGCTCGTCGTCGAGCGCCGCGAAGAGCGGATTGCGCCGCAGAACGTCGTCCACGAGTTCTCTCCTTGTCGACCTGCTCAGGGGATCTTTCTCCCCGGTGTGCCAGGGGACCGTGTTCCCCATTTTGCCGGACGATCCAAACAGTGTGATCTGTCACAAGGATGCCGCACCGGAGTCCCGGGGTAAGCGGCAGGGGTCCGATCGGGGGCTGATCCTCGGGGCCCGGGGCGGATGTCCGTGCCTGCCTTTAGGCTGGCCGGGTGTCCGAAACGCCGGTGAGAGCACAGGCCTAGGGGGCTGCGCGGGTGGTTGTACGCAAGGATTCCGCTGTGGGCGAACGAAGCCCCGAGGATGGAAACAAAACGGAAAAAACAGCCAAAAAGGCACCCGCGAAGAAGACGGCTCCGGTGAAGAAGGCAGCGGCCGCCAAGAAGGCACCTGCCAAGAAGGCCGCCGCGAAGAAGGCCGCCGCGGAGAAGGCTCCGGCCGAAAAGGCCCTCGCCCCGAAGAAGGCCCCCGCGAAGACCACGGCGAAGGCACCCGCGAGAACCGCGGGGAAGCCGGCCGCCGTGCGGAAGGCCCGGCCGCCGAAGAAGGTGACCGTCGCGCCCGAGGACGGCACGGTCGCCGTGCGGCGGGCCTCCGCTGAGAAGACCGTCGCCCCGAAGCCGCCGCGGAACGAGTCGCGCACCGCGCTCGTCCGCCGCGCCCGGCGCATCAACCGCGAGCTCGCCGAGGTGTACCCGTACGCCCACCCCGAGCTGGACTTCGAGAACCCCTTCCAGCTGCTGGTCGCCACGGTGCTGTCCGCGCAGACCACGGACCTGAGGGTGAACCAGACGACGCCCGCGCTGTTCGACCGGTACCCGACCCCCGAGGACCTCGCCGCCGCCAACCCGGAGGAGGTCGAGGAGATCCTCCGGCCCACCGGGTTCTTCCGGGCCAAGACCAAGTCGGTCATGGGCCTGTCCAAGGCGCTGGTGGCGGAGTTCGGCGGACAGGTCCCCGGCCGTCTCCAGGACCTCGTCAAGCTGCCCGGCGTCGGCCGCAAGACCGCCTTCGTGGTCCTCGGCAACGCCTTCGGCCACCCCGGCATCACCGTGGACACGCACTTCCAGCGGCTGGTGCGGCGCTGGCAGTGGACCGAGGAGACCGACCCCGACAAGATCGAGGCCGCCGTCGGCGCGCTCTTCCCCCGGAGCGACTGGACGATGCTCTCGCACCATGTGATCTTCCACGGCCGCCGCATCTGTCACGCCCGCAAGCCCGCCTGCGGCGCCTGCCCGATCGCGCCGCTGTGCCCCGCGTACGGCGAGGGCGAGACCGACCCGGAGAAGGCGAGGAAGCTGCTGAAGTACGAGAAGGGCGGCTTCCCCGGCCAGCGGCTGAAGCCCCCGCAGGCCTACCTGGACGCGGGCGGCAGGCCGGCCCCGCCGCTGGGGGCCGGATGACGGGACGCCGGATGACGGGACGACCGGGACCGCTGGGACTGTCGGGATCGCTGGGGCCGCTGGGACTGTCGGGATCGCTGGGGCCGCTGGAACCTGGGGCTACCGGGACAGCTGTGTCAGCTGTGGCAGCCCGGTCGGCCGGGACGGCGGCCGGCATCGCCGACGCGGAACGATCCCGGGGGCGGCAGGCGTTGGAAGCAGCAGGACGACGGGGAGGGCGATGACGCGCGCGAGTGACACCCAGGGCGGCCGGGCCGCGCTCAGCACGGAGGGACTGCCGGGATGGCTGGAGCCCGTCGTGCGCGTCGTGGAGACCGTCCGGCCGGTCGAGCTGAGCCGTTTCCTGCCGCCGGAGGACGGCGCGGGGCGCCAGTCCGCCGTACTCATCCTGTTCGGCGAGGGCGAGCGCGGCCCGGAGCTGCTGCTGATGGAGCGGGCCAGCTCGCTGCGCTCGCACGCCGGCCAGCCGTCCTTCCCCGGCGGCGCGCTCGACCCCGTCGACGGCGACCCGACGGCCGAGGGGCCGCTGCGGGCGGCGCTGCGGGAGGCGGAGGAGGAGACCGGGCTGGTCCCGGCCGGCGTCCAGCTGTTCGGCGTGCTGCCCCGGCTGTACATCCCGGTCAGCGGCTTCGTCGTCACGCCGGTGCTCGGCTGGTGGCGCGAGCCCAGCCCGGTCGGTGTCGTCGATCCGGCCGAGACCGCCCGCGTCTTCACGGTCCCCGTGGCGGATCTCACGAACCCGCGCAACCGCGCCACCACCGTGCACCCCAGCGGACACCGCGGCCCGGCATTCCTGGTCGAATCGGCCCTCGTCTGGGGCTTCACCGCCGGCATCATCGACCGCCTGCTGCACTTCGCGGGCTGGGAGGAGCCCTGGGACCGGGGCAAGCAGGTCCCACTCGACTGGCGGTCATGACAGGGTGGGCGCCGTGTTGTGTTTTCCCGGGGGACGCCGAGCCCGCAGCGCGCTGTGCGGCGTACCGGCCCCCCGGCCGATCCGTGGTGACCGCGAGACGATGAGGCGAGGCTCGAAGCGGTGAACGTGCTGGACATCCTGCTGCTGGTCGCCGCCGTGTGGTTCGCGGTCGTGGGCTACCGCCAGGGCTTCGTCGTCGGCATCCTGTCGGTGATCGGTTTCCTGGGCGGCGGCATCGTCGCCGTGTACACACTGCCGGTCGTCTGGGACGCCCTGACGGACGGCTCGCCGGTCAGCACCACGGCGGCCGTCGTCGCGGTGGTCGTCGTCATCGTCTGCGCCTCGGTCGGCCAGGCCCTGACCACCCACCTCGGCAACAAGCTGCGCGTGTACATCACCTGGTCCCCGGCGCGCGCCCTGGACGCGACCGGCGGCGCCCTGGTCAACGTCGCGGCGCTGCTCTTCGTCGCCTGGCTGATCGGCTCGCTCCTGGGTTCCACGACGATTCCGACCGTCGGCAAGGAGGTGCGCAACTCCAGGGTGCTGATCGGGGTCTCCGGTGTCCTGCCCGCCCAGGCCGGCACCTGGTTCACGCACTTCTCGTCGGTCCTCGCGCAGAACGGCTTCCCGCAGGTCTTCAGCCCCTTCGCCAATGAACCCATCACCGACGTACGGCCCCCGGACCCGGCCCTGGCGGGCAGCGCCGTGGCCACCCGCGCCAAGCAGTCCGTCGTCAAGGTGGTCGGCACCGCGCGCAGTTGCGGCAAGGTCCTGGAGGGCAGCGGCTTCGTCTTCGGCGACCGCCGCGTGATGACCAACGCCCACGTCGTCGGCGGCGTCGACGAGCCCACCGTCCAGATCGGCGGCGTGGGCCGCAGGTACGACGCGAAGGTCGTCCTCTACGACTGGCAGCGCGACATCGCCGTACTCGACGTACCGGACCTGAAGGCCCCGGCGCTGAAGTTCGCGCGCACGGACGCCCGCAGCGGTGACGGCGCGATCGTCGCCGGCTTCCCGGAGAACGGCTCGTACGACGTGCGCGCCGCGCGGGTGCGCGGGCGCATCACGGCCAACGGCCCGGACATCTACCACCGCGGCACGGTCCGCCGCGACGTCTACTCGCTCTTCGCGACCGTCCGCCAGGGCAACTCCGGCGGCCCGCTGCTCACCACCGACGGCCGGGTCTACGGAGTGGTGTTCGCCAAGTCGCTCGACGACGCCCAGACCGGATACGCGCTCTCGGCGGACGAGATCCAGCAGGACATCGCCAAGGGGCGTACCGCGAACCAGCAGGTGGACAGCGACAGCTGCGCGCTCTGAGCCCGGCCGTGGGGCCGGGCCCGCGCTCAGTCGCGGGTGTGACGCAGGCGTACGGAGACCCAGCGGGCCCGGCGACGCAGGATGCGCGAGATGCCCACCCGGGGGTCGGTGCCCGTCAGTTGCGGGGTGCCCCGCTGGTGGGAGTCGAGCCAGGCCGTGGAACGGCGGCTGCGTGCTGCGTCACTGTAGTCGTGCGTCCAGCCCATACCCCGACGTCTGCCCCTGCCCCAAGGTCCATAACCGCGCGCGGGCACCCCAATTGGCCTATGCGCCAGGCAATTGGCCGTTCGTCGGACAGCTGTTCAGGTCCGGATACCGGGCGCAGTGGCTCGGTCACCGATCGGGTTCGGGGTCCTTCAGCCAGTTGACCAGTTCGGTGGAGAACGCGACCGGATCCTCCTCGTGCGGGAAGTGCCCCAGCCCGTCGAAGAGCCGCCAGCGGTACGGCGCCTCGACGTACTCTCCCGAGCCGGCCGCGCTGCGGATGCGCTGCACCGGGTCGAGGGAGCCGTGCAGATGCAGCGTGGGCACCCGCAGGGGCCGCTTCATCCGGCGGTAGAACTGGATGCCGTCGGGGCGGGCCAGGGACCGCACCATCCAGCGGTAGGGCTCTATCGAGCAGTGCGCCGTGGAGGGGATGCAGATGGCGCGGCGGTACGTCTCCACCGCCTCGTCGTCCGGCAGCCGCGGCCCCGACCAGTCCCGTACGAGCCGGGCCACGAGCGCCCCGTCGTCGGCGGTCAGCTGCCGCTCGGGGATCCACGGCCGCTGGAAGCCCCAGATGTAGGAGCTCGCCGCGCTCTGCCGCGGGTCCGAGACCATCGCCGAGCGCCAGCGCCGGGGGTGCGGCATCGAGGAGACCGCGAGCCGCCGTACGAGCTTCGGGCGCATCGCGGCCGCCGTCCACGCCAGATAGCCGCCGAGGTCGTGACCGACCAGGGCGGCGTCCGGCTCGCCGAGCGAGCGGATCACGCCGGTGATGTCCAGCGCGAGGTTGGCGGGATCGTAACCGCGGGGCGTGCGGTCGCTGCCGCCCACGCCCCGCAGGTCCATGGCGACGGCCCGGAACCCCGCGTCGGCGAGCGCGGCCAGCTGGTGCCGCCAGGTCCACCAGAACTGCGGGAAGCCATGCAGCAGCAGCACCAGCGGGCCGTCGCCGAGCTCGGCGATGTGGAAGCGTGCGCCGTTGGCGGCCACGTCCCGGTGGGTCACCTTTCGGCCGCCGGGCAGGTCGAGCCGTACGACCGAGGTGGGCTGCGCCGGAGGGGTGGCGGGATCCGTCATGACGACGAGCGTGCCACAGCCTCGATGGCCTGGGGCGCCCGGTCCTCCAGGGCCGGGGTCTCCGGGCGGGGGTGCGGCTTGGCCTTCTGCAGGACGTTCGCCGTCTCCTTCATCGACGCGGCGACCTTCTGCGGGCCCTGGCTCTTCTTCGCCTTCTTGGCGAAGGCCACGCCGATCAGCGCGAGGACGCCGGCGACGAGGACGTTGGCCGCGAAGGACAGCAGGAAGCAGACCGCGAGGTTCCAGCCGCTCCAGGTCCGAATGCCGTACGCGAGGGCGAAGTTGAGCATCGGCAGGGAGAACAGCAGCAGCACGCCGGCCGCGCTGAACGCGCCGCCGCTCGTGGCGCCGCGCTTGACGTCCTGCTTCAGCTGGGCCTTGGCCAGCGCGATCTCGTCGTGCACCAGCGCGGACATGTCGGTCGTCGCCGAGGCGAACAGCTGGCCGATGCTGCGTTCGGCGCCGACCGGGCTGCCGTCGGGTGCGCTCATCGCGGTCTCCCTCTCCTGACTGGGTGGAATTCCGTCCGGGTTCTGGTCCGGCTCGACTGCCGCCTGACTTCTGCCCGACTGGGGACGGTCCTGTCATTTGTACCGTCCCGTCAGATCATGCCGGACTGTCGTTCTCCTCGCCTGCCCCGCCCGGCACTTCGGCAAGCCGCCGTGCCCGTTCGGCGGCCTTCTCCTCGGCGATCCGCCGGTGCTCGGCGGCCTTCCCCTCGTGGATGGCGGCCATGCGCAGGTGGTACGCCGGGTCGTCCTCCTCGTAGACGTCGGGGATGCCGTCGAGGTCGTCGTCGCGCTCCTCGGCCTCGCACAGCCTGCGGTACTTGGCGTTCCGCACCTTCAGCAGGACGGTCGCCAGCGTCGCCGCGACCAGGGAGCCGCACAGGACGGCGGCCTTGACCTCGTCGGTCATCGCCGCGTCGCCCTCGAAGGCCAGCTCGCCGATGAGCAGGGAGACGGTGAAGCCGATCCCGGCGAGCGAGGCGACGGCGAACACGTCCGCCCAGGCCAGGTCGTCGCTGAGCGAGGCCCGGGTGAAGCGGGCGGTGAACCAGGTGCCGCCGAAGATGCCGACCGCCTTGCCGACCACGAGCCCGAGGACCACGCCGAGGGTCTCGGGCCGGGTGAACACGTCCGACAGCGCGCCCCCCGAGAGCGAGACACCGGCGCTGAACAGGGCGAACAGCGGCACGGCCAGGCCCGCGGACAGGGGCCGGACGAGGTGCTCGATGCGCTCGCCGGGGGAGTGCTCCTCGCCGTCGCGGGTGGTGCAGCGCAGCATCAGGCCCATCGCCACGCCCGCGATGGTGGCGTGCACGCCGCTGTTGTACATCAGCGCCCAGACGACCACGGCGAGCGGGACGTACACGTACCAGCCGCGTACGCCCGCCCGCAGCAGCAGCCAGAAGACCGCCAGACCGGCCGCCGCGCCGCCGAGCGCGGCGAAATTCAGGTGGTCGGTGAAGAAGACGGCGATGATCAGGATCGCGAGCAGGTCGTCGACGACGGCGAGCGTGAGCAGGAACGCGCGCAGGGCGCTCGGCAGCGAGGTGCCGATGACCGCGAGGACGGCGAGGGCGAACGCGATGTCGGTCGCCGTCGGCACCGCCCAGCCGGCGAGCGATCCGCCCCCGGCGGCACTGGTGAGGGTGTAGACGACCGCGGGTACGGCCATGCCGCACAGCGCGGCGACCACCGGCAGGACGGCGGCCCGCGGGTCGCGCAGGTCGCCCGCGACGAGTTCGCGTTTCAGTTCGATGCCGGCGACGAAGAAGAAGATCGCGAGCAGCCCGTCGGCGGCCCAGTGCGCCACGGAGAGGTGCAGACCGAGGGCCGAGGGGCCGAAGTGGAAGTCGCCGACGCTCTCGTAGCTCGCGCGCAGTGCGGGGATGTTCGCCCAGGCCAGGGCGGCCAGCGCGGCGAGGAGCAGCAGCACGCCGCCGACGGTCTCGGCACGCAGCGCGTCCACGACGAAGGTCCGCTCGGGCAGGGAGAGCCGTCCGAGGACCTTGCGGGCGGTGTCGCTGGTGCGGGGTGCGGCCACGGTGGGACCTCCGGGTCGATGCGGCTTGCCGCCGTCGCGCGGGATCACCGACGGCGTCGCCGACCAGACTTCCCGGCACACCCTGAGGTCACCAGTTTACGGGCCCCTTACGAAGTCGGGGCCGGCCGAGGGCCCAGGGTGCCCTGCCTCCGGGGCACCCTGGGTGAGGCCGTCGGTCCTCAGTCCTCGCTCGGCGATGCCGGGAGCTTCGTCTGGATGAGGTCCATCACCGTCGAGTCCGTAAGGGTCGTGACGTCCCCGAGCTGCCGGTTCTCCGCCACGTCGCGCAGCAGTCGCCGCATGATCTTCCCGGACCGCGTCTTGGGCAGCTCCGCCACCGGCAGGATCCGCTTCGGCTTGGCGATCGGGCCGAGCGTGCTGCCGACGTGGTTGCGCAGCTCGGCGACCAGGTCCTCGGTCTCCGCGGCCGCGCCGCGCAGGATCACGAAGGCGACGATCGCCTGCCCGGTCGTCTCGTCCGCGGCGCCCACCACGGCCGCCTCGGCGACCGACGGGTGCGACACCAGGGCCGACTCGACCTCCGTGGTCGAGATGTTGTGCCCGGACACGAGCATCACGTCGTCGACGCGGCCGAGCAGCCAGATGTCGCCGTCGTCGTCCTTCTTGGCGCCGTCACCGGCGAAGTACTTGCCCTCGAAGCGCGACCAGTAGGTGTCGATGAACCGCTGGTCGTCGCCCCAGATGGTGCGCAGCATCGCCGGCCACGGCTCGGTGAGCACGAGGTAGCCGCCGCCGCCGTTGGCGACCTCGTTCGCCTCGTCGTCCACGACCGTGGCGGAGATGCCGGGCAGCGGGCGCTGGGCGGAACCGGGCTTGGCCTCCGTCACCCCGGGCAGCGGCGAGATCATCATCGCCCCGGTCTCCGTCTGCCACCAGGTGTCGACCACCGGGGTGCGGTCCGCGCCGATGTTCTTGCGGTACCAGATCCACGCCTCGGGGTTGATCGGCTCGCCGACCGAGCCCAGCACGCGCAGGGAGGACAGGTCGAACTTCGCGGGGATGTCGTCGCCCCACTTCATGAAGGTGCGGATGGCGGTCGGCGCCGTGTACAGGATCGTCACCCCGTACTTCTGCACGATCTCCCAGAAGCGGCCCTGGTGCGGGGTGTCGGGGGTGCCCTCGTACATCACCTGCGTCGCGCCGTTCGCCAGCGGTCCGTAGACGATGTAGGAGTGGCCGGTGACCCAGCCGACGTCGGCCGTGCACCAGTAGACGTCGGTCTCCGGCTTGAGGTCGAAGACGGCCCAGTGCGTGTACGCCGCCTGCGTCAGGTAGCCGCCGGAGGTGTGCAGGATGCCCTTCGGCTTCCCGGTCGTGCCCGAGGTGTACAGGATGAACAGCGGGTGCTCCGCCCCGAACGCCTCCGGGGTGTGCTCGGCCGACTGCCGGCCGACCAGCTCGTGCCACCACACGTCCCGGCCCTCGGTCCAGGCGACCTCCTGGCCGGTGCGGCGGACCACGAGCACGTGCTCGACGTTGTCCACGCGCTCGACCGCCTCGTCGACGGCCGGCTTGAGCGCGGACGGCTTGCCGCGCCGGTAGCCGCCGTCGGACGTGATCACGACGCGGGCGTCGGCGTCCTGGATGCGTGTCGCCAGCGCGTCCGCGGAGAAGCCGCCGAAGACGACGGAGTGCGCGGCGCCGATCCGGGCGCAGGCCAGCATGGCGATCGCCGTCTCCGCGATCATCGGCATGTAGATCGCGACCCGGTCGCCCTTGCGGACGCCCAGCTCCAGCAGCGCGTTCGCTGCCCTGGAGACCTCGTCCTTGAGCTCGGCGTAGGTGATCGCGCGGCTGTCGCCGGGCTCGCCCTCGAAGTGGATCGCGACCCGGTCGCCGTGCCCGGCCTCCACGTGCCGGTCCACGCAGTTGTACGCCACGTTGAGCGTGCCGTCCTTGAACCACTTGGCGAACGGCGGGTTCGACCAGTCGAGCGTCTCGGTCGGTTCCTCGGCCCAGGTCAGCCGCCGGGCCTGCTCGGCCCAGAAGCCGAGCCTGTCAGCCTTGGCCTGTTCGTACGCCTCCGCCGTGACGTTGGCGCCCGCGGCCAGGTCAGCCGGCGGCGCGAAACGTCGCTCCTCCTTCAGGAGGTTGGCCAGGCTTTCGTTGCTCACGACATCTCCCTTTCCCAGGGTGTCCGTTGTGTCCCAGGCCACAGCTCATCAGACCGGGGGTCCGATGACAAGGGTCGCCCGAACATTGGTTTAGACCTCTTTGCGGAAGATTTGCACGGCCGCTCGGGGGCACGGGGGCGCCCCTGGGCGGCCCGCGCGTCGTCCCGGCGGCCGGGTTCATCCGTTCCCACGGATCGGAGACCGCGGAAGTTCAGCACGATCCACAAAGATCCCGGTCGGCGTGGCGCCCGGCGGGCGGGTCACCCGCGGCGGGCTCCGGCGGCCTTCGCCGGACCTCCCGCGCGGGCGCCCGCCCCCGGGTGAACGCTCACGCCGGACTGGGCAGGTCCTCCGGCGCCTCCACGCCGGTGAACACCTCGACCCCCGCCTCCCCCGTCAGCAGGTAGGCCTGGGCCTCACCCACGTGGAAGTACATGCCGTGCAGCTCCAGCGTGCCCTCCCGCAGGGCCTGGTCCACCGAGGCGTGGTGGCGCAGGTGCTCCAACTGCTGCACGACGTTGGTCAGGCACAGCAGCTCCACCGCGTCGGCGGGCCGCCGCCCCGACAGCCGCGGCCGGGCGGGACCGGCGTCGGCCATGCGCTCCAGGCTGGGCAGCCCGTGGCGCAGCCACCGCTCCAGGGGCGTCCCGGAGTCCCGTGCGTCGGGGGCCGGGGGGCCTGCGTCCCGCGTGTGGGCGCCGTGCCCCCGGGCCTCCCGTGCGCGGGTGCCCTGTGCCGGTGCGCCCCGGGACCCCGTCACCGGGCCGGAAGCGGAGTGGAGCAGCGCCTGCATCGCACCGCACCCGGAGTGCCCGCACACCGTGATGGAGCGGACCCCGAGCACGTCCACCGCGTACTCGATGGCGGCGGCCACCGAGTCGTCCCCGCCGTCCTCGCAGGGCGGCGGCACGAGGTTGCCCACGTTGCGCACGACGAAGAGGTCGCCCGGACCACTGGAGGTGATCATCGAGGTGACCAGCCGCGAGTCGGCGCAGGTGAGGAACAGCTGGGACGGCTGCTGCCCCTCCCGCGCCAGTCGCGCCAGCTCCCTCCGCACCAGCGGTGCGGTGTTGGTGTGGAACGCGCTGATGCCACGAGCCAGTTGCTGTCTGCTGGGGGCAGTCCCGCCGACCCGGTGGCCGGTCTCCGCGCGGGTGTCGGCCGCCGGTGCCCGGGGCGTGTCCCGGCACTGGTGGTTGCGCCAGGGCGTCCAGGGCCGGCAACGGCATCCGGTGGTGTCGGCGGGCTCGGCGATGCCGACTCCGGCGCGGCGTCCGGTGATGTCGGCGGAGCCGCCCTGCGCGGTGTGCGTCCGCTGCCAGTCCTGCAGTGACTCGTGCGCCGCATGGTCCATGAACGAGCCGTCCAGTTCGACGACCGCGTCGGCCCCGTGGGGTACGAGGTGCAGGGCGCGGCTGAGCCGCGGCACCGCGAGGAACGTCAACTGCCCTCGTACGTGGACGTGATGGACTCCCTCCTTCTCGTCGTGCGTGATGCGGGTGCGGGCGAGGCGGTGCAGAGCGACGGCGACGGCCACGGCGACCCCGAGGACCACGCCCTCCAGGACACCGAAGGCCACCACGCCGAGGGTGGTGACGGCGTACACCAGCACCTCTCGGTGGCGGGTCACCGTGCGGATGTGGTGCAGGGACACCATCTGGATGCCGACGGCCATCACCAGGGCGGCGAGCGAGGCGAGCGGGATGAGCTCCAGGATCGGGACCATCAGCAGCGCGGCAACTACTACGAGAACGCCGTGCAGCATCGTGGAGTTCCGGCTGACGGCGCCCGCGCGCACATTCGCCGAACTGCGCACCGCCACCCCGGCGACCGGGAGCCCGCCGAGCGCGCCGGAGACGACGTTGGCCGCGCCCTGTCCGAGCAGCTCCCGGTCCAGGTCGGACCGCGGGACCCGGACGGTGGGCGCGGGGCGTCCGGCGGCCAGCTTGTCCACGGCTACGGTGCCGAGCAGCGACTGCACGCTGCACACCAGCGTCGTGGTGAGCACGGCGGCGACGACGCCGGCCACCGGACCCTCGGGCAGCCCGGCCAGGGCGTGACTGCTCCACGAGGGCAGGTCCACCCGGGCCAGGCTGAGCCCGGCGAGGGAGGCGGCCCCCGTGGCCCCGGCGACCGCGACGAGTGCGGCGGGCATCTTGCGCAGGAGGTCACCGGCCCGGCCGGGAAGTCTCGGCCAGAGCAGCAGGAGGGTCAGCGTCAGCACGCTCACCGACACCGCGGCCGGTTGCAGTCCGGCCAACTGGGCGGGCAGCGCACGGAGGTTGGCGATCACGGAGCTCTGCGGGCTGCCGCCGAGGACGATGTGCAGCTGCGCGACGGCGATGGTCACGCCGATGCCGGCGAGCATCCCGTGCACGACGGCGGGGCTGACGGCGAGCGCGCCGCGGGCCACCCGCAGGCAGCCCAGACCCAGTTGGGCGAGGCCGGCGAGCACGGTGATCCCGCAGGTCGCACGCCATCCGTAGTGGTGGATCAGGTCCGCGGTGACGACCGTGAGTCCGGCGGCGGGGCCGCTGACCTGGAGGGGGCAGCCGCCGAGCCGTCCGGCGACCAGGCCGCCCACGGCCGCGGCGACGAGGCCGGCCTGGAGCGGGGCGCCGGTGGCGAGGGCGATGCCGAGGGACAGGGGCAGGGCGATCAGGAAGACCGCGATCGAGGCCGACAGGTCGGCGCCCGCGACACGGAAGCGGCCCGGGCCCGGCGGCGGGCTGTGGGGCTGGTGGGTGCGCTGGGGCCGAGCAGGGTCGGCGGCGTGGGTGGGGGCGCAGGCTGACATGTTCCCGTCTCCTCCGGGCGGCGCGGTCGCGGAACTGGTGGTCCCCGCACGGGGCGGGGTCGGGTCGCGGCCGTGGGTCACGGCGTACAGCGGCGGGATGGATCAACTGGAGCAACTGAATCAACGCTCGGTAAAGCGATCGTAATTCAACGTAAAGGTCATGCATGAACATTCGGTGCAAATGGTGCATCGCTTCACTCCGATGAGTGAAGTGATCTTTTTATCGGCTTGTCGTACTAATTCCTCCTCGCCCTCGTGCGACCTTGACGGCGCTACCGGCGCGTCCGGCGCGCCCGGCACAGGACCAGCACACGCCGTCTCGGCGTTGGACGAGAGAAGGAAGAAGGTGGGCGGAACATGGCCGCCAACCAGAGGATCGCCGCGGGCGCCGTGGTCGCCGCGGCCTGTGCCTCTTCGCTCGCGGGTTGTGCGGGCGACACCGATGTTTCCGGACAGGGGGCGCACGGCCCGCTGGGTGCGCCCGCGCCCGGAAGCGTCGTCCGCCTCATCGGCGACGGCTCCACCGCGTACACCGGGGCCCAGCCGCACCTGGCCAGACCGGAGCGGCTCGAACCCGGCCAGAAGCCACCGCAGTTCGTGGTGTTCTCCTGGGACGGCGCGGGGGAGGACAGCCAGAAGCTGTTCTCCCACTTCCGCAAGGTGGCCAAGGCCAACAACGCGACGATGACGTACTTCCTCAGCGGGGTGTACCTGCTCCCGAAGGACAGGCGGGAGTTGTACCGCCCCCCGCAGCACGAGCCCGGCAGCTCGGAGATCGGGTTCAACGACGAGAAGGGCATCACCGACACCGTCAAGCAACTCCGCCTGGCGTGGCTGGAGGGCAACGAGATCGGCACCCACTTCAACGGCCACTTCTGCGGTGAGAACGGCGGCGCCGGCCAGTGGTCGGTCGAGGAGTGGAAGAGCGAGATCGCCCAGGCGAAGGAGTTCGTGAAGACCTGGAAGACCAACACCGGGCTGCGGGACGCCGCCCCGCTGCCGTTCGACTACGACAAGGAACTCGTCGGCGCCCGCACCCCTTGCCTCGAGGGCCAGAAGAACTTCATGAAGGCGGCCCGGGATCTGGGCTTCCGCTACGACACCAGCGGCGTCAACAACCAGGTGTGGCCGAGGAAGAAGTACGGCCTGTGGGACCTGTCGATGCAGCTCGTGCCCTTCCCGGGCCACACCTACGAGCAGCTCACCATGGACTACAACTTCATGGTCAACCAGTCCGGCACCCTGACGCAGGGCGACCCCGACAAGTTCGGCTACTGGGGCGACCAGATGCGCGACGGCCTGCTCAAGGGCTTCTACCGGGCCTACGACGGCAACCGCGCGCCCCTCGTCATCGGCAACCACTTCGAGTCCTGGAACGGCGGCACCTACATGCGCGCCGTCGACGAGGTGGTGGAGCAGGTGTGCAACAAGCCCGACGTGCGCTGTGTCTCCTTCCGTCAACTGGCCGACTGGCTGGACGCCCAGGACCCGCAGACCCTCGCCAAGCTGCGCGGCCTGGGGGTCGGCGAGGCCCCGCAGCAGGGCTGGGCGTCCTTCCTGTCCGGCCACCCCGCCCCGGCCCCCAGGGGCGTGCCCGGGGCGCCGAGGCCGTAGCCCGTCTCACGCGGGAGCGGTGACGCCTTCGCCGAGGACTAACCCGGGGTCGATCTGCGCGGCCAGGTCGGCCCCGGTGCGTGCGTTGCCCCACGAGTGGGCGTTCTTCAGGTGGAAGTGCGTCATCTGGCGGGTGTAGCGCTCCCAGTCGCGCAGCTCGTAGGCGGCGTCCGCGGCGACCTGGAGCGTGCGCAGGGCACGGCGGTTGGCGTCCTCCAGGAAGGGGAACCGGGGCGGCCGGCCCTTCTCCATGGCGCGCACCCAGTCCGAGTGCCCGACGGTCACCAGCAGGTCGTCCCCGACCTCGGCGCGGAGGAAGTCGAGGTCGTCCCGGCCCTGCACCTTGTTGCCGACGACCTGCAGGACGATGCCGAAGTCGCGGGCGTACTCCTTGTACTGGCGGTAGACGGAGACCCCCTTCCGGGTCGGCTCGGCGACCAGGAACGTGATGTCGAAGCGGGTGAACATGCCGGAGGCGAAGCTGTCCGAGCCCGCCGTCATGTCGACCACGACGTACTCGTCGCGGCCGTCCACCAGGTGGTTCAGGAACAGCTCCACCGCTCCGGTCTTGGAGTGGTAGCAGGCGACCCCCAGGTCGGCGTCCGTGAAGGGGCCCGTGACCATCAAACGCACGGCCCCGCCGTCGAGTTCCACCGGCCGCGCGCAGGCGTCGTACAGCGGGTTGTCCTCGTGCACGCGGAGCAGCCGCGACCCCTCGCCGGGCGGCGTGGTCTTGATCATCGTGTCGGCGGAGGCGATGCGCGGGTTGGTGCCGCGCAGGTAGTCCTTGATCAGCGGCAGCCGGTCGCCCATCGCGGGCAGCGCGGCCGACTCGGCCTCCTCCAGGCCGAGTGCGGCCCCGAGGTGCTGGTTGATGTCGGCGTCGACCGCGACGACGGGCGCGCCGGAGGCCGCCAGATGGCGGATGAACAAGGAGGACAGCGTGGTCTTCCCGCTGCCGCCCTTCCCGACGAAAGCAATTTTCATGTTCACGAAGCGTAGTCGGCGGTCACGTTGGGTGGCAGATGTGCGTGAAGAAGACCACTCCTTCGTGGGGTGGGGGCCCGGGGTGCGTAGGGTCGTACTCATGAGTACGACAGGCGCGAACGCCGATCAGCCCCCAAGCTCTCGCGTGGGCTCGGGCAGGGAGGATCCCCTTGCGGCCCTGGGCTCGCTGCCCGGCGTGGCCGAGTCCGTGGAGTCCGTGCGCAAGGCCGTGGACCGGGTCTACGGACACCGGATCATGCGGCGCCGGAGCAACGAGATCACCTCCGAGGCGGCGCTGCGCGGCGCCCGGGGCTCCGCGGCGCTGTCCGGTGCCGACTGGGCCCTGGAGGAGGTGCGCCGGCGCACCGACTTCAGCGGCGACGACGAGGCCCGTGTGATGGGCGCGGCGCTGCGGCTCACGGCGGAGGCGGGCCAACTGCTGTCCATCTGGCGGCAGTCCCCGCTCCGCGTGCTGGCCCGGCTCCACCTGGTGGCCGCCGCGAGCGACGACGGCACGGTCGGGCGGCCGCGCCAGGAGGGCGAGGGCGTCGACGAGCCGCTGATCGAGCTGCCGCTGCCGAGCGCGGCCGAGGTCTCCGGGCGCCTGGAGGGGCTGTCGGGGCTGATCATCGCGGGCGGTTCCGCTCCCGCGCTGGTCACGGCGGCCGTGGTGCACGGTGAGATCCTCGCGCTGCGCCCCTTCGTCTCCCACAACGGCCTGGTCGCGCGGGCGGCCGAACGCATCGTCCTGATCGGCAGCGGCCTCGACCCCAAGTCGGTCTGCCCCGCCGAGGTGGGTCACGCCGAGCAGGGCCGCGCGGCCTACCTGGCGGCCCTCGACGGCTACGTCTCCGGCACCCCGGAGGGCATGGCCGCCTGGATCGCCCACTGCGGCAGGTCGGTCGGACTGGGCGCGCGCGAGTCGACGGCGGTGTGCGAGGCGCTGCAGCGCGGGGCGGCCTGACAAGGGTTGCGGCGGTACGAGGACTCGTACCGCCGCTGGCATGTCCACCGAGTTACCAAGCGTCCTCGATATGTCGCCCATCAGGTCGGGATCTTTGCCCGTCACCTGGTGCGGCTGGCCCGTAATCGACGGGTCGACGTCGCGTGGGTGCTCCGTGGCCATGCTCGGTCCGTGGGGCCAAATGCGTTGAAAGGTGATCCTCGCGGATGTCCTTCGGTCTCGCGGGCCGTTGTGTCCTTTGTACTGCAAGCGGGGAGTAAGCGGAACCCCTGCCTGCACTTCTTTACTTTTGGCCGCAAAGGCATCCGAAACGGGCGCCGAGGCGTCGAACGGGGGCCGCCCCGGCGGACATGTCGGCCCGTCAGGTCCTCAGGCCGGCAAGGCCCGGCGCCGACTGGCGTACCAGACGAGCCCCGCGGTGGCCGCCGCCGCCCCTATCGCGGCCGCCGCGACCAGAGCCGGACGCGGCGGTACGGAGAAGGTGGGCACCCGCTGCTTGAGCCGCACCGGCCGGTTGAAGTCCAGGATCGTCCACTCGCGCGCGAGCGCCTCCCGGCGCAGTGCCCGGTCCGGGTTGACCGCGTGCGGATGGCCGACCGCCTCCAGCATCGGCAGGTCGGTCACCGAGTCGCTGTAGGCGTAGCAGCGGGAGAGGTCGTACCCCTCCGACTCGGCCAGCTCCCGGATCGCCTCCGCCTTCGTCGGACCGTACGCGTAGTACTCCACCTCGCCGGTGAAGCAGCCGTCCTCGCCCACCACCATCCGGGTGGCCACCACCCGGTCCGCGCCGAGCAGTTCGCCGATCGGCTCGACCACCTCGGCGCCCGACGTGGACACGATGACGACGTCACGTCCGGCGGTGTGGTGCTTCTCGACGAGGGACGCGGCCTCGTCGTAGATGATCGGGTCGATCAGCTCGTGCAGCGTCTCGGCGACGAGGTCCTTGACCTGCTGCACGTTCCAGCCGCGGCACAGCGCGGACAGGTACGCGCGCATCCGCTCCATCTGGTCGTGGTCGGCGCCGCCGGCGAGGAAGACGAACTGGGCGTACGCGGTGCGCAAGACGGCCCTGCGGTTGATCAGGCCGCCTTGGTAGAACGACTTGCTGAACGTGAGCGCGCTCGACTTGGCAATGACCGTCTTGTCCAGATCAAAGAAGGCCGCTGCGCGAGGCAAGGAGTGGTTTTCCACGACCCCGAGCATAGGGGCAGCCCATTCGGCGTAAGGTGGGCGCGTGGGTTTGCCTGAGAGGGCTCTCGGGTACACCATGGAAGTCACGGATCGTTCGCGACCGTGCTAACCCGGTCCGACTCCTCCCCCCCCGAGTCGGCCGTGGAGACGACCCCCGCTCTCCCCCCCGGCGGGGGTCGTCGCATGTCCGGACGCCTTTCCCCTCTTTTTCGCCTGCTCCCTGCGGTCGCCGGGCGGCCTGCGCCGGGATGCCGGGCCCGCGTCGACACACCGGTGGTTCGTGACGGTGCGTAGTCGACGCGATGCGCTGCGGAAGTCGCGCGGGAACCAGCATGCGCCTCACCGGTCTGGGTGACGGCGATATTCACAGCGGTCGAGTTGTCCACAGTTATCGACCAAGATCCACATGATTTTCCGGATCGCTGCATCGTGATTCCGGCGCGTACCGCTCACGGCGAGTTCATGGCCGGTTCCGGTTAGTCGGGCGCGTTTGGCCGGTTCGTATCGGCCGCCCATATGAAGGCCGGTTGCCGGTTCTTCACATGGTGGGGATTCGCGGGGCCCAAGGAGGCCGCGCGACAGACGCAGCGAAGGGGGAAGAACCGGTGACCGGAACCGTCACACACGATCCGCCGCCCACCGCGGGAGGGCGGCAGGGCAGACCGCTGATCGTCACGGAGGACGCCGAGCTCCTGGACGACCTGCTGCGCCTGTGCGCGGCGGCGGGCGCGATGCCCGAGGTCCGCCACGGGGTGCCCGCGCGCGGGGGCGTCTGGGAGGCCGCGCCGCTGGTGCTGGTCGGAGACGACGCCGCGCGGCGGGTGCGCGGGGCTGCCCGCAGAAGCGGAGTGGTGCTGGTCGGCCGCGACCAGGACGACTCCGGGGTCTGGCGGCGCGCCGTCGAGATCGGCGCCGACCACGTGCTGGTGCTGCCGGACGGGGAGCAGTGGCTGGTCGACCGCATCGCCGATGTCGCCGAGGGAGTCGGCCGGCCCGCGCTCACCGTCGGCGTCATCGGCGGCCGCGGCGGAGCCGGGGCGTCCACGCTGGCCTGCGCGCTCGCCGTCACCTCCGCTCGGGAGGGCCTGCGCACCCTGCTCGTGGACGCCGATCCGCTGGGCGGCGGCCTCGATGTGCTCCTGGGCGGGGAGACGGCCGAGGGGCTGCGCTGGCCGGCGTTCGCCGCCTCGCGCGGCAGGGTCGGCGGCGGCGCCCTGGAGGAGTCACTGCCCGAACTGCACGCGCTGCGCGTGCTCAGCTGGGACCGCGGCGACTGCGTCGCCGTCCCGCCCCAGGCCGTCCGGGCGGTGCTGGCCGCCGCCCGGCGGCGCGGTGGCGCCGTGGTGGTCGACCTGCCCCGCCGCGTGGACGAAGGCGTCGCCGAGGCGCTCGCCCAGCTCGACGTGGGCCTGCTCGTGGTCCCCGCCGAACTGCGCGCCGTGGCGGCCGCCGCACGGGTGGCCTCCGCGGTCGGCATGGTCCTGCGGGACGTTCGCGTGGCCGTCCGGGGCCCTTACGCACCCGGGCTGGACGACCGCGAGGTGGCCCGGCTGCTCGGGCTGCCACTGGCCGGCGAGGTCCCGGTGGAGTCCGCGCTCCTGCGGCCCGCGGACCGCAGGACACCACCGGGCGCGGTCCCGCGCGGACCGCTGGCCCGCTTCTGCACGGCCTTCTGGGAGCGGGCCCTGCTCGAAACGGGTGCCGCATGACGCCGCGACGGGGCGACGGGGCGACGGCGGGGCGACGGCGGGTGTGGGAAGGCGGCATGAGGGCGGCGACCGGGCGACGGCTGACGCGGGAGGCGCCATGAGGGTGGTCACCGAGCGACGGCTGACGCGGGAGACGGCCATGAGACGGGGGTCCATGCGTGCATCGGCCAGGCATACGACGGCGGCGTTCGCGTCGGCCGCGAGTACGGCGGCCATGAGTGCGTCGGCCGCGAGCAGGTCGGCGCAGAACGCGTCGGCCGCGAGTGAGGCGGCGACGGACGTGTCGGCCGGGAGCGGGTCGGCCGTAAGCGGCTCGGCCAGGAAGGGGGAGGCCATGAGCGGTGTGGCCGTGAGCGGGGCGGCCTTGAGCAGTGGGGCCGTGAGCGGGGCGCCTGGGAGCGGGTGGGTCACGGGCGGGCCCTTCGAGCGGAGGGGCGCCACGGGGTGGGGCGCCGATCCGGGGGCCTCCGCGGAGTTGCTGGACGGCGTACGGCAGTGGCTCGCCGAGAGCGGAGCCGAGCCGACGCCCGCGCGGGTGGCGCAGGCGCTGCGGGAGCAGGGGCGGGTGCTCGGGGACGCGGAGGTGCTCGGGGCGGCCGAGCAACTGCGCTCCGAGCTCATCGGAAGCGGCCCGCTGGAGCCGCTGCTCGCCGACCCGACCGTGACCGACGTCCTGGTGTCGGCCCCGGACCGGGTGTGGGTGGACCGCGGTGGCGGCCTGGAGCGGGCCGCCGTCGCCTTCCCCGACGCCCCGGCCGTACGGCGCCTCGCGCAGCGCCTGGCCGCCGTGGCGGGACGGCGGCTGGACGACGCCCGTCCGTGGGTCGACGCCCGCCTGCCCGACGGCACCCGGCTGCACGCGGTGCTGCCCCCGGTCGCCGTCGGCTGTACCTGCCTGTCGCTGCGCGTCGTCCGGCCGCGTGCGTTCACGCTCGGCGAACTGGTGGCCGCGGGCACGGTGCCGCCGGGCGGGGACCGGGTGCTGCGGGCCCTGGTGGAGGCGCGCCTGTCCTTCCTCATCAGCGGGGGGACGGGCAGCGGGAAGACCACGTTGCTGAGCGTCCTGCTGGGTCTGGTCGGGCCGGGCGAGCGGATCGTGCTCGCCGAGGACTCGGCGGAGCTGCGGCCCGACCATCCGCACGTGGTCCGGCTGGAGAGCAGACCGGCCAACCAGGAGGGAGCGGGCCTCGTCACGCTCGAGGACCTGGTGCGGCAGGCGCTGCGGATGCGGCCGGACCGGCTGGTCGTGGGCGAGGTGCGCGGGGCCGAGGTCGTTCACCTGCTGGCCGCGCTGAACACCGGCCACGAGGGCGGCTGCGGCACGGTGCACGCCAACGCGGCCGCGGACGTCCCGGCCCGCCTGGAGGCGCTGGGCACGGCGGCGGGGCTGGACCGGGCCGCGCTGCACAGCCAGTTGGCGGCCGCCCTGTCGGTGGTGCTGCACCTCGTCCGCGACCGCTCCGGACGGCGGCGGATCGCCGAGGTGCGGGTGCTGGAGCGGGACGCGTCGGGGCTGGTCCGCACGGTTCCGGCGCTGCGCTGGGGTGCGGAGGCCTTCGTGGAGGAACGGGGGTGGGAGCGGCTGCGACAACTGCTCCACCCGGAGAGGGAGTGGTGAGCGGCATGGGTGGGACAGCCTTGGGCCAGACGTGTCTGGGCGCGGTGACGGCGTGCGCCGGGGCCGCCTTGTGGCTGACGGGTGGGCGGCGCTCCGGGGCACGACGGGTGCGGCTGCTGCTGTCCGGTGGCGGGGCGGTGGCCACGGGTCCGCCGTTCTGGGACCGCGCGCTCCGTGAGCTTCGGGGGGTCCGCGGCCGGTTGCGGGCCGAGTGGTGGGCGCCGGCCGTCGGGCTGGTGCTGGCGGTGCTGGGTGCCTCGGTGCTGCCGGTCGCCGCGGGGGCGGCCGGAGTTCCGCTGCTGCGCCGGACCCGGCTCGCCCGGGCCGCCCACCGGGCACGGGAGCGGCGGGCGGGCGCGGTGATCGCGCTGTGCGGGACGCTCGCCGGGGAGGTGCGGGCCGGACGGCAGCCGGGCGAGGCGCTGTTGTGCGCCGCCCGGGACTCGGGCGGCCTCGGCGAGGCCCAGGCGGCGGTGCTGGCGGCGGCGCGGTTCGGCGGTGACGTGCCGGGCGCGCTCGCCCTGGCCGCACGGCAGCCGGGCGCTGAGGGTCTGCGGGGTCTGGCCGCCTGCTGGCGGGTGGCGGTGGACCGGGGTGCGGGCCTGGCGGCCGGTCTGGACCGGCTCGAAGGGGCACTTCGGGCGGAGCGGGACCAACGGGCCGATCTGCGAGCACAGTTGGCGGGAGCCCGGGCGACGGCGCTCATGCTGGCCGGCCTGCCGGTCCTGGGTCTCCTTCTCGGTACGGCCATGGGCGCCGACCCCCTGCGGGTGCTGCTGCACACCGGAGCGGGCCTGGGCTGTCTGGTCGTCGGCGGAGCGTTCGAGGCCGTGGGGCTGTGGTGGGCGCTGCGCATCGTGCGCCGGGCGGAGGCGGCGTGAACGCGAACGGGGAAGCCGTCCACAGGCTGGGGACGGCCGTCGGGATGACGCTGCTCCTGTGGCAGCTGGTCCGGTGGCCGGAGGCGGTCCGCCGCGGACGGAGGGTGCGGCGACGACTGGCCTCACTGCTGGAGGCGGAGCCGGGGGAGGGAGCGGCGCCGCAGGGCCCACGTGCCGGACTGTGGTGGCGGGTCCGGGGCGCCGTGCGGGGATGGCCGCTGCCCGCGGTGGGTGTCGTGGGCGCCGGGTGGGTGCTCGTCGGAGGGCTCCCCGGTGTCGTGGTCGGAGTGGTGGCCGCCGTCGGGCTCCGGCAGTGGCATCGGCGAAGGGCGGCGGCCGGTCCGGGGGAGGGGGATCCAGAGTCGTTCGATCCGGTCGAGGCGGCACGCCAACTCCCCCTCGCCGCGGACCTGCTGGCGGCCTGCGTCGCGGCCGGTGCCGACCCGGTGGTCGCCGCCCAGGCGGTGGGCGAGGCACTGGCGGGCCCCGTCGGGGCGGCGCTGGCGCGAGGAGCTGCCGAGGTCCGGCTCGGCGGGGAACCGGCCGACGCGTGGCGCGGGCTCGCCGCGATACCGGGCGCCGCGTCCCTGGCCCGGCTGCTGGAGCGGGCCGGCGAGTCCGGCCTCCCGGCGGCGGCACCGGCCGCACGGCTTGCGGCGGACACCCGCGCCGACCGGGCGCGCGCCGCCACGGCCCGGGCCCGCCGGGCGGCCGTCCTGGTCACCGCGCCGGTGGGGCTGTGCTTCCTGCCCGCCTTCGTCTCGGTCGGGGTGCTGCCCGTGGTGATCGGTCTCGCGGGCGGGGTGCTGCGAGGAGGTGGTGGCTGACGGGGTGACGAGCGGGAGCCGAACGGCGACGCGCAGGAGCGGTTTTCGAACGACGAACGAGCAACAGAACGAGACCTCACGGGGGTTGTGATGTACGGGAAGGTACGGGCACGGCTGTGTGCCCTGGTGGTGCGGGCGCGTGCCCTGGTGCGCGGGGACGCGGGGATGGTCACGTCCGAGTACGCGATGGGGATCATCGCGGCGGTGGCGTTCGCCGTGCTGCTGTACGAGGTGGTCACGAGCGGGCAGGTCAAGTCGGAACTGCAGGCCATCGTGAAACGGGCCCTCAGTGCGCGGATGTGAGCGGGACCGCGACCGGGGTTTCGTGACGGCGGAGGCGGCCATGGCCCTGCCCGTGCTGGTGCTGGTCGTGACGGCGCTGGTGTGGGGGCTGCTGGTGGTGCTCGCGCAGATCCAGTGCGTGGACGCGGCTCGGGCGGGCGCCCGGGCCGCCGCCCGCCAGGACCCTGACGGCGCGGTCACCGAGGTGGCCCGCGAGGCGGCGCCGCACGGCGCGAACGTCTCGGTGGCCCGGCACGGGGGAGAGGTCCGTGTGGTCGTCGTGGCGGATCCTCCCGGGATGGGCGTGCTGCCGTTCCGCCTGAGGGAGGAGGCGGTGGCGGAGGCCGAGGAGACGGTGGGAGCCGGGCCGGCGCCGAGGGCGGGAGTGGCGAGAGGAGCCGGGTCATGACGCGTCGCACGGCCGGGACCGGCTCCATGAGGGGCGACCTCCAAGAACGCCTCTCGAGACCCCTCTCGAACCCACTCGCGGACCGTCTCCCGGACCGTATTTCGGACCGCTTCTCGGACCGTGGCTCGGCCACCGTCTGGAGCGTCGGGGCGATCGCCGTGCTCTGTGCGGTGTTCGGCGTCGCACTGGCTCTGGGGCAGGCCGTGGTGACCCGGCACCGCGCCGCGGGGGCGGCCGACCTCGCGGCGCTGGCCGCCGCCGACCACTGGACGGAGGGCACCGCGGCCGCCTGCGCCCGGGCCGAGCGGGTGGCGGGCGCCCAGGGCACCCGGCTGGTCCGGTGTGCGATCGTCGGGGACACCTCGGACGTGACCGCGGCCTCCGAGCGGGGACCGTTCACCGCGGAGGTGAGAGCGCGGGCGGGACCGGCGGGCCCCGTTCCGCGGGAAGCCGGGACCCGTCCCGCGGGGAGTCGGCTCCGGCTCCCCGCACCCGAGGGTGCTAGGCCTCCGCCTCCGGGTCCCGCTCCCCCTCCGCCGCGTCGGGCGCGCCTTTGAGCAGCACCGTCAGCAGGCGTACCGCGCCCCTCTTGTGCAGCGGCTCGTTGCCGTTGCCGCACTTGGGGGACTGGATGCAGGACGGGCAGCCCGCCTCGCACTCGCAGGAGGCGATGGCTTCGAGGGTGGCGGTGAGCCAGGCGCGGGCGGTGTGGAAGGCCCGCTCCGCGAAGCCCGCCCCGCCCGGGTGGCCGTCGTAGACGAAGACCGTGGGCAGGAGCGTGTCCGGGTGCAGCGGGACGGAGACGCCGCCGATGTCCCAGCGGTCGCAGGTCGCGAACAGGGGCAGCATGCCGATCGACGCGTGCTCGGCGGCGTGCAGGGCGCCGCCGAGGATCTCCGGGTTGATCCGGGCCTCGTCGAGCTGGTCCTCGGTGACCGTCCACCACACCGCGCGCGTGCGCAGCGTACGAGGAGGGAGGTCGAGTTTCGTCTCGCCCAGCACCTCACCGGTGATGACCCGGCGGCGCAGGAAGGAGACCACCTGGTTGGTGACCTCGACGGAGCCGTAGCACAGGCGGCCGTCGCCCCACGGGACCTCGACGTCCGTCTCCAGGACGGAGATCGACGTGGTGTCGCGGGCGACCGTCGTGTAGGGCGGGTTCGCCTCCTCGACCAGGGCGACCGAGTCCTCCAGATCGAGGGAGCGCACCAGATAGGTGCGGCCCTGGTGCAGATGGACCGCGCCCTCGTGGACCGCCGTGTGGGCGGCGCCCGCGTCGACCGTGCCGAGCAGCCGTCCGGTGCCCGCCTCGACGATCTGCACCGGGCGCCCGCCCTCGCCGCGGATGTCGGTCAGGTCGGCGGCCCGCTCCCGGCGTGTCCAGTGCCAGGCCCTGGCCCGGCGGCGCAGCAGCTTCGCGGCCTCCAACTGCGGCAGCAGCTCCGCGCAGGCGGGGCCGAACAGTTCCACGTCCTCGTCGGTGAGCGGCAGCTCGGCGGCGGCCGCGCACAGGTGCGGGGCGAGGACGTACGGGTTGTCCGGGTCGAGGACGGTGGATTCGACCGGTTGGTCGAACAGGGCCTCGGGGTGGTGGACGAGGAAGGTGTCCAGCGGGTCGTCGCGGGCGACCAGCACCGCCAGGGCTCCCTGCCCGGCGCGGCCCGCCCGGCCGGCCTGCTGCCACAGGGACGCCCGGGTCCCCGGGTAGCCGGCGATCACCACCGCGTCCAGGCCGGACACGTCGACGCCCAGCTCCAGGGCGGTCGTCGCCGCGAGTCCGAGGAGCTCGCCGGAGTGCAGGGCGCGTTCCAGGGCGCGGCGTTCCTCGGGGAGGTAGCCGCCGCGGTACGCCGCGACACGCCGGGCCAGCGACCGGTCGGTCTCCGCGAGCCGTTCCTGGGCGATCACCGAGATCAGCTCGGCGCCGCGCCGGGAGCGGACGAAGGCGACCGAGCGGACGCCCTGGAGGGTCAGGTCGGTGAGCAGGTCGGCGGTCTCCGCGGTGGCGGTGCGACGGACGGGTGCGCCCTTCTCGCCCTGGAGTTCGGTGAGCGGGGGCTCCCAGAGGGCGAACACCAGTTCACCGCGGGGTGAGGCGTCGTCGGCGACCTCGACCACCGGTACGCCGGTCAGCCGGCCGGCGGCCACCGAGGGCTCGGCGGCGGTCGCCGAGGCCAGCAGGAAGACCGGCGAGGCGCCGTAGCGCGCGCACAGGCGGCGCAGCCGCCGCAGCACCTGGGCGACGTGGGAGCCGAAGACGCCCCGGTAGGTGTGGCACTCGTCGACGACGACGTACTTCAGGGCGCGCAGGAAGGAGGACCAGCGCGGGTGCGAGGGCAGGATCCCGCGGTGCAGCATGTCGGGGTTGGTGAGGACGTAGTTGCCGTACTGGCGGATCCACTCGCGCTCCTCGGGCGGGGTGTCGCCGTCGTACACCGCAGGGCGTACGGCCTTGCCCAGCGGCCGCGCGAGTTCCCGCACCGCGCGGCACTGGTCGGCCGCCAGGGCCTTGGTGGGAGCCAGGTACAGGGCGGTCGCGCCACGCCCGTTCGGGGCCTCGGAGCCGTCCAGCAGGGTGGACAGCACCGGCACGAGGTAGGCCAGGGACTTGCCGGACGCCGTGCCCGTGGCGACGACCACGGAGTCGCCGTCGAGGGCGTGCTCGGCGGCGCGCGCCTGGTGGGCCCAGGGGTGCTCGATGCCGCACGCCCGCACCGCGGCGACGACCTCCGGACGAATACGGTCAGGCCAAACGGCATGCCGACCCGCCCGCGGGGGCAAGTGCTCCGTATGAGTGATGCGCGCAGCCCGGCTCGGCCCCGAGGCGAGCCGGTGCAGGACCGCGCCCGGCGCCAGGCGGGACGCGGTGTTCGTCGGGGATCGATCGGATCGGTGATTCTCGGCCATCGGCACCGAGTGTGTCACCGGCGTGACGGACAATGGAGCCAAGGCGTCGTGCACGCCTGCCGGTAAGTGATTGAATGCCATCGCGGCTGGCGAACCGTCCTGGGGGCTTCAAGCCGAGGTGCCCAAGGGGCGACCGCTCGATAGCAAGGTGCTGGAGGATCCGTGGACCTGTCCCTGTCGACCCGTACCGTCGGCGATCGTACGGTCGTCGAGGTCGGTGGCGAAATCGACGTATATACCGCGCCCAAGCTGCGCGAGCAGCTGGTCGAGCTGGTGAACGACGGGAATTTCCACCTCGTCGTCGACATGGAGGGCGTGGACTTCCTCGACTCCACCGGGCTCGGCGTGCTGGTCGGCGGCCTGAAGCGAGTGCGTGCCCATGAGGGCTCGCTGCGCCTGGTCTGCAACCAGGAGCGCATTCTGAAGATCTTCCGTATCACCGGCCTCACCAAGGTGTTCCCGATTCACACCTCGGTCGAGGAAGCGGTGGCGGCCACCGACTGACGACCGGCCCCGGGCCGAGCGCCCGGGGCGGACGCACTACCAGCGAGGGACCGGGCTTTTCGGCGGCCCGGCCCCCCGACAGCACGCCCGTAGCTCCGAGGGGGACGTATGGCCATCGTCGAACTCCGCTTCAGCGCGCTGCCCGAGCACGTCCGGACCGCCCGATTGGTGGCGGCAGCGGTGGCGCGCAGGGCAGGAGTGGACGAGGCCGTCCTCGACGAGGTCAGGCTCGCCGTCGGCGAGGCCTGCACCCGTGCCGTCGGGCTGCATCAGAGCGGCGGGATCTCGGCACCGGTCAAGGTGATGCTGATCGAGGAGGAGAAGCAGTTCTCCATCGAGGTCGGCGACGAGGCCCCGCACGCACCTCACGTCGCCGGGGGCGCCACGGGCGCTCCGGAGGAGACCGAGACCGAGGAGGACGAGATGGGCCTCGCGGTCATCAGCGGCCTCGTCGACGACGTGGAGGTCACGGCCGGGGAGCACGGCGGGTCCATCAAGATGACCTGGCCGTCCACACCACCGGCCGCGGTGTTTTCCTGAGCCGGCCGCACACAGCGTCTGTCCCGAAGGGCCCTACTCCGGTAGGGCCCTTCGGCGTGTCGGCATGCCGTCACCCGGGCTTACAGTAGGGATGCAGCTATATCGTGAATTCATTCACGATCAATAGCCCGATAATGGATCAAGCGTCAATGCTTTTGAGGCATTACCTCTTTCGGGTTCCGTGGCCGCCCGGCGATCATTTGCTGAGGAGCATGTGAAGGCTGATTCCATTTACCGGGCACTGTTTTGATCAGGTTCCGGTACCTACAATCCGTCCACATCTTGAGCTCAGCCCAAGCGTCAAGGAGGACGAATGGCGGGGCTTTCTACCCCTCATCAGTTGGGCCACCCCACAACCCTCGCAGCCGCAGTACTGACCGATGACAACCGGATCATCGTGGCGGTCATCGGGGCCGTCGCGCTGGCCGCCCTCGTGGTCGCGGGAATCCTGGTGCGCCAGGTGCTCGCGGCGGGCGAGGGCACCGACAGCATGAAGAAGATCGCGGAGGCCGTCCAGGAAGGCGCCAACGCCTATCTGGGTCGGCAACTGCGCACGCTCGGCGTTTTCGCCGTGGTCGTGTTCTTCCTGCTCATGCTGCTGCCCGCGGACGACTGGAATCAGCGCGCCGGACGATCGGTCTTCTTCCTGATCGGAGCGGCGTTCTCGGCGGCCACCGGTTATATCGGCATGTGGCTCGCCGTGCGCAGCAATGTGCGCGTCGCCGCGGCCGCCAGGGAAGCGACCCCGGCGGCGGGAGAGCCGGAAAAGGATCTCACCGCCGTCTCGCACAAAGCCATGAAGATCGCTTTCCGCACGGGCGGCGTCGTCGGCATGTTCACGGTGGGGCTCGGCCTGCTGGGCGCCTCCTGTGTGGTGCTCGTGTACGCGGCCGACGCGCCGAAGGTGCTGGAAGGTTTCGGCCTCGGCGCGGCCCTGATCGCCATGTTCATGCGTGTCGGAGGCGGCATCTTCACCAAGGCCGCCGACGTCGGCGCCGACCTGGTCGGCAAGGTCGAGCAGGGCATTCCGGAGGACGATCCGCGCAATGCCGCGACCATCGCCGACAACGTGGGCGACAACGTCGGCGACTGCGCCGGTATGGCGGCCGACCTCTTCGAGTCGTACGCCGTCACCCTCGTCGCCGCGCTGATCCTCGGCAAGGCGGCCTTCGGGAACGACGGACTCGCCTTCCCCCTGCTGGTGCCGGCGATCGGCGTGATCACCGCGATGATCGGCATCTTCGCGGTCGCGCCGCGCCGGGCCGACCGCAGCGGGATGAGCGCGATCAACCGGGGCTTCTTCATCTCCGCGGTGATCTCGCTCGCCCTGGTCGCGGCCGCCGTGTTCGTCTATCTGCCGTCGTCGTACGCCGACCTCGAAGGCGTCACCGACACGGCGATCTCGGTCAAGCACGGCGATCCGCGCATCCTGGCCCTGGTCGCGGTGGCGATCGGCATCCTGCTCGCCGCGGTGATCCAGCAGCTGACCGGCTACTTCACCGAGACCACCCGGCGCCCGGTCAGGGACATCGGCAAGACCTCCCTCACCGGCCCGGCCACCGTCATCCTCGCCGGTATCTCGGTCGGTCTGGAGTCGGCGGTCTACACCGCCCTGCTGATCGGCCTCGGCGTGTACGGGGCCTTCCTGCTCGGCGGTACGTCGATCATGCTGGCGCTGTTCGCGGTGGCGCTGGCCGGCACCGGCCTGCTCACCACGGTCGGTGTGATCGTCGCCATGGACACCTTCGGACCGGTCTCCGACAACGCGCAGGGCATCGCCGAGATGTCCGGCGACGTCCAGGGCGCGGGCGCGCAGGTGCTCACCAACCTGGACGCGGTCGGCAACACCACCAAGGCCATCACCAAGGGCATCGCCATCGCCACCGCCGTGCTGGCGGCGTCGGCGCTGTTCGGGTCGTACCGCGACGCGATCACGACCGGCGCGCGCGAGGTGGGCCAGCAGCTATCCGGCCCTGGCGCCCAGCTGAGCCTCATGATGGACATCTCCCAGCCCAACAACCTCGTCGGCCTGATCGCCGGCGCGGCGGTCGTCTTCCTCTTCTCGGGACTGGCGATCAACGCGGTGTCGCGGTCGGCGGGTGCGGTGGTGTTCGAGGTGCGGCGGCAGTTCCGCGAGAAGCCCGGGATCATGGACTACAGCGAGAAGCCGGAGTACGGCAGGGTCGTCGACATCTGCACCAAGGACGCCCTGCGCGAGCTGGCCACACCCGGACTGCTCGCCGTCCTGGCGCCGATCTTCATCGGGTTCACGCTCGGTGTCGGCGCGCTCGGGGCCTACCTCGCGGGCGCCATCGGCGCGGGCACGCTCATGGCCGTGTTCCTCGCCAACTCCGGCGGCGCCTGGGACAACGCCAAGAAGCTCGTCGAGGACGGCCACCACGGGGGCAAGGGCAGCGAGGCCCACGCCGCCACCGTGATCGGCGACACCGTCGGCGACCCCTTCAAGGACACCGCGGGTCCGGCCATCAACCCCCTGCTGAAGGTGATGAACCTGGTGTCGCTGCTCATCGCGCCCGCGGTCATCAAGTTCAGCTACGGGGCGGACAAGAGCATCGGCGTACGGATCACGATCGCGGTCCTCGCCCTGCTCGTCATCGTCTGCGCGGTCTACGTCTCCAAGCGGCGTGGAATCGCCGTCGGTGACGAAGGCAACGCGGAACGGGTGTCAAAACCGGCCGATCCCGCGGTGGTCTCGTAGGCGGCACTCACACGAGGCCCAGCTCAGGAGGCGGGTGGGCGGCGCGTATCGACGCGCCGCCCACCCGCTTCGTGTCTGTGTGCGTTCTCGCCCGTGAGCCTTCTCTCGCATGGTGCAAATGGCTTCAAGGGCTCACGTAAAGGACATCCGGCCTGCGGTCGTGACCCGTACGCCGGTATGTTCCGGGGCCGAGAGCCATGGAAGGGACCAATCCGGTGAACAAGAAGCTTGGGGCCGCGCTGTCCGGCGGTGCGGTACTGGTACTGGCACTGTCCGGTTGCTCCAGCAGCAGCGCCGACGACAAGAACGACGCGCTCGACAGCTGGGCCAAGCAGGTGTGCAACGCGGTGCAGCCGCAGGCGAAGAAGATCGAGGCCGCCAACGCCGCGATCCAGAAGCAGACCTCGGACAACAGCACACCGTCCGCGGTGCAGAAGACGGACGCGCAGGCCTTCCAGGACATGGCCGACGCCTACAAGGCGATCGGCAGCGCCGTGGACAGAGCGGGCGCGCCCAACGTCGACAAGGGCAAGAAGAAGCAGCAGGACGCGGTCAAGGAGCTCAACGGCCTCTCGACGTCCTACGCCTCGCTGAAGAAGAAGGTGGACGGGCTCGACACCAAGGACCAGGGCAAGTTCGCGGACGGCCTCAAGGACATCGCCACCCAGCTCGACAAGCTGAGCAGGACCGGCAACGACGCGCTGAAGAACCTCGAGGAGGGCGACGTGGGCAGGGCGATGGCCCAGCAGCCGAGCTGCAAGTCCGCCTCCGCGCCCGCGTCGGCCCCGGCGACCCAGGGCTGATCCGGCTCCGCCGACACGGGCTGACCGGCCTCCGGTGAGGCGGGGCAGACCCGCTCCGGTCGGCCGGAACAGGGCGCACCACGCGCGTGTGGTGCGCCCTGTTCCGTACGCGCACGTGCGATGTCGGTGCGAGCCGACACAATGGGGTGCGTGAGTGACTCCAGCCTGCCCACCCTGCCCGCTACCGACCGACCGGACGTCGCCGCCCGCCTCCGGGACGCCCTGCTCGCCGCCTCCTTCACCGCCGACGGGCTGCTCGAACTCCTCGGCGCCCCCGCCTACGCGGCCCTGGCGCGCAGCGAGACCGTGCCCGCCCTCCGGGCCACCCGCGGGGACACCCCGCTGGAGACGCTCGTCCGGCTGTTCCTGCTCCAGCAGCCCGTGCCGCCCGCGCGCCTGGCCGACGTGCTGCCCCTCCAGGAGTGCCTGGACAGCGGCTGGCTGGTGCGGGTCGGCGCGGACGAGGTCGCCGCGACCGTGGACGTCCGGCCCTACGGCGGGCTCGACGGCGAGGACTGGTTCATCGTCTCCGACCTGGGCTGCGCGGTCGGCGGGGCCGGAGGCATCGGCAGCCGGGACGAGGGCGTCGTCCTGGGAGTCGGCGGCGCCTCCACCACGCTGGCCGCCATCACGGTCCGTACGGCCGCCGGTTCCGCGCTCGACCTCGGCACGGGCTCCGGGATCCAGGCGCTGCACGCCGCACAGCACGCCACGCGCGTGACGGCGACCGACGTCAACCCGCGCGCGCTGCACATCACCGCGCTCACCCTCGCGCTGTCCGGCGCCCCGGCCGCGGATCTGCGCCAGGGCTCGCTGTTCGAACCGATCCGCTCCGACGAGACGTACGACCTCATCGTCTCGAACCCGCCCTTCGTGATCTCGCCGGGCGCCCGGCTCACCTACCGCGACGGCGGGATGAGCGGGGACGATCTGTGCCGCACGCTCGTTCAGGAGTCGGGGGAGCGGCTGGCCGAGGGCGGGTTCGCGCAGTTCCTCGCCAACTGGCAGCACGTGGAGGGGGAGGACTGGCAGGACCGGCTCAGGTCGTGGGTGCCCCGCGGCTGCGACGCCTGGATCGTGCAGCGCGAGGTGCAGGACGTCACTCAGTACGCCGAGCTGTGGCTCCGGGACGCGGGAGACCATCGCGGGGACCCGGCGGAGTACCAGGCGCGCTACGACGCCTGGCTCGACGAGTTCGAGGCGCGCAAGGTGAGGGCGGTCGGCTTCGGGTGGATCACCCTGCGCAGGACGGACGCCGCCGTGCCCTCGATCACCGTCGAGGAGTGGCCGCATCCGGTCGAGCAGCCGCTCGGGGAGACGATCCGGGCGCACTTCGCGCGTGTGGACTATCTGCGGGACCACGACGACGCGGCGCTGCTCGAAGGGCACTTCCGGCTCGTCTCCGAGATCGTGCAGGAGCAGGTCGGTCTCCCCGGAGCCGAGGACCCGGAACACGTGGTGCTGCGCCAGCACCGCGGGATGCGCCGGGCCACCACGGTGGACACGGTCGGCGCGGGCTTCGCCGGGGTCTGCGACGGCTCACTCAGCGCCGGGCGCATCCTGGACGCGATCGCCCAGCTGACGGGCGAGGACCCGGTGCTGCTGCGCGACCGCACCCCCGCCCAGATCCGGTTGCTGGTGGAGCAGGGGTTCCTCGATCCGGCCGTATGAGATCGGCCGTATGACCGGACGCATTCCGGCCGAACGGGACCGGCCGAACGGGACCGGCCGAACGGGACCGGCCGCGTGGGGTCGGCCGTATGAGGTCGGCCGAATGAGACCGGTCGAATACGGCCGTGACCCGCACGCGGGTCCGCGCCCCGGCGCGCCGGGGCGGTGCCCGGAGCCGGGTCCGCGCCGGGTGCCGGGGGGTGAGATCGCGTCGACTTCCTCCCTGCCCTGCCGGCGCGGGCCGCGGCCGTCCGGAAGGCGGCCCGGAAAAAAATTTCGGAGTTCCGCTCCTTTCGTGATCCTCCCCTCCTTCCGTCCTCCCGCCCGCGGCCCGGCCGCCCGGTGTTCACCGGGGGTTGGCCGGGCCGTCCCGCGGGCGTGCCAGCCTCCCCGACCGGGGCATCCGGGACGAGGGGGAACGTATATGGAGAGCGAGCCGGCGATCTTCACGGGCGCGGTGTTCGCCCTGTTCGGAGCGGCACTGCTGGGGTGGACGGCGCTCCGGGTCCGGCACCGCGAGCCCGTCGCGCTAGGCGCGCACCGAACCGTCTCCGCGACCGTCGCCGGAGTGATCGCCGTGGCGGCCCTGGCCCTCGGCGCATGGTGCTTCACCCGGCTGTGAGCACGGTCGCAGCGCTCCGGTTTCCGTAACCGAAAGATCACCCTCCGCATCGCGGGGGAAGGTCTGGTCGGCACTCCGGGCGGCAGGAAGGGCGGTAGTCGGGTTACCGTTCGAGTGGCCGTTGCGGGCTTTTCCCGTTTGACACGGGGGCGGGATGTACCGTCACACTCCGCAGCGTCAGCACGATCCGACCCAGGTAAACCAAGGCCTGGGGAGCCCCAGCGTCGACCGGAGAGAAGAGCGAAGTTGTCCCCGACCAGCGAGACCGCGCAGGGCGGCCGCCGACTCGTCATCGTCGAGTCGCCTGCCAAGGCGAAGACGATCAAGGGCTACCTCGGCCCCGGCTACATCGTCGAGGCGAGCGTCGGGCACATCCGCGATCTTCCCAACGGCGCCGCGGAGGTTCCCGAGAAGTACACCGGCGAGGTCCGCCGCCTCGGCGTGGACGTCGAGCACGACTTCCAGCCCATCTACGTCGTCAACGCCGACAAGAGGGCGCAGGTCAAGAAGCTCAAGGATCTGCTGCGCGACTCCGACGAACTCTTCCTCGCCACCGATGAGGACCGCGAGGGCGAGGCCATCGCCTGGCACCTGCAGGAAGTGCTCAAGCCCAAGGTCCCGGTCAAGCGCATGGTGTTCCACGAGATCACCAAGGACGCGATCCAGCAGGCCGTGCGCAACCCGCGCGAGCTGAACCAGCGGCTCGTCGACGCCCAGGAGACCCGCCGCATCCTCGACCGCCTCTACGGCTACGAGGTCTCGCCGGTCCTGTGGAAGAAGGTCATGCCGCGCCTGTCGGCCGGCCGGGTCCAGTCCGTCGCCACCCGGCTCGTCGTCGAGCGGGAGCGTGAGCGCATCGCGTTCCGTTCCGCCGAGTACTGGGACCTGACGGGCACCTTCGCGACCGGTCGCGTCGGAGACCCGAGCGACCCGTCGTCCCTGGTCGCGCGCCTGCAGAACGTCGACGGCCGGCGCGTCGCGCAGGGCCGCGACTTCGACTCGCTGGGGCAGCTGAAGAGCGCGAACACGCTCCACCTCGACGAGGCCGACGCCCGCGCCCTGGCCGCCGCCCTGGAGAACACGCGGTTCTCGGTGCGGTCCGTCGAGTCCAAGCCGTACCGCCGCTCGCCGTACGCCCCGTTCCGTACGACGACGCTGCAGCAGGAGGCCAGCCGCAAGCTGGGCTTCGGCGCCAAGGCGACCATGCAGGTCGCCCAGAAGCTGTACGAGAACGGCTACATCACGTACATGCGTACGGACTCCACGACGCTGAGCGACACGGCCGTCGCCGCCGCCCGTTCCCAGGTCACGCAGCTGTACGGCGCCGACTACCTGCCGGCGCAGCCGCGCACGTACGCCGGGAAGGTCAAGAACGCGCAGGAGGCGCACGAGGCGATCCGCCCCTCGGGTGATCGTTTCCGCACGCCCGCCGAGACCGGCCTGAGCGGCGACCAGTTCAAGCTGTACGAGCTGATCTGGAAGCGGACGGTCGCCTCCCAGATGAAGGACGCGACCGGCAACAGCGTGACCGTGAAGATCGGTGGCACCGCCGCCGACGGCCGGGACGTCGAGTTCAGCGCGTCCGGCAAGACGATCACCTTCCACGGCTTCCTGAAGGCCTACGTCGAGGGCGCCGACGACCCGAACGCCGAGCTCGACGACCGCGAGCGCCGGCTGCCCCAGGTCGCCGAGGGCGACGCGCTCACGGCCGAGGAGATCACGGTCGACGGGCACGCCACCAAGCCCCCGGCCCGCTACACCGAGGCCAGCCTGGTCAAGGAGCTCGAAGAGCGCGAGATCGGCCGCCCGTCGACGTACGCGTCGATCATCGGCACGATCCTCGACCGCGGGTACGTCTTCAAGAAGGGCACGGCCCTCGTGCCGTCCTTCCTGTCCTTCGCCGTGGTCAACCTCCTGGAGAAGCACTTCGGGCGGCTCGTCGACTACGACTTCACCGCCAAGATGGAGGACGACCTCGACCGCATCGCCCGCGGTGAGGCGCAGGCCGTGCCGTGGCTGAAGCGCTTCTACTTCGGCGAGGGCCCGGTCGGGGGCGCGGCCGACGCCGGCAACGGCGACGGGGACCACCTCGGCGGCCTCAAGGAACTGGTGACCGACCTGGGCGCGATCGACGCGCGCGAGGTGTCCTCGTTCCCGGTCGGCAACGACATCGTGCTGCGGGTCGGCCGCTACGGCCCCTACATCGAGCGCGGCGAGAAGGACACCGAGCAGCACCAGCGCGCGGACATCCCCGCGGACCTCGCGCCGGACGAGCTGTCCGTCGAGCTCGCTGAGGAGCTGCTCGCCAAGCCGAGCGGCGACTTCGAGCTGGGCGCGGACCCGCGGACCGGCCACCAGATCATCGCCAAGGACGGCCGGTACGGCCCGTACGTCACGGAGGTCCTCCCCGAGGGCACCCCGAAGACGGGCAAGAACGCGGTCAAGCCGCGCACCGCCTCCCTCTTCAAGTCGATGTCCGTGGACACGGTGACGCTCGAGGACGCGCTGAAGCTCATGTCGCTGCCGCGCGTCGTCGGCACCGACGCCGAGGGCCAGGAGATCACCGCGCAGAACGGCCGCTACGGCCCGTACCTGAAGAAGGGCACGGACTCGCGCTCGCTGCAGTCCGAGGACCAGCTCTTCACGATCACGCTGGAGGAGGCGCTGGCGATCTACGCCCAGCCCAAGCAGCGGGGTCGTGCGGCCGCCAAGCCGCCGCTGAAGGAGCTGGGCGAGGACCCGGTCAGCGGCAAGCCCGTGGTCGTCAAGGACGGCCGCTTCGGTCCGTACGTCACGGATGGCGAGACCAACGCGACCCTCCGCTCCGGCGACAGCGTCGAGACGATCACGGCCGAGCGCGGCTTCGAGCTGCTCGCCGAGAAGCGGGCGAAGGGCCCGGCGAAGAAGACCGCGAAGAAGGCGACCGCCAAGAAGACGGCGGCGAAGAAGACGACGTCGACGGCCGCCAAGAAGACCGCGGCGAAGAAGACGACGGCGAAGAAGACGACCGCCAAGAAGACGGCCGCGAAGACGGCGGCCTCGAAGGCGGCCGCGTCGAAGACGACGGAGGACTGATCCGGCCCGCGGCCGGGCGCGTGTCGCCCGGCCGCGGCGCCCGTGAGGCGGTGCCGGTGAGGCGGCGGGGGGCCTCGAAGCGGCCGGTCGCGGCCGCGGTTCCCCGGAACGGCTTCGCGTAACCAACACCTCGGCATCACTTTGGTGACGGAGCGTGCGCGCGTTCGGACCGTCACCACGGGCTGTCGGTGCGTGCCGATAGGCTGAAAGCATGACGCGAGCCGAGCAGCCAACCGGCCATGATCCGGCCCCCGACGCCGCCCTCGTAGCGGATTCCCGCGAGCGCGCCGTCCGCGCGCTGCTGCGGCAGCCGCAGTTGAAACGGCTGTGGAGCGCCCAGCTGGCGGGGGGTGTCGGAGACACCCTCGCCCTCCTGGTCCTGGTCCTCCTCGCCCTCCAGGCCGCGATCGCCGAGGACGCCTTCGGCGGCGGCTACCGGGGCGTGGCGTTCGCGGTGGCGAGCGTCTTCGGGGTGCGCATCCTGGCCACCCTGCTCTTCGGCGCCGTCCTGCTCGGCCCGCTCTCCTCCCTCACCGCTCCGGAGGGGCCGCTCGACCGGCGCTGGACCATGGTCGGCGCCGACGGGGTGCGGGCCGCGCTGCTGATCGTGGCGCCGCTGTGGATCGACTGGACGCCCGGCAACGCCCTGGTCCTCCTGCTGGCCACGGCCTTCGTCGTCGGTGTCGCCGAGCGTTTCTGGGCGGTGTGCCGCGAGAGCGCGGCGCCCGCGCTGCTGCCCGCCCCGCCGCCCGAGGGCGCCACGGTGCGCCCCCTGCCGGACCACATGGAGGCCCTTCGCCGCCTGTCGCTGCGGACCGGCTTCGCGGCGATCCCCCTCGCCGCCGCCGCCCTCGTCGTCGCGGCCCTGCTCAACAACCTGCTGGGCACCGCACTCGACTGGTTCGACCAGCACCAGGCCGCCCTCGGCTCGTACGTCGCGGCCGGGCTGTTCGCCGCGTCCCTGTCGGTGCTGACGGCCCTGGAACTGCCCGGCACGCGCACCCCACGCGCGCGGTCGCCGCTCGAGGGACTGCGCCGCCCGAAGACGGGCACCGGCGTCGACAAGGGCCGCACGGGGGCCGTTCCGCTGCTCGTGGTCGCGTCCGCCGCCGTGGCCGGCGCGATCTCCGCCGGGGTCGCCGTGTGCGCGCTGCACGCCAGGGACCTCGGCGGCGGCCCGGTGCTGTACGGGCTGGCGGTGCTCGCCCTGACCGGCGGGACCGTCGTCGGCATCCGTACGGCCCCCAGGCTGCTGGTGTCGCTGTCCCGGCGCCGGATGCTGTCGCTGGCGATCGCCTTCACCGGCATCGCGCTGCTCGCCGCCGGTCTCGTCCCGGACGTCACCACCGTGCTGCTGCTCCTGGCGCTGGCCGGGGTCGGCGCCGGCGTGGCCGCCAACACCGGGCACGCGCTGCTCGACCAGGAGGCCGAGGACTACCGCCGCCCGCGCATGACGGAGCACCTGCACGCGGTGGTACGGATCTTCGTCGCACTCGGCGCCGTGATCGCCCCGCTGGTCGCGGCGGCCATCGGACCGCACCGGCTGCAGAACGGCAGGTTCGTGTTCGCCCACGGCGGCGCCGCCTTCACGCTGATGCTGGTCGGCGCGCTGCTGCTGCCGGTGGCCGCGCTGGTCCTGGCCAAGGTCGACGACCGCTCCGGCGTGCCGCTGCGCAACGACCTCCTGGACGCGCTGCGCGGCGGCGACGAACCGGAGACGGTGCCCGCGTCCTCCGGCTTCTTCATCGCCCTGGAGGGCGGCGACGGGGCCGGCAAGTCGACCCAGGCCGAGGCGCTCGCCGAGTGGATCCGGTCCAAGGGCCACGAGGTCGTCCTCACCCGCGAGCCGGGCGCGACGCCCGTGGGCAAGCGGCTGCGCTCGATCCTGCTGGACGTGTCGTCGCAGGGCCTGTCGCACCGCGCGGAGGCGCTGCTGTACGCGGCGGACCGCGCCGAGCACGTCGACACGGTCGTCCGTCCCGCGCTGGAGCGGGGCGCGGTGGTCATCTCGGACCGGTACATCGACTCGTCCGTGGCCTACCAGGGCGCGGGCCGCGACCTGTCCCCGACGGAGATCGCCCGTATCTCCCGCTGGGCGACGAACGGTCTGGTCCCGCATCTGACGGTGCTGCTGGACGTCTCCCCGGAGACGGCCCGCGAGCGGTTCACGGAGGCTCCCGACCGCCTGGAGTCGGAGCCCGCCGAGTTCCACGCGCGCGTGCGCGCCGGTTTCCTCACGCTGGCCGCCGCCGACCCGGGGCGCTACCTCGTCGTGGACGCGGGCCAGGAGCCGGAGGCCGTCACGACCGTCGTACGGCACCGCCTGGACCAGATGCTGCCGCTGTCCGAGGCCGAGGTGAAGGCCCAGGAGGAGGCGCGCCGGAAGGCCGAGGAGGAGGCCCGCCGCAAGGCGGAGGAGGAGGCCGCCCGCAAGGCGGAGGAGGAGCGCCTGGAGCGCGAGCGCCAGGAGCAGCTCGCCCGGCTGCGCGCCGAGGAGGAGGAGCGCAAGCAGCGCGAGCTGGAGGAGGCGCAGCGGCGCGAGGCCGAACGGCAGGCCGAGGAGGCACGGCAGCGGGCGGAGGAAGCGCGTCGGCGTGCCGAGGAGGAGCGCGCCCGTCTCCTCGCGGAGGAGAAGGCACGGGCCGAGGCGGAGGCGCGGCGCAAGGCGGAGGAGGAGCGCCTGCGCAAGGCGGCCGAGGAGGAGGCCCGGCTGCGGGCCGAGGCCGAGGCGCGGCGCCTGGACAAGCAGCGCAAGGCCGAGGAGGCCCTGCTGCGGGCCGAGGAGGCCCGGCGGGCGGCGGAGCACGCGGCCGCCGCCGCGCAGGCGGGTCCCCGGAAGTCGACCGCTCCCTCCGGCTCCGCTCCCGCGTCCCCGCCGGACGCGGCGACCGTGTCGACCCCGATGGTGACTCCGACGAACGCCTCGGGCGGACCGGTGGACGAGACGGCGGTGCTGCCGCGGGTGGGCGAGGAGCGCGACGAGCGGGCCGAGGCCGAAGGCGCGGTCGACGGCGGGTCGTCCTGGGAGACCGAGCGCTCCGCCAGGCCCGAATCCGCGTCCGAGGTGACGGCGAGGCTGCCGCAGCCGCCGGCACGGCCGGGGAGCCCGGCCGGGGCCGCCGACGAGACCGCGGTGCTGCCGCCGGTGGCGCCGGAGGGCGCGGCGGACGAGACCGCGGTCCTGCCTCCGGTCGCAGGGCGCGACGGTTCGGAGGACCGTGTTCCGCCGGGGTTCTTCCGGGACGAGCGGGAGACCGCCGACCGGTCCGAGCGCCGGGACGACGACCGTACGCGCGAGCTGCCGCAGTTCGACCCCGAGGCGCATGCCGAGGCGCGGGACGGCGGACGCCGGGGCCGGCAGCGGCCGGACTGGGCCGAGCAGACGCCGCTCGACGATCTGCCGACGCTGGCGGACGAACTGCTGGGCCCGCGCGGCGACGACGGGGACACCGGCGAGTACGACGACGGACGGGCCGGCGGTAAGGACGGCGGCCGTGACAGCGGCCGAGGGCGTGGCCGCGGCCGGGGCCGCCGAGGCTGAGCCCGCGTCACGGCCCGGCGCGCGGCCGTCGGTCGCCGCCCCGGGGCCGTACGGCCGTACACGCACCGGCGCCTGCCGCCCGCCCACGACCGGGCGGGCGGCAGGCGCCGCCCGCGTTGTCAGTGCCTGCCCGCACAATGGACTGCACACCACCGAACGTGACGAAAGGGCGGCGTGACCCATGAGCGTGTGGGACGACCTCGTCGGGCAGGAGCGGGTCAGCGAGCAACTGACCGCCGCCGCCCGGGACGCCGACGCCCTGGTCACCGCCGCCGCCACCGGCGCCCCGCCGCCCGAGGCGTCGAAGATGACCCACGCCTGGCTGTTCACCGGGCCGCCCGGTGCGGGGATCACCCAGACCGCGCGGTCCTTCGCCGCCGCCCTGCAGTGCGTGAGTCCCGACCGCGCCCTGGGCGGAGCCCCCGGCTGCGGTTTCTGCGACGGCTGCCACACGGCGCTGGTCGGCACGCACGCCGACGTCACCACGGTCGCCGCCGTCGGCACCCAGATCCTCGCCGAGGACATGCGGGACACCGTCCGCAAGTCGTTCACCTCACCGGCGAACGGCCGCTGGCAGGTCATCCTCGTCGAGGACGCCGAGCGGCTGAACGAGAAGTCCGCCAACGCGGTCCTCAAGGCCGTCGAGGAACCCGCCCCGCGCACCGTCTGGCTGCTCTGCGCCCCCTCGGTCGAGGACGTCCTGCCCACGATCCGTTCCCGCTGCCGCCACCTGAACCTGAGCACACCGTCGGTGGACGCGGTGGCCGACATGCTCGTGCGCCGGGAGGGCGTCGAACCCGTCGTGGCGGCCGCCGCCGCCCGCGCCACGCAGGGCCACGTGGACCGGGCCCGCCGCCTGGCCACCGACCCGGCCGCGCGCGAGCGCCGGGCGACGGTCCTCAAGCTCCCCCTCCGTCTGGACGACATCGGCGGCTGCCTGAAGGCGGCCCAGGAACTGGTCGACGCGGCGGCGGAGGACGCCAAGGCGCTCGCCGAGGAGATGGACGTCAAGGAGACCGAGGAGCTGAAGGCCGCGCTCGGCGCGGCCCAGGGCGGCCGGCTGCCGCGGGGCACGGCGGGCGTGATGAAGGACCTGGAGGACAAGCAGAAGCGCCGGCGCACCCGTACGCAGCGCGACAGCCTGGACCTCGCCCTGACCGACCTCACCGCGCTCTACCGGGACGTCCTCGCCCTCCAGCTCGGCTCCCGGGTCGCGATCGCCAACGCGGACGTCGAGGACACCCTGGAGCGGCTGGCCCGCGCCAGCTCCCCGGAGTCCACCCTGCGCCGCATCGAGGCGATCGCCGCCTGCCGCGACGCCCTGGACCGCAATGTCGCCCCGCTGCTGGCGGTGGAGGCGATGACGATGGCGCTGCGCTCCGGCTGACGACGGCGCCGCCGCCGTCGCTCACCCGTGCTCTGGACGGACGCCGAAGCCCTGCCGTGCGCGGGGCACGGCACGACCGTGTGCGGCACGCCGTACCTCGTTCGGGGCGCGGCGTACCGCCCAGGGGGCACGCAGTACCTCGTACGGGGCACGGCATGACTCGTACGGGGCACGCTGCGCACGTTTCGCGCATGCCCGATCGCGGAGGGTTACGCTCGTTCGATGTACCTCAGCCGCGCCCTTCGTCCGACCGGCCGGGCTCCCCGGACCCGTACCCCTCGAACCGCCGGCAGCGCCCGCACCGGGCGCATGACGCGCACCACCGCCCGCACGACGCGTACCGGCGGCACACTCCGTGCACTGCGCGCACTCCGCCCGGTCCGCGTGGGCGGCGCACTGCTCGCGGCCGCCGCGCTGCTCGTGTCGGCCTGTTCCGCCCGGGACACGGACACGCACACCACCTCCGCCGCGGAGGCGGTGCTGGCCGCGCTGCCGCGCTCCACGCCGTCCGCCCTGTCGCCGTACTACGCCCAGAAGCTGACCTGGCGCGACTGCGGGGTGCCGGGCTTCCAGTGCGCCACGATGAAGGCGCCGCTCGACTACGCGCGGCCGGACGCGGGCGACGTCCGGCTGGCGGTCACCCGCAAGAAGGCGACGGGCCCGGGCTCGCGGCTGGGCTCGCTGCTGGTGAACCCGGGCGGGCCGGGCGGCTCGGCGGTCGGCTACCTGCAGCAGTACGCCGGCCTCAGCTACCCGGCCGCGGTCCGCGCCCGCTACGACATGGTGGCGATCGACCCGCGCGGGGTCGCCCGCAGCGAACCCGTCACGTGCCTCGACGACCGCGCCATGGACGCGTACACCCAGACCGACATCACCCCGGACAGCCGGAAGGAGACGGACGCGCTCGTCGGGGCGTACCGGAGGTTCGCGGAGGGCTGCGGCGCCCACGCGCCGAACCTGCTGCGCCATGTCTCCACCGTCGAGACCGCGCGGGACATGGACATCCTGCGGTCGGTGCTGGGGGACCGGAAGCTGAACTACGTCGGGGCCTCGTACGGGACCTTTCTGGGCGCGACGTACGCGGGGCTGTTCCCGGACCGGGTCGGCCGGCTCGTCCTGGACGGCGCGATGGACCCCTCCCTGTCCGCCCGCCGGCTGAACCTGGAGCAGACGGCGGGGTTCGAGACGGCGTTCCGCTCGTTCGCGAGGGACTGCGTGCGGCAGACCGACTGCCCGCTGGGCGGCCCGGGGGCGACGCCCGAGCAGGTCGGCGCGAAGCTGAAGGCGTTCTTCCGGAGGCTGGACGCCCACCCCGTCCCCACCGGCGACGCGAGCGGCCGCCTGCTCGGCGAGGCGCTCGCGACCACGGGGGTGATCGCGGCGATGTACGACCAGACGGCGTGGCCGCAGCTTCGGGAGGGGCTCACCTCGGCGATGAAGCAGAACGACGGCGCCGGCCTGCTGCTCCTCTCCGACAGCTACTACGAACGCGACGCCAACAGCCACTACGCCAACCTCATGTACGCCAACGCCGCCGTGAACTGCCTCGACCTTCCCGCGGCCTTCTCCAGCCCCGCGCAGGTCGAGGAGGCGCTGCCCGCCTTCGAGAAGGCGTCCCCGGTCTTCGGCGAGGGGCTGGCCTGGGCCTCCCTGAACTGCGGGTACTGGCCGGTCGCGGCCACCGGCGCGCCGCACCGCATCGAGGCCCGGGGCGCCGCCCCGATCGTGGTCGTCGGCACCACCCGCGACCCGGCGACCCCCTACACGTGGGCCCGCTCCCTGTCCCGCCAGCTCGCCTCGGCCCGCCTGCTCACCTACCAGGGCGACGGCCACACCGCCTACGGCCGCGGCAGCGCCTGCGTCGACTCCGCGATCAACACCTACCTGCTCCGCGGCACCCCGCCGGCTGCCGGAAAGCGCTGCTCGTAGCCCCCTGATCCGGGGCGCCGGCCCCGGGTCCCCGGCCTCCGGGGGCGTGTACGAAGCACCTCCGGAAACTGTGTAGACTTACCGACGTTGCCGATCGCACCATGGTGCCCGGCGGCGCGCCGCTTTAGCTCAGATGGCCAGAGCAACGCACTCGTAATGCGTAGGTCTCGGGTTCGAATCCCGAAAGCGGCTCTTGGTGCGAAGGCCCGGCCGGACATGTTCCGGCCGGGCCTTCGGCGTTGTGGCCCTAGTGGTCGGTATCGTCCGGCGCGCGGAAAAGCGCCGCAAAGAGGGCGCAAAGCAGGTCGGTGTCCGGACAACCCGGGGAGCTGGGGCGACATCTTGGTGAACGAGGGGCGCCGTGCGGTGGGAGCACGGGCGCCGTCGTCGCCCGGATGGGGAGTGAGGGAGCCGTGGTGGAACCGGTGGAGCCGAGGATCGCCGTCGCCGTGGTGACCATGGGCAACCGGCCCGCGGAGGTCGACGCCCTGTTGGAGTCCGTGGCCAAGCAGGACCTCGCGCCCGCCCGCATCGTGATCGTCGGCAACGGCTGCCGGCTGCCCGAGTTCGCCCACCGGCTCTCCCTCCCCGGCGAGGTCACCACCGTCGACGTCGACGAGAACCTCGGCTGCCCCGGCGGCCGGAACGTCGCCCTCGCCCGGCTCCGGGAGTTCGGCGACACCGACGTGGTCGTGGAGCTGGACGACGACGGGCTGCTGGTCGACGCGGACGTGCTGCGCCGCGTACGGGACCTGTACGCCGCCGACCCCCGGCTCGGCATCGTGGGGTTCCGCATCGCCGACGAGCAGGGGGAGACCCAGCGGCGGCACGTGCCTCGCGTCGGCGCGTCCGACCCGATGCGCGGCGGATACGTCACGGGGTTCCTCGGCGGCGGGCACGCCCTGAGCATGAGGATGCTCGCAGAGACGGGGGACTGGCCCGCCGAGTTCTTCTTCGCGCACGAGGAGACCGACCTGGCCTGGCGGGCCGCCGACGCCGGATGGAGGATCCTCTACGCGCCCGAGCTGCTCCTGCGGCACCCCAAGACCTCGCCCGCCCGGCACGCGATCTACCACCGGGTCACGGCCCGCAACCGGGTGTGGCTGGCCCGCAGGCGGCTGCCGCTCGCGCTCGTCCCGGTGCATCTGGGGGTCTGGACGCTTCTCACGCTGCTGCGGACCCGCTCGCTCGCGGGACTGCGGGCCTGGTGCGGCGGGTTCATCGAGGGGGTGCGCGAACCCGCCGGTGAGCGGCGTCCCATGCGCTGGCGCACGGTCTGGCGGCTCACCCGGCTGGGGCGGCCGCCGGTCGTCTGACCCGCCGCGGGGGATCTGGCGCGCCCCGGAAGATCTGACCCGCCCCCGGAAAACCCAGCGCCCGGAAAACCCGGCCCCCCGGAAAAGCGGACGAGGGCCCCGATCGTTCACCTCTGACGACCGGGACCCCTCGCGTCCCCGGATGCGGCCGGCGGCGACACTCCCCCGAGTTGCGCGTGCGCCCGCACCGTCGGGCCGAATCCGATGCAGTGATCACATCAGGCCACGCCAACGGATCGCTAACATGTGGCCATCGGTTCCCCCGATGGTCGTCGGCCAGTTGGCTCGAAGTCGCCGGGGCGCACCGGCAGACGGCCCGAACCGTAGCGGAATACTGCCCGGGCCGGTCGGCGGAAGGCGGCGGGAAACCGCTGTGCGGAGGGCGGAAATCCGCCAGGACGGCGAGCGCCCGCCGCGCGGTGCGGCCGGTCCCGGCCGCACGGGTGGGGGCGCGCGGGAAGGCAGTGGGCGGCGTGATGCGGTGCGAGCTGCGTTTCGGACTGCTGGGGCCGCCCGTGCTGTACGACCCGGTCCCGGGCCGGCCGGTCGTCCCCGGGGAGTTCGTCCCGAAGGACCTGCCCCTCCCCGCGGTCCGTCCCATCGGCAGCCCCAAGGTCCGTGCCCTCCTCGCGGCCCTGCTGCTGGAGGCCGGCCGGGTGGTCTCCGTCGAGGCGCTCAAGGACGCCCTGTGGGGCGGCGCGCCGCCCGCCTCCGCGCAGGCCTCGCTGCACAACCACGTGGCCCGGCTGCGCCGCCTCCTCGACGATCCTGAGCGGCTGCGTGCCGTGCCGCCCGGCTACCTGCTCCGGGTCGGCCAGGGCGAGTTGGACCTCCACGTCTTCGAGGCACGGCTCGCCGAGGCGCGCGCCGCACACGCCGGCCGGGACTGGGCGCGGGTGGTACGCGCCTGCACGGCGGCGCTCGCGCTGTGGCGGGGCGCGCCGCTGAGCGGGCTGCCCGCCGACATGGGCGGGTACGCCGTCGTCCAGCGGCTGGGCGAGACGCGGCTGCTGCTCCTGGAGTGGCGCTACGACGCCGAGCTGGCCCTCGGCGGCACCCGGCTCGCCGGTCTCGTACCGGAACTCGCGGCACGGGCCGCCGAGCACCCGCTGCGGGAGGCGTACCACCGTCAGCTGATGCTCGCCCTGCACCGCACCGGACGGCAGGCCGAGGCGCTGGCCGTCCACCGGGACCTGCGCGCCCGCCTGGTCGGGGAACTCGGCGTCGAGCCGGGCCCGGCCGTGCGGGAGGCCCACCTGGAGGTCCTCCGGGGCCCCGCGACGACGCCCGTATCCGTCCCCGGTTCCGCCGAGCCCGCGCCGGACCACGACGGCCCCCCGCCGCCCCGGCCCGCGCAACTCCCGCCGCGACCCGCGCACTTCACCGGCCGCGCCGACGACCTGCGGGCCCTGCGCCGGGTGCTGACCGGCTCCTCGGACGGAGACGGCAGCCCGGTCGCCGTCATCAGCGGCATGGCCGGCGTCGGCAAGAGCGCCCTCGCGCTGCACGCGGCCCACACCCTGCTGGAACGTTTCCCCGACGGCCAGCTCTACGTCAGCCTGCACGGCGCCACCCCCGGCATGACCCCGCTCACCCCGCGCCAGGCGCTGCGCGCCCTGCTCCGCGACCTGGGCGCCGAGCCGCGGCACATTCCCGAACACCCCGACGCGGCCGCCGCGTTGCTGCGCTCCCTGCTGGCGCCGACGCGCACGCTGCTCGTGCTGGACGACGCCGAGAGCGCCGCTCAGGTACGGCCGTTGCTGCCGGCGGGCGCCGGGTGCGCGGTGCTCGTCACCAGCCGTTCGCCGCTGACCGCCCTCGACGGCGCCCGCCGTTTCCCCCTCGCGCCGCTGTCCGGCGAGGACAGCGCAGCGCTGCTGCGCGCGGTCTCCGGGCGGCACGGGCTCGACGCCGGGCACCCGCTCGTCGCGCTCACCGGCCGCCTCCCGCTCGCCCTGCGCGTCGTCGCCGCCCGGCTGGCCGCCCGCCGGGCCCTCACCCCCGACGCCCTCGCCGGTCAACTGGCCGCCACGGAAGAGCGCTTGCACCATCTGGAGTACGACGATCTGAGCGTGCGCCGCTCGCTTGCCGTCGCGCACGACGCCCTCGCCGCCTCCGAACGCGAGACCGACCGGGACGCCGCCCTCGCCCTGCGCCGCATCGGCGCGCTCGACCTGCCCACCTACGGCGCACCCCTGATCGCCCGCCTCACCGGCACCGACGAGCGCCGCGCCGAGGCCGCCCTCGACCGCCTCGTCGACGTGGCCCTGCTGGAGGAGTCGGCCTACGGCCGGTACGCCCCCCACGACCTGGTGCGCTACTTCGCCCGCGAACTCGCGGAGGCCGGAGAGAGCGGCGGGAGCGGCCCCAGGACCGGGGCGGAGCCCGGGGCGGGGAGCGGAGCAGGTACCAGGGCAGGGAGCGGAGCGGAGAGCCGCGCGGAGGCCGGGGCAGGGACCGGCGCGAAGACCGGAGCAGCAGCCGGCGCGGTGGCCGGGCCGGGGAACGACGCGAAGACCGGAGCGGAGACCGGCACAAGGACAGGGGCGCAGACCGGCGCGGACGTCGCCGAGGCCGCCCTGCGCTGGTACGCCGCCGTCGCCGAGCACGCGCTCGTCGCGATCGTCGAGCCGGGCCTGGACCGGGAGGACCGCCGCCACCCCACCGCGGCCCAGCCGCCCGAGCACCGCGCGGACGTGCGCTCCGTCCCGCCGTTCAACAGCCCCGAAGAGGCCTTCGCCTGGGGTGACGTGGAACTGGAGAACGTCGTCGCGCTGGCGGACCGCTACAGCCGGACCCCCACCCGGCAGGACCTTCCCGCGCAGGGCGGCGACCGTGTCGTCGCCCATCTCTCGCTCCTGATCCGGCTGTTCTTCCCGTACGCCCAGCGCAGTGGCCGCGTCGCCGAGATGGAGGTGCTCGGGCGGGCCGGGCTCGACGCGGCGCTCCGGCTGCGGGACGAGTCGGCCGAGGCGTACGCCCTCGGTGACCTCGCCGGGCTGTGCTTCCTGACCGGCCGGCAGAGCGACGCGCTCGTCCTCAACGACCGGTCGCTGGCGATCTGGCGCAGGCTCGGCGTCGCCTCGCGCATCCGCCGCAGCCTGAACAACCGCGGGCTGCTCCTCGAAGGGCTCGGCCGGTACGCCGAGTCCGGCGAGGCCCTCCGGCAGAGCCTGGAGTGCTCACGGCAGCTCAACGACCCCTACGGCGAGGCGGTCACCCACAGCCACCTCGGCAACCTCTACGAGCACACCGACCCGCGCGCCGCCATCGAACAGCACCGGCTCTCCCTCGCCATCGGCGACGAGATCGGCGCCGTCATCGTGCAGCACACCGCGCACTGCAACATCGGCTACGCCCACCTCACCCTCGGCGAACCGGCCGCCGCGGCCGAGCACTTCGCGGAGAGCCTGCGCATCCTCGGCGGGCACGGCGACTGGCACGGCGAGTCGCAGACCCGGCTCGGCCTCGTCCGCGCGCTGCGGCAGCTCGGCCGCGCCGGGCACGCCCGCCGTGAGTGCGCCGAACTGCTGCGTCGCGCCGACGCCCGCGCCGACCGCTTCACGGGCGGACTCGCCCGGCACCAGCACGGACTGCTGCTGGGGGAGGAGGGGCGCGTGGAGGAGGCGTACGAGGAGTGGCGCGCGGCCCTCGTGGCGCTGGACGGGACGGACGCCAAGGCGGTGGCGGCCGAGCTGCGCGCCCTGCTCGCCGGACCGCCGGACGGGACGGCCGGGCGGACGGCCGGTCAGGGGGCTTGAGCGGAGCAGAAGAGGCGGCTCGAGACCGGCCTGCTCATGCGGCCGCCCCAACCCGCCGCACTGATCCGGCGCACGCACCGGGCGCCCGCACAAGGCCCCCTCACTTGGCGTCCGCGTAGCACTCCACCACCGCCGTCGTGAACGGGAAGCGGACCGGCGTCTCACCGAACGTCAGCCGCCCCGCCAGCTCCGCCGCGTCCCGGATCGCCTCGACCACCGTGTCGGCCTCCTGAGCCGGACAGTGCACGATCACCTCGTCGTGCTGGAAGAAGACCAGCTCGGCGGCCATGTCGCGGCAGGTGCGCCGCAGTGCGGCGAGCAGCAGCAGGGCCCAGTCGGCGGCGCTGCCCTGGACGACGAAGTTGCGCGCGAACCGGCCGCGGGCGCGGGAGTCGGTCGAGGCGTAGCCCGGCATCCACTGCTGGTCGTGCCGGTCGTGCCCGTGGTGCCGGTGGGCGGACCCCGCGGTGTCCCCGTCCTCCGCCAGGGGGATGCCGGCCTCCTCCGCGGCGTCGTCCCGTCCTGCCGCGGGCGGGCAGGTGCGGCCCAGCCAGGTCCGCACGAGCCGCCCCTCCTCGCCGGCCCGCGCCGCCTCGTCGACGTACGCCACCGCCCGGGGGAAGCGGCGTCTGAGCGCGGCGAGGTTCTTCAGGCCGTCGCCGGAGGTCTGGCCGTAGACCGCCCCGAGCACGGCGAGTTTGGCCTGGGCGCGGTCGCCGGAGAAGGCGCGGTCGGAGACGGACTGGTAGAGGTCGGTCTCCCGCCCGGCCACCTCCATCAGACCGGGATCGCGGGAGATCGCCGCCAGCACGCGCGGCTCCATCTGGTCGGCGTCGGCGACGACGAGCCGCCAGCCGGGGTCCGCGACCACGGCACGCCGGATGACCTTGGGGATCTGCAGGGCGCCCCCGCCGTTGGTCACCCATCGCCCGGTGACCGTGCCGCTCGCGAGGAACTCCGGCCGGAACCGTCCGTCCCGCACCCAGTCCTGGAGCCAGGACCAGCCGTGGGCGACCCAGATCCGGTACAGCCGCTTGTAGGCGAGCAGGGGCTCGACGGCCGGGTGGTCGACGGACCGGAGCTCCCAGCGGCGGGTGGACCCGACCTTGATACCGGCCCGGGCGAAGGCCTTCACGACGTCGGCGGGCAGATCGGGCCGCACCCGGCGGCCGAAGGCGGCCGACACCTCGTCGGCGAGTTCGGCGAGACGACGGGGCTCGCCGCCACCGGCGTAGCGCTCGCCGAGCAGTTCGCGCAGCACCTGGCGGTGCACGTCCGCGCGCCACGGCAGGCCCGCGCGGTTCATCTCCGCGGCGACGAGCATCCCGGCCGACTCGGCGGCCGTCAGCAGGCGCATACGGTCGGGGTGGGCGGCCCGGTCGTGCCGCCGCCGCTGCTCGGCGTAGACCGCGAGCAGGTCCTCCAGCGGGAGGCGCGGGCCCTGCGGTTCGAAGAGGGCCGACTGCGCGCCGGGTTCGGCAGACCGCTGCGGCGGATCCGGGGGCACGGGGCCTCCGCGCAGCCGGGCCAGGGCGGCGGCCGCCGAACGGGGCTCGCCGCCTCGCCCTTCGTGGCCGAGCAGGAGCGTCTCGGCGTCCTCGATGTCGTAGCACCGCTCCACTCGCACCCCCGCGGCGAGCAGGCGCGGATAGACCTCGGCGGTGGACCGCCACACCCACCGCGCGACGTCAGGCCTCCCTCTCAGGGCCGCGGCGAGGTCTGGCTCCCGGCGCACCGGCCCGGCGGGCAGCCCGTCCGGACCGAGGGGGGCGACCTGGGCGCCGCCGTCCTCGGTCGGAGCGAGCGCCCACCGGCCGGTCATGCGGCGAGTGTCGCAGGCGGGTCTGACAACGGCCGTGACCTGCGGGTTCCGGTGGAATTCCGGTGTCTCCCGCGCGGTCTGTCGCTACGGGTGGTCCGCCCGTTCCCCTTGATCGCCCTGTTCTCGTTGCTGCTCCTGTCCCCCGTGGTCGCCCTGTTCCCCCTGCTCCTCCTGGGTGCGGGTCTCCAGCAGTTCCGCCAGGACCGCGGCGACGTACTCCTCGGTGCGGGCCTTGTCGAGGCCGAGGTCGCTCAGCAGGCCCGTGCCGTTCTCCAGCTCCAGCAGGGCCAGCAGGATGTGTTCGGTGCCGATGTAGTTGTGGCCGAGGCGCAGGGCCTCGCGGAAGGTGAGTTCCAGGGCCTTCTTGGCGGCCGGGCCGTAGGGGACCAGCTCGGGAGCGTCGGCGGACGCCGGGGGCAGCGCGGCGGTCGCGGCCTCGCGGACCGCGTCCAGGGAGACGCCCTGCGCCTGGATCGCCTTCGCGGCGAGGCCCTCGCGCTCGGCGAGCAGCCCGAGGACCAGGTGCGCGGGCAGCCCCTCGGCGCTCTTGGCGGCCTGGGCGCGGTCGTGGGCGGCCATGACCACCTTGCGGGCGCGGGGCGTGTAACGGCTGAAGCCCTGGCCGGGGTCGAGGTCCGTCGGCTCCTTGGGCACGAACCGCTTCTGCGCGGCCTGCCGGGTGACGCCCATGCTCCTGCCGATGTCGGTCCAGGAGGCGCCCGAGCGCCGGGCCTGGTCGACGAAGTGCCCGATGAGGTGGTCCGCCACCTCTCCGAGGTGTTCGCCGGCGATCACGGCGTCCTGGAGCTGTTCGAGGGGCTCCTGGTGAGAGTTCTTGATGGCCGAGATGAGGTCGTCGAGACGGATGGACGACCTGATGGCGGGGTTCGTCATGTGTCAACCTTAGGTTGACATAGGGGGGTCGTCAACCCGGAGTTGACACCTGGCGGGCCGCGCGGGCGCGGGCCCCCGGAAAGTTGTCCACAGGGTGTGGATGCGGTGTCGCCGCCTCATGGCACGATCGACGCGTGAGTGATCCCAGCACCGTCGACCGCGCCTTCCGGGCCGCGCTCTACGCCGGTACCGACGACTCCCTCGACCTCGGCGCCTCCCTGCTCGCGGCCGACCCGGCCGCCGACGCCGAACTCGCCCTGCGCGGGCGGGAGTTCGTGGCGGCGGCATGGCGGCGGGGCTGGCAACCGGCCGACGTCGTACGGATCGTGCGGCGGGATTTGGAGGAGGTGCACCTGCGCCTTCTGTCGGCGCTCGTCCGCGCCCAGGCGCCGGCGGACCGGCCGCGCGGCCGCCGCTGGGCAGCCCAGCTCGACGAACTGACCCGCGAGGAGCCCGCGCGCACCGACCGATTCACGCACGCCACCGCCGTCCTGGAGCTGTACCGCCTGCTGCTGCGGCTGCCCACGCTGGAAGCCCTCGACGAGCAGGGCGCCGGTGCCGGTCGCGGATCCGAGCGCGGGAACCGGGGCGACGCCGAGCCGGCGCCCGCGACCGACTCCCGGATGCTCACCCGGATCCGTGCGCTGCTCGCCAAGGCGGAGGCGACCGGCTTCCCGGAGGAGGCGGAGGCGCTCAGCGCCAAGGCACAGGAGCTGATGGCGCGGCACAGCATCGACGAGGCGCTGCTCGCGTCCCGTGCCCAGGCCGCCGACGCGCCCGGCGCCTGCCGTATCGGCGTGGAGCCGCCGTACGAGCAGGCCAAGGCCGTGCTGCTGGACGCCGTCGCCACCGCCAACCACTGCCGCGCCGTGTGGAACGAACCCTTCGGTTTCTCCACCGTCGTCGGCTTCGAGGCCGACCTGGAGGCGGTCGAGATCCTCTACACCTCGCTGCTCGTCCAGGCCACGACCGCGATGACCAGGGCCGAGGCGGCGCAGCGCGCGGGCGGCCGCAAGCGGACCAAGACCTTCCGGCAGTCCTTCCTCGCCGCCTACGCCCACCGCACAGGCACCCGTCTCGCGGCCGCCGCGGAGACCCAGGTCACCGAGGACCTGCTCCCGGTGCTGGCGAGCCGGGACGTGGCGGTCACCGACCGCCTCGACCGCCTGTTCCCGGAGACGACCACCACCCGCCTGCGCGGGGTGACCGACGCGGACGGCTGGACGGAGGGCGCCCGGGCGGCGGACCGGGCGCAGATGAGATCGCGCCCGCGACTGGGCTGACCCCGGGGCCGCCCGGCCCGCCCCCTCAGTCCCCGGCCTGGGTGAAGGCGGTCACCGTGGCGTTCGGGTCGGTCGCGTTCTTCTTGCCCTGGACCGGCCCGTAGGACCAGGGGAAGCTCTTGCCGGCGGAGGCTCCGGGCAGGGTGAGCTTCAGCGTCTTCGCCGCCAGGCCGGCCGGGTCGCCTTCCTTGCCCCGCACATAGGTGAGGGTGAAGGTCGCCGTGGCGTCCTTGGCGAGGGTCAGCTTCTGCGGGGCTCCGGCCTTGTCCGCGGGCACGGTCGCCGAGGTGCTCCCGGCGGTCAGCTCGACGCCGGGGAAGCCCTGCAGGGTGCACTGGGCGCCGTGGTTGGAGAGGGTCACCGGGACGTCGCCGGAGTCGCCCGCCGCGGGCGCGGTGTTGGCGGGGCCGACCTGCACCCCCAGGTCGCCGATCCGGCAGGCCGTGCCGTCGGTGTTCTTGCTCCCGGTGTCCTCGCCGCCTCCGCTGCCGCCACTGCCGCAGGCGGTGAGGAGGAGGGCCGCGGCGAGGGCGGTGACAGTGATCGGAATCGCGCGCATGAGGTGGTTCCTTGGGGTCCGTGACGATGCCCCAGGATCATCGCGCACGAGCGCGCCGCGCGTGGCCGCATTCGGCCGCCGGACCCCGGCTCCGCGCGGCCCGGACGGCGCCGGTGCGAGTGCCGGGGCCGACCGCACCCCGCCGACCTCGGTGAACGTCAGGAGCCGAGGCTCGCCGTGGGCAGGCCGGGCGGGAGCGTCCCGCCTTCGGAACGGGTGTACGTCTCCTTGCCGAGACCACCCTCCCAGGTGATTTCGAGGGTGCCCTTGTTGACCGAATCCACCATGCCCGTGGCGCGGTCCCTGCCACCGTCCGCGCACTTCAGATGGATCATCTGCATTCCGGACTCCTCGCCGGCCGTCCCGCTGCACACGGACCCGCCGGTGGTGAACAGCCCCGCCTTGGCGCCGGTGATCACCAGCGCGACGGCCTTGCCCCCGGTGGTGGCGAGCCAACTTCCCTCCAGCCCGGCGTCCTTGCCCGTCGAGCCGCCCGTGCCGCCGCCGCTGCCCGCGGTGGCGGTGGCGGTCGGGGAGGCGTCGGCGGTGGACGAGGCGTCGTCCTTGGCATCGCCGCCGCTGCCGCAGGCGGTCAGGGCGAGCGCGCCGGCCAGGGTGACGGCTGCGGCGGCGATCCGCGTCCGGCGGCGCGAGGCGGTGCGGGAGACAGCTGAGCGGGTCGGCGAAGTCACTGGAAGCTCCCAAGCGTGGGCCGAAACGACCGCAGCAAGCTACCAGGCACGGCCTTGCCCGGCGGGTCCGTGGGCCCTCGTTCACCTCGCCTCTGCGCCCCGTCTCCCGGACCCGCCCAGGGACGCTGGAACAGAAAGGCCACGGCGAGCGTCTCCTACTGGAGCACGACTGCACGACCGATCGGATCCGGACGGCCCCGCGCCGAGGGTGGCGCGGCCGATCATGGACGGGGGGCGGCGCTCGCATGTACTGCGGGTTCCTGGGCAGACGCAGCAACAGTTCGAGCAAAGCGAGCGTCAAAACTGTAACGGCCGCACCACTGCGCGTGCACGTGCATCTGCTCATGCATCCGCACGTGAACACAGCTATGATCCGGGTCAGTTGACCGATGCATCAATGGCCACACCAGCCAGTGCACCACCGGGGAGCGACCTGTGGACCACGACGTTGAGGGCGTGCACGGGGGATACGACGTGCACAACGGCATGGCGGCCACGCAGCTGAGCGGGGTGGCCTGGCAGAAGAGCCGGCACAGCAATTCGCAGGGATCCTGCGTGGAGTTCGCGCGCCTGCCGGGGGGAGAGGTGGCCGTGCGCAACTCGCGGTTCCCCGAAGGGCCCGCGCTCGTCTACACGCGCGCGGAGATCGAGGCGATGCTGCTCGGCATCAAGGACGGCGAGTTCGACCACCTGATCGTGGGCTGATGCCCGCATCGAACCGGGGACGACTCGGGGCAATCGGCGCGTACCGCTTGGTGACGCGCGTAGAAACGCGGCGTCGTTCGACGCCGCGGTTCGTCATTCGGCCGGCTGGAGCCGGAACAGCGCCCAGACCACCTTGCCGTTCAGCGTGCCGGAGAGCGGCTGCCATCCCCAGCTGTCGCTGAAGGAGTCGACGAGGAACAGGCCGCGGCCCGACTCCGCCGAGCAGTCGTCCGGGTCCCGGGCGACCGGGCTGTCCCGGCTGGGATCGCGTACGGCGCACACCAGCCGCTCGGTCCAGCGCATCAGGTGCAGGCGCACGGGCGGACCCTGCTCGCCGGTCCGTGGTGCGGACGCCGGCAACGCGTGCCGCAGGGCGTTGGTGACCAGTTCGGAGACCACCAGACAGACGTCGTCGAAGCGGTCGCCCGTGTTCCACTGGTCCAGTGTTCTGCGGGTGAACTGCCGGGCCTCGCGCACCGCTTCGTAGCGGGCGGGCAGGACGCAGGAGGCGGCGTTGGACACGGCCGCGGGGTCGAGCGGCGGAAGGCCCTGCCGTAACGGCTCGAGCATGGTCGATCCATTCGTCCCCATGCGAGGCACTCCCGGGAATTCGCGGTCGTTGCGATGCAGCGGTGGCGCGGGACCATGGTTTCGGATGCGTACAGCAGATGCAAGGGCAGATGCACGTGCACGTGACCGAATTGGACGCTCCCGTGCCACTTGCAGGCCATTTTTTCCGCCCTCTTCCCGCCCTCGCCGTGGCCCCTTCGTGCCGTCGGCTGCGCACTTTCTTCGATCCCTTTCCGTTTGTGTAATCGCGCGAGTACTGCTCGAAGTGATTTAGTGGCAGACTGCGGCCCTTGAGGACGGGGTTGGGGAGGCTGACGAACGTGAGCGCGGGAGAGCCCGGATCGGTGGTGCGGCGCATGCTGCTCGGCTCGCAACTCAGGCGACTGCGTGAGGCCCGGGGGATCACGCGGGAGGCGGCGGGCTACTCGATCCGCGCCTCGGAATCGAAGATCAGCCGCATGGAGCTGGGCCGGGTGAGCTTCAAGACGAGAGACGTCGAAGACCTGCTGACGCTGTACGGCATCACGGACGAGGTGGAGCGCACCTCGCTCCTCTCCCTCGCCAAAGAGGCCAACGTCGCCGGCTGGTGGCACAGTTACTCCGACGTCCTGCCCAGCTGGTTCCCCACCTATGTGGGCCTGGAGGGCGCGGCGTCGCTGATCCGGGTCTACGAGGTGCAGTTCGTGCACGGCCTGCTGCAGACCGAGGCGTACGCCCGCGCGGTGGTGCGGCGCGGTATGCAGGGCGCGAGCGAGGCCGACGTCGAGCGGCGGGTGGCGCTGCGCCTGGAGCGGCAGAAGTACCTCGTCTCCGAGAACGCCCCGGAACTGCACATCGTCCTGGACGAGGCCGCCCTGCGCCGGCCGTACGGCGACCGTGAAGTGATGCGCGGCCAGTTCCAGCACCTGATCGAGGTCTCCGAGCGGCCCAACGTGCGGCTCCAGGTCATGCCGTTCGGCTTCGGCGGGCACTCCGGCGAGTCCGGCGCCTTCACGCTGCTGAGCTTCCCGGAGTCGGACCTGTCGGACGTGGTCTACCTGGAGCAGCTCACCAGCGCCCTCTATCTGGACAAGCGCGAGGACGTCGCCCAGTACGAGAAGGCGCTCAAGGAACTGCAGCAGGACAGCCCGGGTCCGGACCAGAGCCGCGACCTGCTGCGCGGGCTGCTGGCCCTGTCCTGACCCAGGTCACGGACCCGGCCCAGGTCACGGACCCGCTCCCGGATCCCGCCCCGGGGATTACCCCGGAACGCGGAAGCGACGGCCCAACTGGTGTGCGACGACAGTACGATGACGCGTGATCAGACGGATCTGAACGTGAAGTGATCGGGAGTTGATCGGGCTCCGACTGCTTCGACCGCCTCGGCAGCAGGGGGAAAGGGATCACATGTCGTCCTACTTCACCGACCTGGCACAGCAGTACATCGACGGTGAGTGGCGCCCGGGCACCGGCTCCTGGGACATCATCGACTTCAACCCGTACGACGACGAGAAGCTCGCCTCGATCACGATAGCCACGGTCGACGAGGTCGATCAGGCCTACCGGGCGGCCGCCCGCGCGCAGAAGGAGTGGGCGGCGACCAACGCCTACAGCCGCCGCGCGGTCTTCGAGAAGGCGCTGCGCCTGATCGAGGAGCGCGAGCAGGAGATCGCCGAGGTGATCACCGCGGAGCTCGGCGGCACCCGCCTGAAGGCCGGCTTCGAACTGCACCTGGCCAAGGAGTTCCTGCGCGAGTCGATCCACCTGGCGCTGCGCCCCGAGGGCAGGATCATCCCCTCGCCGATCGACGGCAAGGAGAACCGCGTCTACCGCGTCCCGGTCGGCGTCGTCGGTGTGATCAGCCCCTTCAACTTCCCCTTCCTGCTGTCGATCAAGTCCGTCGCACCGGCCCTCGCCCTCGGCAACGCGGTGGTGCTCAAGCCGCACCAGAACACGCCGATCACCGGCGGCTCGCTCCTCGCGAAGATCTTCGAGGACGCGGGTCTCCCGGGCGGCCTGCTGAACGTCGTGATCACGGACATCGCCGAGATCGGCGACGCCTTCATCGAGCACCCGATCCCCAAGGTCATCTCCTTCACCGGCTCCGATGCCGTCGGCCGGCACGTCGCCACCGTCTGCGCCTCCCACTTCAAGCGCTCGGTGCTCGAACTGGGCGGCAACAGCGCGCTGGTGGTGCTCGACGACGCGGACGTCGACTACGCGGTCGACGCGGCCGTCTTCAGCCGCTTCGTGCACCAGGGACAGGTCTGCATGGCCGCGAACCGGGTGCTGGTGGACCGCTCGGTGGCCGACGAGTTCACCGAGAAGTTCGTCGCCAAGGTCGGGTCCCTCAAGGTCGGCGACCCCCGCGACCCCGAGACGGTCATCGGCCCGCTGATCAACTCCTCGCAGGCGGACGCGGTGTGCGGCGCCGTCGAGCAGGCGATCGCCGAGGGCGCCACGGCCCTGGTGCGCGGCACCGCCAGCGACAACCTGGTCGCGCCGACCGTGCTGACCGACGTCCCCGCCGGCTCGGCCCTGCTCCAGCAGGAGATCTTCGGTCCGGTCGCCTTCGTCCTCCCCTTCGACGGCGAGGAGGAGGCGGTCCGGATCGTCAACGACACCCCGTACGGCCTCAGCGGCGCCGTCCACACCGGTGACATCGAGCGCGGCGTGCGCTTCGCCCAGCAGATCGACACCGGCATGTTCCATGTGAACGACGGCACCGTCCACGACGAGCCGCTCGTCCCCTTCGGCGGGGAGAAGCACTCCGGCCTCGGCCGCCTGAACGGCGAGACGACCCTGGAAGCCTTCACCACGGTCAAGTGGATCTCGGTGCAGCACGGCCGGAGCGGCTTCCCGTTCTAGACCTCCCGGTTTTTTTCTCCGGTCGACGGGCCCTTGCGGACAGGATCTGACCGCAAGGGCCCGTAGCTTCGTCGGTGTCAGGAAAGACGACCCCGACGAAGGGCGGCCGGTCATGGTCACGCACGTGCGAGCCGAGGCACACGGAGACGAGCGCGGGGCGCTGCTGGCGTTCCTCGCGGAACAGCGCGGCGGCGTCCGCCGGGCGGTGCTCGGGCTGACCGAGGAGCAGGCCCGGTCCCGCCCCAGCGCGAGTGAACTGACCCTGGCCGGGCTGGTCAAGCACTGCGCCGAGGTCGAGCAGGCCTGGCTGGCGCGCGCCCGCCAGGAGCCGCCGGCCGTGGAGCGGAACCAGGCGAACTGGCACGAGTGCTTCCGGCTGGTCGGCGACGAGACCCTGGCGTCGCAGCTCGCGTACTGGGAGAAGGTCGCGGCCGAGACGGAGGCCTTCATCCGCTCGGTGCCGAGCCTCGACGACACCTTCCCGCTCCCGGACCAGCCCTGGTTCCCGCCGGACGAGCGCGTCTCCATGCGGTGGCTGTGCCTGCACCTCATCCGCGAGACCGCCCGGCACGCCGGCCACGCCGACATCGTCCGCGAGTCGCTGGACGGGAAGACGGCCTTCGAGCTGGTGGCGCTGGAACGGGGCACGCCCTGGGACTGACCGGGCGGGGGCGGACACGGCAGCCGCGCCCGCCCCGCCCGGCGGCCCGCCGCGGCGCTCGGTGACAGTCCTCGGTGGCCGGTCGCGGCCGGTGGAGACCAGCGGCGGTCGCGGTCGGCGGAGTCGGCGGCGGTCAGTGGTGGAAGCCGGTCGCCGCCTGGCGGTCCCGGGTCATCGGGTGCGGCTGCCGGCGCAGCTCCGGAAGCAGCCGGTTCAGGTCGTCCAGGAACAGGTCCGCGAGGTCCACGGAGAAGCCGTTGCGGCACACCACCCGCAGCACCGAGAGGTCCTCCCGGTTCGCGGGGAAGGTGTACGCCGGCACCAGCCAGCCGCTCTCCCGCAACCGCCGGGAGACGTCGAAGACGTCGTACGCCTCGACGTCGGGGGCGGTCGTGAACGCGAACACCGGCAACTGGTCGCCCCTGGTGAGCAGCTCGAAGTCGCCGAGTGCCTCGATGCGTTCGGCGAGTCCGCGCGCCACGTTCCGGGTGGACTGCTGCACCAGCCGGAAGCCCTCGCGGCCCAGCCGCAGGAACGTGTAGTACTGCGCGACGACCTGCGCGCCCGGCCGGGAGAAGTTGAGCGCGAAGGTCGGCATGTCGCCGCCCAGGTAGTTGACCCGGAAGACCAACTCCTCGGGCAGCGCCTCCTTGTCGCGCCACAGCGCCCAGCCGACACCCGGGTAGACCAGCCCGTACTTGTGCCCCGACGTGTTGATCGAGGCCACGCGCGGGAGGCGGAAGTCCCACTCCAGGTCCTCGTCGAGGAAGGGCGCGATCATCGCGCCCGAGGCGCCGTCGACGTGCACCGGGATGTCGAGGCCGGTGCGCTCCTGCAGGGCGTCCAGGGCGGCGCACAGGTCCGCGATCGGCTCGTAGGAGCCGTCGAAGGTGGAGCCGAGGATGCCGACGACGCCGATGGTGTTCTCGTCGCACAGGTCGGCGGCGGCCTGCGGATCGAGGTGGAACCGGTCGCCCTCCATGGGGACCTGACGGGCCTCCACCTCCCAGAAGGCGCAGAACTTCTCCCAGCAGACCTGCACGTTGACGCCCATGACGAGGTTCGGGCGGGCGTCCCTGCCCGGGTACCGGTCGGCGTTGCGCCGCGCCCAGCGCCGCTTGAGCGCCATCCCGGCGAGCATGCACGCCTCGCTCGACCCGGTCGTCGAACAGCCCACGGCCGCCTCCGGGTCCGGCGCGTTCCACAGATGGGCGAGCATGGCCACGCAGCGCCGCTCCAGCTCGGCCGTGCGCGGGTACTCGTCCTTGTCGATCATGTTCTTGTCGCGGCACTCCGCCATCAGCTCCCCGGCCTGCGGCTCCATCCAGGTGGTGACGAAGGTGGCCAGGTTCAGGCGGGAGTTGCCGTCCAGCATCAGCTCGTCGTGCACGAGCTGATGTGCCGTCGTGGGCGCCATCGGGGCGTCCGGCAGCCGGTGTTTGGACGGGGCCTCGGTCATGTCGCCGACCGGGTTCGCCTCGCCGTAGAAGGGGTTGACGGACACGGGGCGCTCGTCGCGCTTGCGATGGCCGTGGTGGAGCGGCATGGACGGTCCTCCTGGAGGGCTGGGGTGCAGGGGTCGAGGGGGCGGGAGAGCAGGGGCCCAGAGCGGCGGGCTCCGGGCGAGGGGGGTCACGAGATCGCCGTACCGTCCCCCTTCAGCTGCATCTTCGGCCGCCCGGTCACCAGCAGCCAGGCCGGCAGCGAGGCGACGCAGAGCAGAGTCAGGATCATCGGCGAGGCCACGAGGACCGCGGCCGTGAACAGGCTGAGCCAGCCCTGCCGGGTGGTGGCCAGGAGGATGCCCAGAACGGCGGACGCCACGCCCGGCGCCGGATGCACCGCGGGCACCAGGGCGTGGGCGCACAGGCCGAACGCCGTACCGACGAAGATGGCCGGGAAGATCCGGCCGCCGCGGAAGCCGCAGGACGCGGCGACGACCAGCGCCGCCAGCTTGACCACCGCCATGACGGCGAACCGGCCCGCCGTCCAGCCGTCGGGGTTGCGCGCCAGCTCCGCCACCTCCGACAGCCCCTTGAAGAGGGTGAGCGGACCGCCGAGCGCCCCCAGCAGGCCCAGGACCAGCCCGCCGACCGGCAGGGCCAGCATCGGGTGCCCGAGTCGCCCGAAGGCCCGGTGGACGTAGGGGAAGACGTACACGGCGCACATGCCGAGCACGGCCGCCAGGGGTGCGACCACCAGCACGGACAGCAGGTCCTTCCAGGCGGGCTCGCCGAACTCGGGCAGATGCAGGTCGAGGCTCGGATGGGCCACCAGGGTGGCGGTCATGGAGCCCACGGCCGCGGCCGCCAGCGGCGCGAAGACGTTGTCCCACAGCGCCCCCTTCACCGGCCGTCCGGCCAGCGCCTCGGAGATCACCAGCGCGGCCGCCACCGGTGTGCCGAACAGGGCGCCGATCGTGGCCGCCTCCGCCAGCGCGGCCCACGCGGCGCCCGGCACCCGGGGCAGCAGCCTGCGCCCGGCCCAGAACGCGAGCCCCACGTTGACCGCGATGATCGGGTTCTCGGGGCCGAGACTGGGACCGCCCGCCAGCATCAGCACGGCCGCCAGCAGCAGACCGGGGAGGACACGCGGCGCCATCGGGGCGGCCGTGAGGCCCAGGGTCGCCGGGTCGGGACCCGCGTGGCCCGGCACCTTCCACACCACCAGCCCCACCGCCACGCCCGTCGCGGTGAGCATGATGAGCATCCAGGCCACCGAGTACGGCCCGACCCCGAGCGCCCCGGGCAGGTTCCCCCACAGCACCCGCTGCAGCCGCTCCGCCACTCCGCTCACCAGGAGGAACAGCAGACTCGCGGCGACCCCGACGACGAAGGCGGGAACGAGCATGGTCAGCAGGACGCGTGCAGGAGCCGCCGGGGTGCCGGCGGCCTGCTGAGCGGTGTCCTGGGCCACGCGCTCACGATAAACGGGCAAATGCCACCCAACATCCGGAGGGAATCGTGTCCCGGAGGCCGAACGGACTTGCACCTCACGCCGCGTGAGGGCGCAGCGTGGACGGCGGAACGAGAAGGGAGCGGAAGTGAGCTACTCCGTGGGACAGGTCGCCGGCTTCGCCGGGGTGACGGTGCGCACCCTGCACCACTACGACGGCATCGGCCTGCTGGTCCCCGGCGAGCGCAGTCACGCGGGGCACCGGCGCTACACCGACGCCGACCTCGACCGGCTGCAGCGGATCCTGTTCTACCGGGAGCTCGGCTTCCCGCTCGAGGAGGTCGCCGCCCTGCTCGACGACCCGGCCGTGGACCCGCGCGCGCAGCTGCGCCGCCGGCACGAGGTGCTGATCGCCGGGATCGAGAGACTGCAGAAGATGGCGGCGGCCGTGGAACACGCCATGGAGGCACGCAGAATGGGCATCAACCTCACGCCCGAGGAGCGGTTCGAGGTCTTCGGGGACCACGACCCCGAGCGGTACGCCGAGGAGACGGAGCGGCGCTGGGGCGGCACGGAGGCGTACGCCGAGTCGCGGCGCCGGGCCGCCCGCTACTCCAAGGACGACTGGCAGCGGATGCGGGCCGAGTCCGACGCCTGGAACGCGCGCTACGCGGACGTGGTGTCCGCCGGCGGGCCGCCCACCGGCGAGGCGGCCATGGACCTGGCCGAGGAGCACCGGCGGCACATCTCCCGCTGGTTCTACGAGTGCCCGTACGGCATGCACCGGTGCCTCGCCGGGATGTACGTCGCCGACGAGCGCTTCAAGGCGTACTACGACGCGATCCGTCCCGGTCTCGCCGAGCACCTCAAGGGGGCGATCCTCGCCAACGCGGACCGGCACGGCTCCTGACCCGGAGCCGGGGACGCCGGCCCGGGACCGCGCGGGCCCGGCGTCCGGCCCGGAACCGCGTTCAGGCCCTCGGCCCGGGAGCCCCGTGCGGGTCACTCCCGGGCCAGGACCACCGCCGTGCCGTACGCGCAGACCTCGGTGCCCACGTCCGCCGCCTCGCTCACGTCGAAGCGGAACGCCAGCACCGCGTCGGCGCCCCGCGCGCGTGCCTGCTCCACGAGCCGCTCCATGGCCTGGTTGCGGGTCTCCACCAGCGTCTTGGTGAGCCCCCTGAGCTCACCGCCGATCATCGACTTCAGACCCGCGCCGATCTGGCTGCCCAGGTGCCGGGACCGCACGGTCAGGCCGAAGACCTCGCCGATGACCTGCTGCACACGGAAGCCGGGCACGTCGTTCGTGGTCACGACCAGCACTTGTGGGTGGGGGCCCTGGCCGCCGCCGTAATCCTCGAGTCCCATGGTTCTCAGCTTGGGTCAGGGCGGGCCGCCGTGCATCCTGGTCGGCACATGTGGAACGCGTGCCGTACACCAGGCGTTGATAGCTTTGTGCGCCCGCACCCCCGACGCCGTACCTCCCACCCCCTCAGGAGCCCGGAACCGTGATGACGCTTGCCCTCGGCCCGAGCTGGCTCGATCCGAACCACCTCCTCGACACGTTCGGCATCTGGGGCCTGCTCCTCATCGTCTTCGCCGAGTCCGGGCTGCTCATCGGCTTCTTCCTGCCGGGCGACTCCCTGCTGTTCACCTGCGGTCTGCTGATCACCTCGCACCAGATGGACTTCCCCCTGTGGGGCGCGATCGCCCTCATCTGCGTCGCCGCGATCCTCGGCGACCAGGCGGGCTACATGTTCGGCAAGAAGGTGGGCCCGTCCCTCTTCAACCGCCCGGACTCCCGCCTCTTCAAGCAGGAGAACGTCACCAAGGCGCACGAGTTCTTCGAGAAGTACGGTCCGAAGTCCCTGGTCCTGGCCCGTTTCGTGCCGATCGTGCGCACCTTCACGCCGATCGTCGCGGGCGTCAGCGGCATGAGGTACCGCTCGTTCCTCGTCTTCAACGTCATCGGCGGCGTCCTGTGGGGCGCGGGCGTCACCCTGCTCGGCTCCTGGCTGGGCAACATCGCCTTCGTCAAGCAGAACATCGAGGCGATCCTCATCCTGATCGTCCTGGTCTCGGTGGTCCCGATCGCCATCGAGTTCCTGCGCGCCCGCTCGCAGGGGAAGAAGACCCCGCAGGAGCCGGCCGCCCCGTACCGGCAGCAGCCGGCCGGACAGCCGGTCATGGACGACGCGACGACCCGGCTGCGCCGCGTCGAGCCGTCCTACCAGGACCAGGGCCCCCAGCACGGCTACGGCGGCCCCCAGCAGCACCAGCCCCAGCAGTACCCCCAAGAGCCGCAGCACTACGGCGCCTACGACCAGAGGTACTACGACGGCGGGCAGCAGGAGCAGCACCAGCAGCCGCACCACCCCCAGCACCAGCAGCCGCAGTACCCCTCGCACCAGCAGTACCCGGACCAGCGGTACCCCCAGCAGCCGTACGACGGCCGGCCGGGCGCCCATGGGCAGGATCAGAGCCGGCGCCAGGCCCCGGGCCACGACCCGCGGCAGGACCAGGACCCGGGCCACGACCAGCGGCAGTACCCGTACGACCAGGGCTACTACCGCAACCCCTGAGGCCGTCTTCTCCGGGCCGCCGAGACCCCTGGGACCCGCAGGGCCCCAGGGGTCTCAGAAGCCTCGCGTGCGCTTGGCCGCCCGCCGCCCCGCGGCGACGCCGCCCGGCAGCCTGAGGAACAGCCGCGAGATCTCCGACCCGAGGTTCACACCGATCGCGATCGCCATGGCCAGGGACACCGCCTTGGCCAGGGACACCAGCCCCTTGTCGACGTTGTTCTGGGCGATGGACAGCAGGCCGAAGTACGTCGCCGAACCGGGCAGCAGCGGACCGATGGCCGCGGTCGTGTAGGGCAGCGCCGAGGCGAACCGGTACCGGGACAGCAGCTGCCCGAACAGCCCGACCAGGCCCGCCGCGACCGCGGTCGAGGCCACCGGCGACAGGTCGCCGACGTAGTGCATCGCGCCGTACACCGACCACGCGACACCGCCGTTGAGCGTCACCAGGAGCACGGTGGACCGCTCCTGCTGGAGCAGCACCGCGAAGGTCAGCGACAGCAGCATCGACGCGACGATCTGCAGCACCGGCCGCTCGCTGATGCCCACCGCCGTGTCGGGGTTCAGCTGGGCGCCCACCTTCACACCGAAGTACAGGACCACCAGCACGCCGGTGACGATGCCGACGAAGAAGTACATGACCTCCAGCAGGCGCGCGGAGGCGGTGATGTAGAAGCCCGTCAGGCCGTCCTGCACGCCCGCCACCAGCGCCCGTCCCGGCAGCAGGGCGAACAGCCCACCGGTGATGACCGCGGAGGCGTTCACGTCGACGTGCGTCACCGTGATCGCGACCCCGAGCGCCGCCGGCGGCATCGCGGCCACCGTGAACTGGTAGAACTCCGGCAGCCCGCGCCCCGCGCACAGCCACGCCAGCCGGTCTCCGAGCATCGCGCCGATCGCGGCGGTGACGAAGACGAGCAGTCCACCGCCGACGAGCACGGCGGCCGCGGCCGCGAGCAGCCCGGCCGCCCCGGTCAGGGCCCAGCCGGGGTAGGGGTGCCGGTTGCGGCGGATCTCGGCGAGCCGCCGGTAGGCCTCCTCCAGGGAGACATGGGTCTCCGGGTCGCTGAGGTCGTCGACGAGCCGGAACACGGCCGCCAGGCGCGTGTAGTCCGTGCCCCGGCGGCGCACCGTCCGGGACGCCGTCACGGGGTCGTCGACCAGGGACGGCTGGTAGGTGACCGACAGCAGCGTGAAGGTGACGGTCGGCTCGCAGCGGTCCAGCCCGTAGGACCGGCAGACCGCGAACATCGCCGCCTCGACGTCCTCGGCGCCCTCACCGCCCGCGAGCAGCAGCTCGCCGATACGCAGGGTCAGGTCGAGGACGCGCGGGACGGCCGGGCCGCCGTCCTCCGTCTTGTGCACCGTCTCCAGCGCCGGGCGCTCCGCCACCGGCATGCGCAGCATCGTGCGCATCCGGTCCTGCCAGGGCGCGTCCTTGGTCAGGCTGACCACGGGGATGCCGTTCGGCGGGGTGAAGGCGGGTGGCTGCCGGGCGCTGTAGGTGCTCGGCGGGCTGAACGCGGACCCCTCGGGCTCCGCGGCCGGCGGCTGCGGGACGTCGAGCCCCTTGGGGAGCGCGAACTCCGAGGTGGTCTCCGGCTCACCGCCGCCGGCTCTGGGGGCGGCCAGCCCCTCGGGCAGTGCGAACTCGGACGTCGTGGACGACTCGCCCTCGACGACCGGGGCCGCCACCCCGGGAGCCCTGAACACGCTCCTCGCCTGGTCCGACTGCGGCTTGCGGTCCTCCGCATCCGTCACTGGGCAACGCTCCCTGAACGACACCTTCCGTCAGCCTCAGTATGCGCACGGGCAAGCCGAAGGGCCGCGCCACCCCCCGTAGGGGGCACGCGGCCCGGCGGCAGTGCGCGGATCAGTGACCGCCGTGCTCCTGGGCGCGCTTGACGGAACGCTCGATCTCCGCCTCCGCCTCGGTGCGGCCGACCCAGTTGGCGCCCTCGACGGACTTGCCGGGCTCCAGGTCCTTGTAGACCTCGAAGAAGTGCTGGATCTCCAGACGGTCGAACTCCGACACGTGGTGGATGTCCCGCAGGTGCTCGACCCGGGGGTCGGACGCCGGCACGCACAGCAGCTTGTCGTCGCCGCCGGCCTCGTCCGTCATCCGGAACATGCCGATCGCGCGGCACTTGATGAGGCAGCCGGGGAACGTCGGCTCGTCCAGGATCACCAGCGCGTCCAGCGGGTCGCCGTCCTCGCCGAGCGTGTTCTCGACGAAGCCGTAGTCGGCCGGGTAGCTGGTCGAGGTGAAGAGTCGACGGTCCAGGCGGATCCGACCGGTCTCGTGGTCCACCTCGTACTTGTTCCGCGAACCCTTCGGAATCTCGATCGTGACGTCGAACTCCACCGGTGGCTCCTCCATGATCAACACATAGTTCTGGTGGTTAAGTGTCCCTCACGCACGTGTGTGATCGCGAAAGGGGCTGGTGGTCGTGCCGGAGCTGAGGGCCTGGCGTGCCGCGAGGCCGCGTCTGGCACGGGTCGCGCGGGTCGCACGACCGCACCTCGTACGGGCCGCGCGGGCCGTGAAACCGCAGGTCACGCGGGTCACGCGGGCCGTGGAACCACGGGTCGCGCGGCTCACGCAGGCCGTCGGGCCACGGCTGGCCGTGCCGAAGGCCTGGCGGTACACCGCGGGCGCCGCCACCGCCGGGCTGGCGCTGGCCGCCGGTGTGGTCACCGCCGCGGGTCCCTGGGACTCCTCCGGTCAGCGTACGGCCGAGCGGGACTGGGCCGCCGCCCGGGAACGCGCGGGTGGCGCAGATCACGGCAGCGGTTCCGATACGTCCGATACGTCGTCCGGCACCTGGTCCGGCGGGCCGCGGCCGGCCCCCAGCGCCGCCGCCGTCCTCGTGGGCCTCGGCCGCACCGGCGCCGTCGTGAAGTCGGCCCCCGACGGACCGGCCCTCGCCGACGTCCTCGGCCCGCTCCTGCGGGACCCGGCGCTCGGCACCCACCACACCGCCGAGGTCGTCGACGTCGCCACCGGCGGGCGGCTCTACGGCGAGAACTCCGGCGACGCGCTCACCCCCGCCTCCACCACGAAGATCGCCACCGCCGTCGCCGCCCTGTCCGCGCTCGGCGCCGACCACCGCCTCACCACCCGCACCGCCCTCGAACCCGGCACCGGCGAACTCGTCCTGGTCGGCGGCGGCGACCCCACGCTCACCGCCCGCAAGGACGCCGGCGGCTGGGCGAGCCTGCGCACCCTCGCCGACAGGACGGCGACGGCGCTGAAGAAGCGCGGCGTGAGCAAGGTGACCCTCTCGTACGACACGACCCTGTACGCCGGTCCCGAACTGCACCCCATCGGCGTCAACGAGAACCTCGCCCCGGTCAGCGCCCTGATGGCCGACGAGGCGCGCACCGACGACTCCACCAGCGGCCCCGCGCCCCGCGCGGCGGAGCCGGCGCCGGACGCGGCCCGCACCTTCGCCCGCCTGCTGGCCGGCCGCGGCATCGCGACCACCGCCCCCGGCCCCTCCAAGGCGTCGGCCCGCGCGCAGACCCTGGCGACGGTCGCCTCGCCGCCGCTGTCCGCCGTGGTCGAGCGCATGCTCACCAACAGCGACAACGACATCGCGGAGGCCCTGGCCCGCCAGACCGCCCTCGCCACGGGCGGGCGGGCCGACTTCGACGGCGGGGCCGCCGCGATCGCCACCGAACTCGACCGGCTCCACCTCCCCCTCGGGGGCGCCGTCTTCCACGACGGCAGCGGACTGAACCGCGCCGACAAGCTGACCGCGGACCTGCTCACCGCCCTGCTGACGAAGGCCGGCGACCCGGCCCGGCCCGATCTGCGGCCCGTCCTCACTGGCCTCCCGGTCGCCGGCTTCACCGGCACGCTGAGCGGCCGCTACGCGGACGGCGCGGCAGGGCTCGTACGCGCCAAGACCGGGACCCTGACGGGCGTCAACACCCTCGCGGGCACCGTCGTCGACCGGGACGGCCGCCTCCTGGCCTTCGCCTTCCTCACCGAGAACACCACCGCCCCCGCGGCCGCCCAGTCCGCCCTGGACCGCACCGCGACCGCACTGGCGTCCTGCGGCTGCCGCTGACCACGGGGTCCGGCCCCGCCCCCCGGGGGCCGGACGTCGCGGCCTGCCCCAAGCGGCGGCGCTCACGTACCGTTGACGCATGACGAGCATCGGTGGTGCCGCATCTTCCGGGATGATCGACTGGAACCTCGCGGTCGCGACCGCGACCCGGCTCCTTCGGCCGGGCCCCGAGGTGACCCGCGACGAGGCCCGGGCCGTCGTCGCGGAGCTGCGCCGACATGCCAAGGCCTCTGAGGAACACGTCCGGGGCTTCACTCGTCTGGGCACCGACGAGACCCACGACACCCCGGTGCTGGTGGTCGACCGCCCCGGCTGGGTGCGGGCCAACGTCGCCGGGTTCCGCGAGATCCTCAGGCCCCTGCTGGAGAAGATGCAGGAGCGGCGCGGCGGCAGCGCCGGAGGCTCGGTCCTCGGCGCCGTCGGCGGCAAGGTCACCGGAGTCGAACTCGGGATGCTGCTGTCCTTCCTCGCCTCCCGCGTCCTCGGCCAGTACGAGACCTTCGCCCCCTCCGCCCGCGACCTGCCCGCCGGCGAGAACGGCGGCGGCCGGCTGCTGCTCGTCGCCCCGAACATCGTCCACGTCGAACGCGAGCTCGACGTCGAGCCCCACGACTTCCGTCTCTGGGTGTGCCTGCACGAGGAGACGCACCGCACGCAGTTCACCGCCGTGCCATGGCTGCGCGACCACCTCGAGGGCGAAATCCAGTCGTTCTTGGCGGAGACGGACGTCGACCCCATGGCCTTCCTGGAGCGCATCCGGGAGGCCGCCCAGTCGCTCGCCGGCGGCCGCCCCGAGGGCGAGGAGGGCGACGGCGGCCGGTCCCTCGTCGAGTTGGTGCAGTCCCCGGCCCAGCGGGAGATCCTCGGCCGCCTCACCGCCGTGATGTCCCTGCTGGAGGGCCACGCCGACTTCGTGATGGACGGCGTCGGCCCGGACGTCGTACGCAGCGTCGCGGAGATCCGCGAGAAGTTCCAGCAGCGCCGCGCCAAGGGCGCCTCCCGCCTCGACCTGGCCCTGCGCAAGCTCCTCGGCCTGGACGCCAAGCTGCGCCAGTACCGCGACGGCGAGCGCTTCGTGCGCGCGGTCGTCGACGAGGTCGGCATGGACGGCTTCAACCGCGTGTGGACGTCCCCGAACACCCTTCCGACGAAGGCGGAGATCGCCAAGCCGGCGGACTGGATCGCACGGGTGCACCGCAGGGCCGAGTCGTGAGGAACGTCCGAACGTCGTGAACCCGATCCGGCCGTCGGCAGGCGAACGCTCCGCCAATCACCCGTCCGAGGGACCGTGAGCGATGGGTAGGCGTGCAATGCTCGGGGAACGGCCCGTTTCTGTCACCATCTACATACTCTGAGTGACCGAACTTCGGGCTCACCCCCGAAAACTCCGTGAAGGGAACCGGACATGGGTCCCCATCCTGCGGTCGCGGCGATACGCCTGGCGGTGCGCCGCGTCCTCCACGACATCCTCGACGAGCAAGCCTCGTCCCACGCCGGACCGCCGCTCGCGCGGCCCGCGAAGGCATTGCACGGCCCGCGGCGCGAGCAGCCCCCGCGGCGCGTGCTGCCGGCCCCGCAGGGCGCACCGCCCGCCCCGCACGAGCATCCCCCGTCGCCCCTCGTCCTCGTGGCCTGCTCCGGCGGCGCCGACTCCATGGCCCTCGCCTCCGCCCTCGCCTTCGAGGCCCCCAAGCTGGGCGTCCGCGCGGGCGGCATCACCGTCGACCACGGCCTGCAGCCCGGCTCCGACCTGCGCGCCGACGAGGTCGCCCTGCGCATGCGCGAGCTCGGCCTGGACCCGGTCGAGTCCGTCGCCGTGACCGTCGGCCGCGGCGGCGGCCCCGAGGCAGCAGCCCGCGACGCCCGCTACGCCGCCCTCGACGCGGCCGCCGAACGCCACGCGGCCGCCGCCGTCCTGCTCGGCCACACCCGCGACGACCAAGCCGAAACCGTCCTGCTCGGCCTCGCCCGCGGCTCCGGCATCCGCTCCCTGTCCGGCATGGCCGCGGTCTCGGGGGCCGGCGGCCGCTACCGCCGGCCGTTCCTGCACCTGGACCGGCAGACCGCCCGCAAGGCCTGCATGGTCCAGTCGCTGCCGGTCTGGGACGACCCGCACAACGCCGACCCCGCCTACACCCGGTCCCGGCTCCGCCACGAGGGCCTGCCCGCCCTGGAGAAGGCCCTCGGCAAGGGCGTCGTCGAGGCCCTCGCCCGCACCGCCCAGCTCTCCCGCGACGACGCCGACGCCCTCGACGCCTGGGCCAGCCAGGCCGAGGCCTCCGTCAGGGACGCCGCCGGCCGTCTGGAGTGCGCCAAGCTGTACGCCCTGCCCCCCGCCGTACGCCGCCGCATCCTGCGCCGCGCCGCCATCGAGGCCGGCGCACCGGCCGGTTCCCTGTTCGCCCGGCACATCGAGGAAGTCGACCGGCTGATCACCGGATGGCGCGGTCAGGGGGCCATCAACCTCCCCGGCCGGGTCGTCGCCCAGCGGCAGGGTGGCAGACTGGTGATTCGGCAAGGCTGAATCCCTCCCCTCCCGGGAGGCGGCCGGCCTCTCCGCCGAGGAGGTGCCGGGCGGCCGGTCTCCTCCCCGGAGAGGCCCGGCGAGCCATATGTGCGGAACGACCGAAAGTGATGCGGGTGGACGCGAAAGACATGGGTGCCGACCTCAAGCAGGTGCTCATCACCAAGGAAGAGATCGACGCGAAGCTGGCCGACCTGGCCGCGAAGATCGACGCGGAGTACGCGGGCAAGGACCTGCTCATCGTCGGCGTCCTCAAGGGCGCGGTGATGGTCATGGCCGACCTCGCCCGAGCGCTGTCCACCCCCCTCACCATGGACTGGATGGCCGTCAGCTCCTACGGGGCGGGCACCCAGTCCTCCGGCGTCGTGCGGATCCTCAAGGACCTCGACACCGACATCAAGGGCAAGCACGTCCTGATCGTCGAGGACATCATCGACTCCGGCCTGACCTTGTCCTGGCTGATCTCCAACCTCGGTTCCCGCGAGCCCGCCTCGCTGAAGGTGTGCACCCTGCTGCGCAAGCCGGATGCCGCCAAGGTCGCCATCGACGTGGAGTGGGTCGGCTTCGACATCCCCAACGAGTTCGTCGTCGGCTACGGCCTGGACTACGCCGAGAAGTACCGGAACCTGCCGTTCGTCGGTACTCTCGCGCCCCACGTCTACGGCGGATGACCCCGAAGGGCCCAACCTCCCTGCGGTGATCGGGAACCCCGGGGGCCCTCCGGCCGTTGGAGGATGCAGACGGCAATGCCAGCTGCCGTGCGGCTTCGGGCCGCAATGCTGGGGTACCGTCAGAAGAACTGTCTTATCAAACTCACTATGGCAGGAGGGACGGGGCGGCACCGCTCCGTATGGATGGACGTGAAGCGATACTTCCGTGGGCCGGTCATGTGGATCGTGCTGGCCGTCCTTGCCGTGGTCGTGTTGATGCAGGTCGTCGGCTCGTCCGGCGGCTACAAGACGGTGGACACCGGCCAGGTCGTGGCGGCGATCAATGACAACAGAGTCCAGTCGGCCAAGCTGACCACAGGCGACGAGCAGACCGTCAAGGTCGAGCTCAAGGACGGCCAGAAGGTCGACGGCAGCTCGAAGATCCAGGCGAGCTACATCGGCGACCAGGGCGTGACCATCGCCAACACGCTGCAGACCAAGTACCAGGACAAGCAGATCCCCGACGGCTACACGGTCTCGCCGTCCAAGCAGAACCCCTTCCTGGGCGTGCTGCTCTCCCTGCTGCCCTTCGTCCTCATCGTGGTCGTCTTCCTGTTCCTGATGAACCAGATGCAGGGCGGCGGCTCCCGGGTCATGAACTTCGGCAAGTCCAAGGCCAAGCTCATCACCAAGGACACCCCGAAGACCACCTTCACGGACGTCGCGGGTGCGGACGAGGCCGTCGAGGAACTCCACGAGATCAAGGAGTTCCTGCAGGAGCCGGCGAAGTTCCAGGCCGTCGGCGCCAAGATCCCCAAGGGTGTGCTGCTCTACGGCCCGCCCGGCACCGGCAAGACCCTGCTCGCGCGTGCCGTCGCGGGCGAGGCCGGCGTCCCGTTCTACTCGATCTCCGGTTCCGACTTCGTCGAGATGTTCGTCGGTGTCGGTGCCTCCCGGGTCCGTGACCTGTTCGAGCAGGCCAAGGCGAACGCCCCGGCGATCGTCTTCGTCGACGAGATCGACGCGGTCGGCCGCCACCGCGGCGCCGGCCTCGGCGGCGGGCACGACGAGCGCGAGCAGACGCTGAACCAGCTGCTCGTCGAGATGGACGGCTTCGACGTCAAGGGCGGCGTGATCCTCATCGCCGCGACGAACCGGCCCGACATCCTGGACCCGGCACTGCTGCGTCCCGGCCGCTTCGACCGCCAGATCGCGGTCGACCGCCCCGACATGCAGGGCCGTCTGGAGATCCTCAAGGTCCACCAGAAGGGCAAGCCGGTCGCGCCGGACGTCGACCTGGCGGCCGTCGCCCGCCGCACCCCCGGCTTCACCGGTGCCGACCTCTCCAACGTCCTGAACGAGGCCGCGCTGCTCACGGCCCGCAGCGACAAGCGGCTGATCGACAACCAGATGCTGGACGAGGCGATCGACCGCGTGGTCGCGGGCCCGCAGAAGCGGACCCGGATCATGTCGGACAAGGAGAAGAAGATCACCGCGTACCACGAGGGCGGTCACGCCCTGGTCGCGGCGGCCTCGCCGAACTCCGACCCGGTCCACAAGATCACGATCCTGTCGCGCGGCCGTGCCCTCGGCTACACGATGGTCCTGCCGGACGAGGACAAGTACTCCACCACGCGCAACGAGATGCTGGACCAGCTGGCCTACATGCTGGGCGGCCGCGCGGCCGAGGAGCTCGTCTTCCACGACCCGACCACGGGCGCGGCGAACGACATCGAGAAGGCCACCGCCACCGCCCGCGCCATGGTCACGCAGTACGGCATGACCGAGCGTCTCGGCGCGATCAAGTTCGGCGGCGACAACACCGAGCCGTTCCTCGGACGTGAGATGGCTCACCAGCGCGACTACTCGGAAGAGGTCGCCGCGCTGGTGGACGAGGAAGTAAAGAAGCTCATCGAGAACGCGCACAACGAGGCCTGGGAGATCCTGGTCGAGAACCGCGACGTCCTCGACAACCTCGTCCTGGCCCTGCTGGAGAAGGAGACGCTGGGCAAGGAGGAGATCGCCGAGATCTTCGCGCAGATCGTCAAGCGCCCGGCGCGGCCGGCCTGGACCGGTTCCTCCCGCCGCACGCCGTCCACCCGCCCGCCGGTCCTCTCCCCGAAGGAGCTGGCCCTGACCAACGGTGCGAACGGCGCCACGCCGGCCATCAGCACCGTCAAGTCCACGGCGACCGAGCACGGCGGCCCGGCCACCGAGCAGGCACCCGAGGACCGCCGCGAGAGCTGACGGAGCTCACCCTGCCGGACCCCGGTGGTCACACCGGACCGGAATGGATGCCGCGGCCCCCAAGGTTCTAGCCTTGGGGGACGCGGCATTTCCGTATGTCCGCTGATGAGGCGCGTGGCCCACACGCGTGACAAGCACAGGAACGAGGCTGCAGATGACCGACCCCGTGACGCTGGACGGCGAGGGCCCCATCGGCGAGTTCGACGAGAAGCGCGCCGAGAACGCCGTACGCGAACTCCTCATCGCGGTCGGCGAGGACCCGGACCGCGAGGGCCTCCGAGAAACCCCGGGCCGGGTGGCGCGGGCGTACAAGGAGATATTCGCGGGACTGTGGCAGAAGCCCGAGGACGTGCTGACGACCACGTTCGACATCGGACACGACGAGATGGTCCTGGTGAAGGACATCGAGGTGTACAGCACCTGTGAGCACCATCTGGTGCCCTTCAGGGGAGTCGCCCACGTCGGGTACATCCCGTCCGTGAGCGGGAAGATCACCGGGCTCTCCAAGCTGGCCCGGCTGGTGGACGTCTACGCCCGCCGCCCCCAGGTGCAGGAACGACTCACCACGCAGATCGCGGACTCGCTGATGGAGATCCTCGAACCGCGCGGCGTGATCGTAGTCGTCGAGTGCGAGCACATGTGCATGTCGATGCGCGGCATCCGCAAGCCCGGCGCGAAGACCCTCACCTCGGCGGTGCGCGGTCAGCTGAGGGACGCGGCGACGCGGAACGAGGCGATGAGCCTCATCATGGCCCGCTGACCCGAGCGGGCGGCTGGGACGCCTCAGGCGCCCGGGCGGCCGCTCACGCCGCCGGTTCCGCGCCCGGGGGGTTCTCGTCCTCGTCCTCGGGGAGTTTGCAGACGCGTTCCAGGAACATGGCGGCCGCTATCACGGCGATGCCCGCGAGGACGGAGAAGGCGGCGTAGAGCGCCTGGTCGCGGCGGGCGGGGATGTCGAGGAGTTCCAGCAGGAAGACGCCCGTGCCGCCGTACATCCCGGCGACGAGGGCGGCCACCAGGGCACTGGCCTGGCCGAAGACGACCGCGCGGGCGGCCATCAGGGGGTCGACGCCCTTGGCGCCGGGGCGGCGCTCGCGCTGGGCTCTGAAACGGGCGCGCAGCGAGAGCGCCGTGGACAGCAGGACCGCCGCGATCAGGGCGAGGACGATGGGGGCGGCCAGCGGGACGCTGGGGAGTGTCCCCACCGAGTTCCACAGGCGGGCGCCCGCCCAGGACAGCACTCCGGCGACGACGAACACGCCGGCCAGCACCCTGATGCGCAGCTCTTTCACGGTGTCCCTTCAGCTCCCCCGGACTGTGGCCGGTCGTCGGCGGCTCGCCCCGGTCCGGTCCCCGGCCTGGTCGCGCCTGGCGTCGTCTTGACCTTAACGACTACTCGGGCAGCCGGAGTTCCAGGTCGGCGCGCGGCTCGACGCCCGCGGGGGTGACGGCGGCCAGGAGGTCGGCCACGGCACCGCGGCCCGGGAGCTGCGCCTCCGGGTCCACCTCGTGCCAGGGGGCGAGGACGAAGGCGCGTTCGTGGGCGCGGGGGTGGGGGAGGGTGAGGTGCGGGTCGTCGGAGACGAGGTCGGCGTAGGCGACGATGTCGACGTCGATGGTGCGCGGCCCCCAGCGCTCGTCGCGGACCCGGTTGAAGGCCTCCTCGATGGCGTGCGCGCGCTCCAGCAGGGAGGACGGCGGCAGGGTCGTCTTCAGGACGACCACGGCGTTGAAGTAGGACGGCTGGGTGCCGGGCTCGACGCCCCACGGCTCCGTCTCGTAGACGGGGGAGACCGCCTTGATGCGCACGCCGGGCGTGTCCTCCAGCGCGTCGACGGCTCCCTGGAGGGTCTCCAGGCGATTGCCGAGGTTGGAGCCGAGGGAGATCACGGCCCGTTTCGGGTTGGACAGGGTGGTGTCGGCGGCGTCGACCTGCTCGACGACGGAGGCGGGCACCGGCTGGACGGTCGGGTCGCTGTGACCCTGGAGGGAAGGTCGGGTCATGCTCGGCTCCGGGTGATGGTGACGGTCACGTCGTCGAAGGGGACGGTGATCGGTGCGTCCGGCTTGTGGACGCGGACCTCGACCTCCTGGACCCCTTCGTGCTTCAGGCAGGCCTGGGCGATGCGCTCGGCGAGCGTCTCGATGAGGTTGACGGGCTCGCCCTCGACGACGGCCACGACCTCCTCCGCCACGATGCCGTAGTGCACGGTCTTCGCCAGGTCGTCGTCGGCGGCGGCCGGACGGGTGTCCAGCCCGAGGACGAGGTCCACGACGAAGAGCTGGCCCTCCTCGCGTTCCTCGGGGAACACACCGTGGTGCCCGCGGGCCTTCAGGCCGCGCAGCGCGACACGATCCACGCGAATCACTCCTGCAATCGTCGGTGACGGCCGGTCCGTACCGAGTGCGGGCGGTGCGGCCGGTCTCGGACGAATCTACCTGCGGGCACGGACAGCGCCAGGCCCCGGGGCGGCGGGTTTCGGGCCGGTCCGTCAGGTTTCACCGGATGTTTTCCCTGGAGAACCCGGCCGCTCGCGGGTCGGAAGCCGCCCCTACCCGGTGACCCGTGATTCCAACCACTCCCCGGCCCTCGTGGGGCCGCGTTCCCACTCAGGCGGGTGCCTCGTCGTCCTCGTCCTCGCCGTTCTCGGCCAGAACGGGGGAGGCGTGGTGCGACCACAGCTTCCATCCGGCGGGTGTGCGCCGGAACACGTTGGTGGCGACGACGAGCTGTCCGACGAGCGGGCCGAGTTCGTCGGCGCCTTCCGGGGCGGGCCCGCCGCTGAGGATGTTCTCGGTGCAGGTCACGAGGGCGGTGTCGCCGGTGACCGAGACGTGCACGTCGGTGAGGAAGAACTGGATGTAGTCGGTGTTCGCCATGATCAGCGCGTACGACCTGAGGACCTCGCCGCGGCCGGTGAGAACCGGCCAGCCCGGGTGCACGCAGGACACCACGCCGGTGTCGGCCGGGTCGTGGTACTCCTCGTCGACGCCCAGGTCGGAGGGCGTGAGCCAGAGGGAGGCGACCTCCTCGAAGTCGCCCCGTTCCATCGCCTCGTAGAAGGCGGTGTTGGCGGCCTCGACGTGTTCGACGTCGGTGTGGGGGGCGCTCACCGAGTTCCTTCCGGCGTGTTCTCGCCGGGCGTGTGCCCGCCGGTGCGCGCCACTTCCACGGCGTGCGCGACCCGTACCGCGTCCGCCGTCGCGCGGACCTCGTGCACGCGTACCGCCCACGCGCCGGCGTGTGCGGCGAGGGCGGAGACGGCGGCCGTGGCGGCGTCGCGTTCCCGCGCGGGGGGCGGGGCGCCCTCGGGGCCGGCCAGGACGCGGCCGAGGAACCGCTTGCGGGAGGCGGCGACCAGGACGGGGTGGCCGAGGCCGCGCAGGCGGTCGAGGTGGGCCAGGAGCGCGAGGTCGTGCTCGGCCTCCTTGGAGAAGCCGAGGCCGGGGTCGACGACGACGCGGTCGGGGGCGATGCCGCCCGCCAGGACGGCCTCCACGCGCGCGCGGAGCTCGTCGACGACTTCGGAGACGACGTCCCCGTAGGAGCCCTGGACGTTGCCGCCCTGCAGGAAGCCGCGCCAGTGCATGACGACGAAGGGGGCGCCGGCGTCCGCCACGACGGGGATCATGGCGGGGTCGGCGAGGCCGCCGCTGACGTCGTTCACCAGCGCGGCGCCGGCGGCGAGGGCCTGCTCGGCGACGGAGGCGCGCATGGTGTCGACGGAGACGGTGACGCCCTCGGAGGCGAGGCCGCGGACGACCGGGACGACGCGCCGCAGTTCCTCGGCCTCGTCCACGCGGGTGGCGCCGGGGCGGGTGGACTCGCCGCCGACGTCGACGAGGTCGGCGCCCTCGGCGACCAGGTGGAGGCCGTGCTTGACGGCGGCGGTCGTGTCGAACCAGCGGCCGCCGTCGGAGAAGGAGTCGGGGGTGACGTTCACGACCCCCATGACCGCGCAGCGGTCCCATGCCGGAAGGCCCGCCACTCGGCCGCGCCCGCTCTGGTTGTTCATACGTTCAGCGTAGGCCCCGGGTGCGGCCGTGACTTCCCGCGGTCCGGGCCCCGGCGGGGGCTCCGGCGCCGGAGAGGCGGTGGCCCGCGCCGGGCCCGGGCCGGTTCACGCCGCGCGGACGTCCCCCTCCGCCACCGCGTGCGGGCACGGGCGCTGGGCGGCCGTGCGGCGGCGCAGGAAGCGGGGCAGCGGCAGGGCGAGGCTGACGAACCCCTCCGCCTGCATGGCGGCGAAGCCGATCCGCGGCAGGTCGGAAGAGGCGCGGTAGACGACGAAACGCGGTTCCCAGCGAGGCTGGAACTTGGCGTTGAACTTGTACAGCGACTCGATCTGGAACCAGCGGGAGAGAAACACCAGCAGCCCGCGCCAGGCGCGCAGCACCGGGCCCGCGCCGATCTTCTCGCCGCGGGCGAGGGCCGAGCGGAACATGGCGAAGTTCAGGGAGATCCGCTGGACGCCGAACTTCGGCGCGGCCTGGAGGGCGGCGACGATGAGCAGCTCGTTCATGCCGGGGTCGGCGGCGCGGTCGCGCCGCATCAGCTCCAGGGAGACGCCGTCGGTGCCCCAGGGCACGAAGTGCAGGATCGCCTTGAGGTCGCCGTAGGGGCCGGGCTCGTCGTCGGCCTTGTGGGCGGTGGCGATGAGGCAGTCGCCGTCGGCGGGGTCGCCGATGCGGCCCAGCGCCATGGAGAAGCCGCGTTCGGTGTCGGTGCCGCGCCAGTCCTCCGCGGCCCGCCGGATGCGGTCCAGTTCGGCGTCGCCGAGGTCACGGATGCGCCGTACCCGGGTTTCGTAGCCGGCCCGCTCGATGCGCTTGACCATCTGGCGGACGTTGCGCATCGCGCGTCCGGCGAGCGAGAAATCCGCGACGTCCACCACCGCCTCGTCGCCCAGTTCCAGGGCGTCCAGGCCGGTCTCCCGGGTCCACACCTCGCCGCCGGTCTCGGAGCAGCCCATGACGGCGGGCGTCCAGGAGTGCGCCTTGGCCTCGTCCATGAAGCGCTCTATCGCGCCCGGCCACGCCTCGACGTCGCCGATCGGGTCGCCGCTGGCGAGCATCACGCCGGAGACCACGCGGTAGGTGACGGCCGCCTTGCCGCTGGGGGAGAAGACGACCGCCTTGTCGCGGCGCAGCGCGAAGTGGCCGAGGGAGTCGCGGGCGCCGTGCTTGGCGAGCAGGGCGCGCAGCCGCGTCTCGTCCTCCTCCGTCAGGCGGGCGGCGGGGTGTTCGGGGCGGAAGGCGAGATAGACCGTGGTGACCGCGGTGAGCCAGCCGAGGGCGCCGAGGGAGAAGGCGACGGTCCAGGAGGTGTTGCCCTGGTAGCTGACCGGCCCCTCGAAGCCGGCCAGGCCGTAGACCACATGGGTCAGCCGGTCGGCCACGCTCGGGTTGCCGACCATGCGGTGCGGATGGACGCTGACGATGATCATTCCGAGGGCCAGCGAACCGGCGCTCATGAGAACGAAGTTGGCCAGGGCCCGCCACCGGCTGCGCGGGTCGGGCAGGGCTCCGAACTCGGCCCGGTGGATCAGCAGCGGCGCGAGCAGGGCGGCGGAGATGACCACTCCGATGACGGAGTGCCGGTAGACGAACTCCGCGGCGGCGCCGGCCGGCAGCAGGGCCACGGCCGCACGCCACGCCCGGCGCTTACGCCGTTTGAGGCCGTGCGCGAGGAGCAGCAGGAGCACGCCCGCGCTGAGCGAGAGCGCCGCGGCGAAGGGGCCGAAGGAGCCCGGCAGCACCTCGGCGATGGCGTGCATACGGCTGTGCCGGAAGCGGGGGAACACGCCCGCGGCGATGTCCAGGAGGCCCACGACGGAGCAGGCCCTCCCGACCAGAGCGGGGACGGCCTCCGGGCGCGGGCCGCGCAGGACGCGGCGCACACGACGTGATCGGCCCGGAACCCCACCTGACATTTCCCCATCTATCCTGACAGACATCGCATCCCGTAGTTCTGCGAGAGACCTTGAATCCGGTGCCGATCCGGGCATCCGGCGACATTGCGCCCTCTAGGACGGTGTCTCGGGGAGAGAGGTTCACTCCCCTTCGGAAAGTCGGGTCAAAGGCAAGGGAAAGGCCGGGGCAAGCCCTCGCGAAGGAAGCGGCGGCGGGCCCGGGCGGGAAGTGCAGGCAGGAAAGAGCCCATGGGTCTCACGAGCAACAAAGTGCTGGTACTGACGGTCCTGATGGCCGTGCTGCTGTTCGTGGGCACGGTGTGGCTCTGGCCGCAGCTGGCGCGCCGCAGCTGGCGGTCCGTCAGCGGGCGTGTCGGTCTTCTGCTGGCCACCCAGCTGGCGCTCTTCGCCTGCGTCGCCCTCGCCGCCAACCAGGCGTTCGGGTTCTACGCGACCTGGGCCGACCTGTTCGGGCAGGAGACCGACCAGGGGGTCGTCGTCGACCACTCGACGGCCGGCGGCACCGGCGGTCCGCTCCAGGTGATCGGCACCCAGCAGATGAACATGTCGGGCGGGGCGCGGCCACAGGTGGCCGGGCAGATCCAGAAGGTCGACATCGTGGGCCGTACGACCCGCATCGCCTCGCCCGCGTTCGTGTACCTGCCGCCGGAGTACTTCCAGCCGCAGTACCGCACGCGCACGTTCCCTGCGGCCGTGGTCCTCACCGGCTACCCGGGCACCGCCCAGGCGCTCGTGACGAAGCTGAACTATCCGCGCACGGCGCAGGAGCTCGCGAAGAACGGGCGGATGCAGCCGATGATCCTGGTGATGCTGCGGCCGACGGTGGCGCCGCCGCGTGACACGGAGTGCGTGGACATTCCGCGAGGGCCGCAGACCGAGTCGTTCTTCGCCAGGGATCTGCCCGACGCCCTCCTGGCGCACTACCGGATCGGCAAGAAGCCGGGGAGCTGGGGCATCGTCGGCGATTCCACGGGCGGTTACTGCGCGCTCAAACTCGCCATGCACCATCCCGAGGTGTATGCCGCGGGCGCCGGCCTCTCCCCTTACTACAAGGCGCCGATCGACCCCACCACGGGTGATCTCTTCCATGGCAACAAGGAACTGCGAAATCGTGCCGACCTGTGGTGGAGCATCAGGCACCGGCCCGCTCCCGACACTTCGCTGCTGGTCACCAGCAGCAGGATCGGCGAGACGGACTACAAGGCCACGCTCGCCTTCGTCGACGCGGTGAAGGCGACGAACAAGACCCGGATCGCGTCGATCATCCTCGACAGCGGCGGGCACAACTTCAACACCTGGCGGCGCGAGATCCCGGGGACGCTGCAGTGGATGAGCGGGCAGCTGAGCGACCGCTGAAAACGATCTTGCGGAAGGGCGGGACCGGCGGAAGCGGGAGAAGCCGAAGGGCGGAAGACGGGGGAGAAGACGGGAGAAGACGGGGGAAGGACGGGGAGAAGGCAGGGGAGAAAAACGGCCCGGAACTCCTGAAGCCTTGTGAAGGCTTCGGTATGGCTGCTTTTTACGGCCCGGGGCTCCACGATTCGCCTACGCGCGGTAAGTTTCTGGCCATGCCACGTGGACGTCACCGCCATTCCCCACCTCTGCACAGGCTGCTGCCTCCCTCGGCGATCGCCGGCGTCTCCCTCGTCTGCGCCCTCGGACCCTGGGTGTTCACCACACCCACGGTGCTGCGCTCCCTCGCCGCGGCCGCCGCGGCGACGGCGATCCTCGGCGCGGTCGTCATGCGCCGCTGGGACGCGCAGGCGGGCAAGCAGGTCGCCGACCTCACGCGCGCGCGGGCGAGCGACGAGTGGCGCTTCGAGGAGCGGGTCGCCGAACTGGAGACCGATCTGGACGAGTCGCGCGAGCTGCGCGTCCGCCTCGAACAGAAGCTGCGCGCGAAGCGGGCGGAGCTGGCCGGGCTGCGCAACGAGCACGCCGCGCTGCTGCGGCGGTACGCCACGGCGGAGACCGAGCGCGCCAGCGCCCTGGAGGGCCGCCGCCTGCTCGAGATCGAGTCCGGGACCGACCCGCGCGCGCTGCCGCCCGCTCCGGCGGACCGCACGGAGCGGGCGGACAGCCCGGCGTACGCCGGTGCGGAGGCCGCGCCCGCGGGCCTCGACATCGTTGACACGGGCGACGGCGACACGGCCACCGTTCCCGAGACCGGGGCGGACGGCGCCGGGGAGAACCCGGCCGAGGGGGCCGACGCGGAGGGCGCCGGGACCGAGGCCGCGGGGGACGAGCCGGCGGCGGTGACCGGCGCCGTGTTCTCGCCCGCCGGGTCCCACCTGTTCCTGAGGGCCCGGGCCGCCCTGTCCCGCTTCGACGCGGACGCCGACGGCCACGAGGCGGCGGATACGGACGCGGACACGGCCGAGACGGCCGCGCACCCGGCGAAGACGGACGCGGACACGAACAAGACGGACACGGACAAGACGGAAACGGACGAGGCGGACGCGGCGAAGACGACCGCCGACGCGGTGAACGCGGACCCGGCGAGGACGACCGCCGACGCGGTGGACGCGGATGTGGCGAAGCCCCCCGTGGACGTGGTGAAGCCGGCCGCCGTGAAGACGGACGCGGCCGGCGGGACCGGCGCGCCCGCGGACGGCGCCGATCCGGCGACGACGCCCGGGAGCGCGGACCGTACCGCCGGGGCGCCGGCCCCCGCGGCGGAGGACGAACCGCAGGGGCAGTCCGGGGCGGCCGACGCGCACGAGCACGCGGCCGCCGCCACCACCTCCCGGCAGGCAACGCCGGCCAAGCCCGCGCAGCAGCCCGCGGGGCACTTCACCGTGCCGACCGCCGTGGCCGTCGTACCGGCGGCGCCGGCGCGACGTCCGCTGGTCGAGGGCGGCTTCGACTTCTTCGGCACGCAGAAGGGCGCGTCGCCCGCCGCCCTGGAGGCCGTCCAGAACGAGGACCTCGCCGACGTGGTCGGCGAAGAGGCCCTCGCCCTGCACAAGACGGAGTCCGACGCCGAGTTCAAGCCGGCGGACGCGCACGCCCACGGCGTGGGCCAGGTCATCGACCTGACGGCCCACGACGAGACGGAGCAGATCGACGTCCAGGGGCTGCGCAGCGCGGCGTCCTGAGCCGGCGGCAGCGGGCGAACGGCAAGCGGCGGGGCGGGAGGAGCCGGCCGGCCCGACGGCCGAGCGGGGAAGAGCCGACCCGACGGGCCGGGCGGAGGACAGGCGCGGAGGACAGGCGCGGTGCCGGAAGGCGCCGCGCCTGTCGCGTTCAGGCCATCCACCGGTCCGGGCGTGCGGCCCTCCGGCCGGTCCGTGACCGTTCCGCCTGGGCCCGCAGCAGCTCCGCCGCCTCGCCGGCGTCCCGCAGCCGCGCCGTCACCGTCCGCCCCGCCCCGGTGTCCACGTGCACGTCGGCGACCCGGCACCGCCGCTCCCACGGCCCCTGGGTCAGCCGTACGCTCTGCACCTTGGCGTGCGGGACCAGCGCCAGCCGCCGCCGCAGCAGTCCGTGCCGGGCGGCGAACACCGCGCCGGTGACGGTGAGTCCGCACCCCCGCCACGACACCGGCGCGCACCAGCCGGCCCGCCGGGGCGGCCGCGCCACCGAGGCCGCCTCCGGCACCGTCACCCCGGGCAGCACCCGCGCGACCAGCGACTCGGCGACCGGGCGCGGGGCCACCGGCAGCAGAACGGAGTTCGACGACCCGGCGACGTCCAGCTCCACCCGCACCCAGCCAAGCCGCCGCCACAGCAGTGGCTCCACGATCCGCACGGTCTGCACCCGTCCCGGCGGCACGGTCTCGTGCGTACGGTCCAGCAGCCCCCGGTCGATGCGCAGGCCGTCCGGCGACTCGCTCACCGTCCAGTCGTACTCGCCGGCGAAGCGCCCCGCGCCGCTCGCCCCGGCCGCGCCGGCCAGCGGCACCGCGACGGCGAGCACCGTCCACAGGCTGTGGGTCACCAGCCACAGCACCGGCGGTACGACGACGGCGGCGACCAGCGAGCCCCAGGTCGCACCGGTCAGCAGCAGCGACGCGGCGAGCACGCGCGGCGGCACGCGCACCAGCCGCCGCGCGGGTGCCTCGCCGACCTCGCGTGCGGTCCCGGGGGCGAAACCGGCCGCGCGGGCGAGCAGTTCGGCGCGCAGCGCGCGGGCCTCGTCCTGGCCGAGGAAGGCGAGTTCGTCCTTCCGGTCCGTGCCGACGACGTCCAGCTTGAGCTTCGCCACGCCCGCGACCCGGGCGAGCAGGGGCTGGGTGACGTCGACGGCCTGGATCCGTTCGAGCCGGATGTGCGCGGTGCGGCGGAACACCAGGCCCGTGCGTATGCGCAGTTCGGAGTCGGTGACCGCGAAGTGCGTGCACCACCAGGAGAGGAAGCCGTACAGGGCGGCGGCCGGGACCAGGACGGCGAGCCCGATCAGCAGGGTGGCCGTCGTCAATCTCGTGAGCTGCCGCTGGGCCTGGTCGGGGTCGTGCACGGCCCAGCCGGCGAGCACGGCGACCGGCGCCCAGGCCCGCCGGAGCGGGGTCACGGGATGCAGACGCCGCTCGATCGCGCCGTCGGCCGCCGTCCGCCCGGTCGCCGCGGCCGCTGTCCCGTCGGCCGCTTCCCGTTCGGTGGCCTCGGCCCCCGTCCCCCCGGTCGCCCCGGCCTCGGCACGTCCCTCGTCGGCTCCGTCCCGGACGGGGCCGGTGCCCTCCGGTGCGGCCCGCTCGTCCCCGGCGGCCGTCACAGCCCCGCCGATCGTGCCTCGCCCAGCTCGGTGAGCCGGTCGCGCAGCCGTTCGGCCTCGGCCGGGTCGAGGCCGGGGATGGTCGCGTCGGTCGCGGCGGCGGCGGTGTGCAGCTGGACGGTGGCCAGCCCGAAGTGCCGCTCGACGGGCCCGGAGGTGACCTCCACCAGCTGCATCCGCCCGTACGGCACGACGGTCTCCTCGCGCCACAGCACACCCCGGCTGATCAGCAGGTCGTCGTCCCGCTCGGCGTACCGCCAGGAGCGCCAGTTCCGGCCGAGCAGCACCCAGCCCCACGCCGTCAGGGCCAGGGGCAGCAGCGCGAACGCGGCCCAGGCGGGACCGGCGAGCACTCCCAGCAGCGGCCCGAGGACCAGGGCGATCAGCCCCAGCCACACCACCAGCAGCAGCCGCCGCATCCGCAACAGCCCCGGCGGCAGCCCGGTCCACACCGGCTCACCCGGCGGTCCGGACGCCGACCCGCTCCCCGAGCCGTTCCCCGCACCGCCCCGCGAACCTCCCCCCGGCTGGTCCTCCGGTCGGCCCGCTGCCCGGCCCTCCGCCTCCCGCGCGTTCTCCTGGCTCCCCGTCTCCATGGCGCAAGCGTACGTAGGGGAGACTGTGTCCATGACTCCTACGACGGAGACCACGGTCGGGATCGGCGGTGCCGCGGAGAGCACCGACATGGTCCTCAACATCGGCCCCCAGCACCCCTCCACGCACGGCGTGCTGCGGCTCAGGCTGGTGCTGGACGGCGAGCGCATCAGGCACGCGGAGCCGGTGATCGGCTACATGCACCGCGGCGCGGAGAAGCTGTTCGAGGCGCGCGACTACCGTCAGATCATCATGCTCGCCAACCGCCACGACTGGCTGTCGGCCTTCTCCAACGAGCTGGGCGTGGTCCTCGGCGTGGAGCGCATGCTCGGCATGGAGGTGCCCGAGCGCGCGGTGTGGACGCGCACGCTGCTCGCGGAGCTGAACCGGGTGCTCAACCACCTGATGTTCCTCGGCTCGTACCCGCTGGAACTCGGCGGCATCACCCCGGTCTTCTACGCGTTCCGGGAGCGCGAGGTGCTCCAGAACGTCATGGAGGAGGTCTCCGGCGGCCGGATGCACTACATGTTCAACCGCGTCGGGGGCCTGAAGGAGGACCTGCCGGCCGGATGGTCCGCACGCGCGCGCGCCGCGGTCGCCGCGGTGCGCTCGCGCATGGACGTCTTCGACGACCTGGTGCTCGGCAACGAGATCTTCCGGGGCCGCACCCGGGGCGTGGGTGTGCTGACGCCGGGCACCGTGCACGCCTACGGCGTGAGCGGGCCGATCGCGCGCGCCTCCGGCGTCGACTTCGACCTGCGGCGCGACGAGCCGTACCTGGCCTACGGGGAGCTGCGGGACACCCTGAAGGTGGTGACCCGGACCGAGGGCGACTGCCTGGCCCGCTTCGAGTGCCTGCTGGAGCAGACGCACAACGCGCTCGACCTCGCCGACGCCTGCCTGGACCGGCTCGCCGAGCTGCCGCCCGGCCCGATCAACCAGCGGCTGCCGAAGGTGCTGAAGGCGCCCGAGGGGCACACGTACGCGTGGACCGAGAACCCGCTCGGCATCAACGGCTACTACCTCGTCAGCAAGGGCGAGAAGACCCCGTACCGGCTCAAGCTGCGCTCGGCGTCGTACAACAACATCCAGGCCCTCACCGAACTGCTGCCCAACACGCTGGTCGCGGACATGGTGGCGATCCTGGGCTCGATGTTCTTCGTGGTCGGGGACATCGACAAGTAGGTCGCGACGGCCGGCCGCGCGCGTGGCCGGGACCGCCGGCCGGGGGACGCCGACCGGGACACACCGGCCGGGAAGGCGCGGGTCCGGGCGGTCAGCCGGGAAGCGGGTCCGCGATGCCCACCGCCCGGCAGAGCCAGCCGAAGCCGCCCAGGCCGTCGGCCGCGGTGAGCTCGGCGGCCTCGCCGGCCTGCGCGAGGGCGCGTACGTACTCCGCGGGGTGGGTGGAGGCGAGGGCGAGTGAGGGGCGTGCGCCGGTGATGCCGAGGGCGTGCAGCGCGTCGCGCTGAGTGAGCACACGCGCCCCCGGCGGACCGGCCGCGGCGCACGCGTCGAGCGCGACGTGCGCGGTGAGGTCGCACGACCCGTCCGGCACGGGGGCCGTTTCCCGGCCCTCCCGGAACCCGGTGAGGGTCCCGAAGGGCGGCCGGGCGCCCGCGGTGTGCGCGTAGTCGACCGCGACGGCCAGGCCCCGCTCGACCCGGGACGCCGCGGTGGTCCAGGCCTCGTCCCGGGGCAGGCCGATCTCCGCGCGCAGGCCCTGCTCGGCCGGCAGCGGCCACCACCGCGCCAGCCACTCCGCCTCGGCCTCCGGGAGCGGCCCCCCGAGCCGCTCGGTGCCGTCCCGGCGGACGAGGACGAGCCGGGGCACACCGGCGGCGTCCACCTCGGCGACCTCCACCGGTACGTTGTCCAGCCACTCGTTGGCGAACAGCAGTCCGTTGATCCCCCGGGGGATCCCGGTCCGCCACGCCACCCGCGGGTCGAGTCCCGCGGGCCGGGCGGCGATCTCGACGGCGCACGGCCGCGTGCGGGCCGCCACGTCGGCGGGCAGCGCGGCGAGCACCGCGCGGGTCAGCTCCCCCCGCCCGGCCGCCATGTCGACGAAGTCGAGCGTCGCGGGCCGCCCCAGCGCCTCGTCCACCCGGCACAGCAGCCGCGCCACGGCCCGCGCGAACAGCGGCGAGGCGTGCACGGACGTGCGGAAGTGCCCGGCCGGGCCCTCGGGGCGCCGGTAGAAGCCGTCCGGTCCGTAGAGCGCCGTCTCGGCCGCGGCCCGCCAGCCCCGCCACTCGGGGGCCGGGGCGCCCGCCACGCCCTCGCCGCCCGCCGTGCCGTGCCCCGTGCCGTCCGTGCCGTGCCCCGCGCTGTCCGCTGTGTCGTCCGCCACCCCGCCAGACTAGGCGCCCAGATGATCACGGCATCCACCTTGGGGAGTACGAGGGCGGCGTGCGGATCGGCCCTCCGGTTGACCCCTGCACACACCACGCTTCCCTACTCTGGGTTACGTGCAGCGCCTCTATGACTTCCTCCGCAGGCACCCGATGTGGGTCGACGGCTTCTGGGCCCTCGCCCTGCTCGGGATCTCCGGCGTGAGCGTATCGAGCGTCAACGGGGCGCCGGACCACCACGGATCGCTCGGTGCGGCACTGGGCGTGTCCGTCGTCCTGAGCGCGGTCGTCGCGCTGCGCCGCCGTATGCCGGAGCGGATGCTGGTCCTGGCGGCGGCGACGGGCGCGGCCCAGCTGGTCCTGGACGTCCAGACCACCGTGGCCGACTTCGCCCTGCTGGTGATCGTCTACACGGTCGCCGCGATCGGCGCCCGCTGGGCCTCCCGGTTCGCCCTGGTGGGCGGACTGAGCGCGGCGACCCTGGCGCAGATGCGCTGGCCGGCCCAGCACACGAGCGCCCTGGGCGACGTCGCGATAGCCGTCTTCCAGACGGTGCCGTTCGCCCTCGCCTGGGTGCTCGGCGACTCGATGCGCACCCGCCGCGCCTACTTCGCGCAGCTGGAGGAGCGCGCCGCCCGTCTGGAGAAGGAGCGCGAGGCGCAGTCCAAGGTCGCGGTCGCCGCCGAACGCGCCCGGATCGCGCGCGAGCTGCACGACGTGGTCGCGCACAACGTCTCGGTGATGGTGGTGCAGGCCGACGGCGCAGCCTACGTCCTCGACGCGGCCCCCGACCAGGCGAAGAAGGCCCTGGAGACCATCTCCTCCACCGGCCGCCAGGCCCTCGCCGAGATGCGCCGCCTGCTGGGCGTGCTGCGCACCGGCGAGCACCAGGAGGTCGGCGAGTACGTCCCCCAGCCCGACGTCGAGCAGATCGAGGACCTGGTGCAGCAGTGCCGCGGCTCCGGGCTGCCCGTCGACTTCCGGGTCGAGGGCACCCCGCGCCCGCTGCCCAGCGGCGTCGAGCTCACCGCGTACCGGATCGTTCAGGAGGCGCTGACCAACACGCGCAAGCACGGCGGTCCCGAGGCGGGGGCGAGCGTGCGCCTGGTCTACTTCGACGACGGCCTCGGCCTGCTCGTCGAGGACGACGGCAAGGGCGCCCCGCACGAGCTGTACGAGGAGGGCGGCGCCGACGGCCAGGGGCACGGCCTGATCGGGATGCGGGAACGCGTCGGCATGGTGGGCGGCACCCTGGACGCGGGCCCGCGCCCCGGCGGAGGATTCCGCATCAGCGTCCTGCTGCCCCTCAAACCGGCGCACTGACGCCGCCCGCACGCTCCCGGTTGACACCTGTCACGCCCCACCCGCCGACCACCGATGGACATGGAAGAGGCCCCGATGACGATCCGCGTGATGCTCGTCGACGACCAGGTGCTGCTGCGCACCGGGTTCCGGATGGTGCTCGCCGCCCAGCCGGACATGGAGGTCGTGGCGGAGGCGGGCGACGGTGTCGAGGCCCTCCAGGTGCTGCGCGCGACCGAGGTCGACGTGATCCTCATGGACGTGCGGATGCCGAAGCTGGACGGAGTGGAGACCACCCGTCGTGTCTGCGCGGATCCCGACGCGCCGAAGGTGCTGATCCTGACCACCTTCGACCTCGACGAGTACGCCTTCTCCGGGCTGAAGGCGGGCGCCTCCGGCTTCATGCTCAAGGACGTGCCGCCCGGCGACCTGCTCGCCGCGATCCGCGCCGTGCACAGCGGTGACGCCGTGGTCGCGCCCTCCACCACCCGCCGGCTGCTCGACCGCTTCGCGCCCATGCTGCCGAGCGGCGCCAAGGAGCCCCGGCACAAGGAGCTGGAGCGGCTCACCGACCGTGAGCGGGAGGTCATGGTGCTGGTCGCGCAGGGGCTGTCGAACGGCGAGATCGCGGCCCGGCTGGTGCTGTCGGAGGCGACCGTGAAGACGCACGTGGGCCGGATCCTGACCAAGCTCGGTCTGCGGGACCGGGTGCAGGTGGTGGTGCTGGCGTACGAGACGGGGCTCGTCCGGGCCGGCGGACACGGCTGACCGCGCCGGCCGCCGTCGGTAGGGTGCGGCGTATGCTCCTGTGGATCAACGGCCCCTTCGGCGGCGGAAAAACACAGACCGCACACGAGATCCAGCGCCGCCTGCCCGGCAGCGTCATCTGCGACCCCGAGCACGCCGGTTTCGGCCTGCGCCGGATGCTGCCGCCCGAACTGCGCGGAGACTTCCAGGACTTGACCTCCTGGCGGCAGGGCGTGGTCGAGGTCCTCGACCTGACCCTGGCCCGGCACGAGGGTGTGGTGATCGTCCCCATGACGGTCACCGACCCCGACTGCTTCGCGGAGACGGTCGGCCGACTGCGCGAACTCGGCCATCCCGTACACCACTTCAGCCTCCTCGCGGAACGGGAGACCGTCCTGCGGCGACTGCGGGAGCGCGGCTTCGGGCAGGTCCTGCGGTGCGTCGGCGGGAAGGGGGCCGGGCTGGGCCGGGAGACCTGGGCCGTACGGCGGCTCGACCACTGCCTGGAGCGGCTGCGCGAGCCCGAGTTCGCCGAGCACCTGTGGACGGACCACTCGACCGTGCCGAAGACCGCGGACCGGATCGCCGTGCTGGCCGGGCTGACGCTGACGCCGCACCGCGGGGGAGCGCTGCGGACCCGGATCAGACAGGCGAAGGTCGGCGTCAGGCACATCCGGTTCGACTGACCGGGCCCGGCCCGATCCTCCGCCGGAGGAATTCAGCGGCCGCGGGTGAGCGCCGCACCGCTGTCCGAGGATCGAGCGGCTGGGCTCCGAACCGCTATCTGAGGATCCCTTCGAGGAAGTCGCTGCCGAGCCGGGCCACCGTGGCGACGTCCAGCTGGTGGAGCACGTAGCGGCCGCGGCGGCGGGTGGTGACCAGGCCCGCCTTCTTCAGCAAGCTCAGGTGCCGGGATATCTCGGGCGCCGTCATGCCGTGCACCTGGGTCAGCTCGCCGGTGGTGAAGGCGCTGCGGGCCAGACTCCGGCACAGCCGCATCCGCACCGGGTGGGACAGGGCGGTCATCCGCAGGGTCAGCTGCTCCACCGAGGGCGGGGCGGCGAGCTCGGGGGAGCCGACCGGGTAGTGCAGCACCGGCTGCCAGCCGTACCGGTGCAGCACCATCAGATGCGGCCGGCCCAGGCTCGTCGGGACCAGCAGCAGGCCGCCGCCCGCAGTGGCGGTGCGGCCCTCGCCCAGCTTGTCGACGGTGATCCGCCCGGCGTCCTCCTCCAGCGTGACCGCCGGGGACACCGCGGCCAGCGCCTCGGCGAGGCCCTTGCGGCGCAGCAGCTCCGTCTTGTGCCGTGCGTCCGCGGCCAGTTGGTGGCGAAGCCGGGCCCAGGTCTCCGCGAAGAACGCCTCGTCGCAGTCCTGGAGGAACCGACGCAGCCAGGCTCTGATGCGGGGCGGGTCGGCGAGCAGCCGCTCGCCGAAGCGCAGCTGCCGGGGTCCGCGCGCGGCGGCGAGATCCAGGGCGCGGCGGCGCAGGCCGGCGTCGGCGAGCGGACCGGCGCCGGGGGTTCCGTAGGGGAGCGAGCAGGTGAACTCCAGCGCCGCGTCGACGAATTGCTCGTCGGACAGCTTGTCCAGCAGGTCCAGGTCCTCGGCGAGGGTCTGGCCGGGCAGGGTGGCGCCGCCCGGTATGCCCGCGTACGGCTGGAAGAGGTCGGAGAACGTGGTCCGCCACAGGAAGTCGGCCTCGCACATCCGGTCGGCCAGGTGGCAGTCGAGCCGGGCGGTCACCGCCGTCACCCAGCCCTGGAGGCCCGGATGGTGCCCCGGCTCGGACAGCGCGTGCAGTGCCATCCCCATCTCGGCCAGAGGTGAGGGCGCCGCGACGATGTTCTCCGGCCGCAGCCCCCCGATGTCGATGCGCACGCTCATGCCCTCATGGTGCACCCCACCACTGACAACGCGGCCGCCGATTGACGAGGACCGTCAACCGACGCGCCGTCAGCGGCAGTCGGCGTCGAGCCCCGCTCGGACCGCCCGGCCGGGGCCTTCCGCCGCCTCTGCCGCCCCCCTGCTCCCTCACGACTGCCGCCCCGCCGCCTCCCTCACCCCTGCCGCCCCGCCTCCTCCGTAAGCCGGGCCGTGAACTCGGCGGCCGCCGACCTGACGTCGTCCGCGCTCCACTCCAGGCCGGCGGCCCGCACGTAGACCTCGGTGCAGGCCAGGCCCGGCCCCTTGGCGTCCCAGCCGTGGGCGAAGAGCATCACACCGGTCTCCTCCGCCGTCCGGATCGCGGCCGGCGCGGCCGTGTCGGCGTCGTACGGCAGCCAGACCTGGAAGTCGTGCGTGTGCGGCTCGGCCGGGTGGACGCGTGTCCAGGGCAGCGCGGCCGCCGCGAAGCCCTCGCGCAGCGCCGCGGCGACCACGCGCGCGTGCCGCACGTACTCGGGCAGCCGGGGCAGCTCCCGTTCCAGGCCGGCCAGCGCGGACAGGGCGGTCGGGAACTGCTGGAACGCCAGGCCGCCGTACCGGTGCCGCCAGGTCTTGGCCTCCTCCACCAGCGCCCTCGGGCCGACGAGCGCCGCGCCGCCGTAGCCGTCGAGGGACTTGTAGAAGGACACGTACACGCTGTCGGCGAGGTCGGCGATCTCGTGCAGCGGGCGGCCGAAGTGGACGGTGGACTCCCACAGGCGCGCGCCGTCGAAGTGCACCACCGCGTCGCGCTCGTGCGCCGCCTCGACGACCGCGGTGAGCTCCTCCCAGGTGGGCAGCACGAAACCCGCCTCCCTGAGCGGCAGTTCCAGCATCAGCGCCCCGAACGGTTCCTCCAGGTCGCGCACCTCGGCGGCGGTCGGCAGCCGGGGCTCGCTGGTCACCTGCACCGGGCGCAGGCCGCTGACCTGGCTGAACGCATGCCGCTCATGCATCTCGGGGTGGGCCAGCGCGTGCAGCGCGACGGTCGTGCTCCCCGTGCGGCCCGCCCAGCAGCGCAGGGCGATCTGCTGGGCCATCGTCCCCGTCGGGAAGAAGGCGGCCGCCTCCTTGCTGAGCAGCCCGGCGACCTTCTCCTCCAGGGCCGCGACGATGCCGTCGCCGTACATGTCCGACGCCGTGTCGAGGTCGTACAGGCCCCGCGCCCCGTCCAGCACCGCCAGCCGCTCCCGGAGCGTGCCGAGGAAGCCGGGGCGCGCGAGCACGCGTTTCGCGCTGCGGTACGCGTTCACGCGCCGTGCGCGCAGCTGTTTGTGCCGCTCTTCGTCCGATTGCGGATGTTCCTGCCGTATGTCCTGCCGCGCCATGTCGCTCATGCACGGGATCATCCCGTGGGTCCGGTCGGGCGGGCACCGCGTTTTCCGTCCGGGCGTGCGGGATTCCGCGCCGGGGCCGTGGGGAAACCCACAGCCTGTGGACAACCGAACGTCTCCCGAACCAATCGCGTTAACATGACGAGAAATCGTCCGGTACCCGGAGCGGACTGGAACGGGAAGGCCGCCGTCGCGTGAGTACAAGCCAACAGCCAGACCCGAGGGACCGCCCCGCGCGGCTCACCGTCGGCGTCGTCGGCGCCGGCCGGGTGGGCCCCGCGCTGGCCGCGTCCCTGCAGCTCGCCGGGCACCGCCCGGTGGCCGTCTCGGGTGTCTCCGACGCCTCCCGGCGACGGGCCGCGCTCATGCTCCCCGACGTGCCCCTCGTCCCGCCCGCCGAGGTGCTGGAGCGGGCCGAGCTGGTGCTCCTGACCGTCCCCGACGACGCCCTGCCCGGGCTCGTCGCGGGCCTCGCCGAGACCGGCGCCGTGCGGCCGGGGCAGCTCCTCGTGCACACCTCCGGGAGGTACGGCGCCCGGGTGCTGGACCCCGCCCTGCGCGCGGGCGCGCTGCCGCTGGCCCTGCACCCGGCGATGACCTTCACCGGCACGCCGGTGGACGTGCAGCGGCTCGCCGGCTGCTCCTTCGGGGTCACCGCCCCCGAGGAACTGCGGCTGGCCGCCGAGGCCCTCGTCATCGAGATGGGCGGCGAGCCGGAGTGGGTCGCCGAGGAGAGGCGCCCGCTCTACCACGCATCGCTCGCGCTGGGCGCCAACCACCTGGTGACGCTGGTCGCCCAGTCCATGGAGCTGCTGCGCGAGGCCGGTGTCGAGGCGCCCGACCGGATGCTCGGCCCGCTGCTCGGCGCCGCCCTGGACAACGCCCTGCGCTCCGGTGACGCGGCGCTCACCGGGCCCGTCGCGCGCGGGGACGCCGGCACCGTCGCCGCCCATGTCGCCGAGCTGCGTCGGCACTCCCCGCAGACCGTCGCCGGCTACCTGGCGATGGCCCGCGCCACCGCCGACCGGGCCCTCGCCCACGGGCTGCTGAAGCCGGAGCTGGCCGAGGACCTGCTGGGCGTCCTCGCCGAGGGGACCGACGGGACCGAAGGGAACGCCCGATGACCGCCGCACTGCTGCGCACCGCCGACGAGCTGCACGCGCGCGTGCGTCACGGCCGCCGCGCCGTCGTGATGACCATGGGCGCCCTGCACGAGGGCCACGCCACCCTCGTCCGCGGCGCCCGGGAGATCGCCGGCCCCTCGGGCGAGGTCGTGGTCACCATCTTCGTGAACCCGCTCCAGTTCGGCGCCGGTGAGGACCTGGACCGCTACCCGCGCACTCTGGAGGCCGACCTCAAGGTCGCCGAGCAGGCCGGCGCCGACGCCGTGTTCGCCCCCTCGGTGGAGGAGGTCTACCCGGGTGGCGAGCCGCAGGTCCGCGTCACCGCGGGTCCCATGGGCGAGCGCCTGGAGGGCGCCTCGCGCCCCGGCCACTTCGACGGCATGCTCACCGTCGTCGCCAAGCTGCTGCACCTCACCCGCCCCGACGTGGCGCTGTACGGCCAGAAGGACGCCCAGCAGCTCGCCCTGATCCGCCGCATGGTGCGCGACCTGAACTTCGGCGTCGAGATCGTGGGCGTGCCGACCGTGCGCGAGGACGACGGCCTCGCCCTCTCCAGCCGCAACCGGTACCTCTCCGTCCAGGAGCGGCGCACGGCCCTCGCCCTGTCCCAGGCCCTGTTCGCGGGCCGCGACCGGCACGCCGCCCAGGAGGCGCTGTGCGCCCGGGCCCGCGAGGTCCCCTCCACGCGCGCGCGTGCCGAGGCCCTCAGCGCCCTCGGGGAGTCCCGCGCGGCGGCCGACGCCGCCGCCGTCGCCAAGGCCGTCCCGGGTGCCGCGGCGGCCGTGCGCACGGCCGCCCGCCTGGTCCTCGACGAGGCCGCCCGCCTCGACCCGCCGCTCGAACTGGACTACCTGGCCCTCGTCGACCCGTCCGACTTCACCGAGATCGGGGACGACTTCACCGGCGAGGCCGTCCTCGCCGTCGCCGCCCGGGTCGGCGCGACCCGGCTGATCGACAACCTCCCCCTCACCTTCGGAGCCGCCTCGTGACCAGCACAGGCATACGACTGCACGCGCCCGCGCCCGGGTGGTCCATCTCCGCGGACGTCGTGGTCGTCGGCTCCGGCGTCGCCGGGCTGACCGCGGCGCTGCGCTGCGAGGCCGCCGGTCTGCGGACGGTCGTCGTCACCAAGGCCCGCCTGGACGACGGCTCCACCCGCTGGGCCCAGGGCGGCATCGCCGCGGCCCTCGGGGAGGGCGACACCCCCGAGCAGCACCTGGACGACACCCTGGTGGCGGGCGCGGGCCTGTGCGACGAGGAGGCCGTGCGGCTCCTCGTCACCGAGGGACCCGACGCCGTGCGGCGGCTGATCTCCACCGGCGCGCACTTCGACACCGACGACGAGGGCGGCATCCAGCTCACCCGCGAGGGCGGCCACCACCGCCGCCGCATCGCGCACGCGGGGGGCGACGCGACCGGCGCGGAGATCTCCCGGGCCCTGGTCGAGGCGGTGCGCGCGCGGGGGATGCGCACGATCGAGAACGCGCTGGTGCTGGACCTGCTCACGGACGCCGAGGGCCGCGCCGCGGGCGTGAGCCTGCACGTGATGGGCGAGGGCCAGCACGACGGCGTGGGCGCCGTGCACGCCCCCGCGGTGGTCCTCGCCACCGGCGGCATGGGCCAGGTGTTCTCCGCGACCACGAACCCGTCCGTGTCGACCGGCGACGGGGTGGCGCTCGCGCTGCGCGCCGGCGCCGAGGTCTCGGACCTGGAGTTCGTGCAGTTCCACCCGACCGTGCTCTTCCTCGGCGCGGACGCCGAGGGGCAGCAGCCGCTGGTCTCCGAGGCCGTACGCGGCGAGGGCGCCCACCTGGTCGACGCCGACGGCGTGCGCTTCATGGTGGGCCGGCACGAACTGGCCGAGCTGGCGCCGCGGGACATCGTCGCCAAGGGCATCACGGGCCGGATGCAGGAGCAGGGCGTCGAGCACATGTTCCTCGACGCCCGGCACTTCGGCGCCGAGATGTGGGAGCACCGCTTCCCGACCATCCTGGCCGCCTGCCGCGCCCACGGCATCGACCCGGTCACCGAGCCCGTCCCGGTCGCCCCGGCCGCCCACTACGCCTCCGGCGGTGTGCGCACCGACTCCCACGGGCGGACCACCGTCCCCGGGCTGTACGCGTGCGGCGAGGTCGCCTGCACCGGTGTGCACGGAGCCAACCGGCTCGCCTCCAACTCCCTGCTGGAGGGGCTGGTCTACGCCGAGCGCATCGCCGCCGACATCGCCGCCTGCCGGGCGGACGACACCTACCACGCGCGCGTGCCGGCGCCCGTCGCGCAGCCGGACAAGCCCGCGCACCCCCTGCTCGCCCCGGAGGCGCGGTTCGCGATCCAGCGGATCATGACCGAGGGCGCGGGCGTGCTGCGCTCCGCCGGCTCGCTCGCCAAGGCCGCCGACCGGCTCCAGCAGCTGCACACCGACGCCCGCGACGCCCTCGCCGAGAACGGCAAGACGGCCGAGCCGGGCGTCGACACCTGGGAGGCCACCAACCTTCTGTGCGTGGCCCGCGTCCTGGTCGCCGCCGCGCGGCTGCGCGAGGAGACCCGCGGCTGCCACTGGCGCGAGGACCGCCCCGAGCGCGACGACGCGCACTGGCGCCGCCACGTCGTCGTACGGCTGAATCCCGACCGCTCGCTGGTCCTGCACACGACCGACACCGCAGACTTCCCCCCGACCCGCCCCGAGGCCCCCGCGCCCCAGCGTTCCCAGGAGCAGTGACACAAGTGAGCACCGACGACCTTCCCCTCGCCCCGACCGGCGGCTGCGGCGACGGCTGTGCCTGCGGCGCGGACGGCGACGAGGAGTACCTGGAGTGCGGGCTGGACCCCGCGCTCGCCCAGCTCCTGGCCGACGCCGGGCTCGACCCCCTGGAGGTCGAGGACGTCGCCAACGTCGCGATCCAGGAGGACCTCGACCACGGCGTGGACGTGACGACGGTCGCGACCATCCCCGAGGAGGCCGTCGCCACCGGCGACTTCACCGCGCGCGAGGCCGGTGTCGTGGCGGGCCTCAGGGTCGCCGAGGCGGTGCTCTCGGTCGTCTGCACCGACGAGTTCGAGGTCGAGCGGCACGTCGACGACGGTGACCGGGTGGAGGCCGGGCAGAAGCTGCTGTCGGTCACCACGCGCACGCGCGACCTGCTGACCGCCGAGCGCAGCGCCCTCAACCTGCTGTGCCGCCTGTCCGGCATCGCGACCGCCACGCGCGCGTGGGCGGACGTCCTGGAGGGCACCGGGGCCAAGGTGCGCGACACCCGCAAGACGACTCCGGGCCTCAGGTCGCTGGAGAAGTTCGCCGTGCGCTGCGGCGGCGGCGTGAACCACCGCATGTCGCTGTCCGACGCCGCCCTGGTCAAGGACAACCACGTGGTCGCCGCCGGGGGCGTCGCGCAGGCCTTCAAGTCCGTACGGGAGGCCTTCCCGGACGTGCCGATCGAGGTCGAGGTCGACACCCTGCACCAGCTCCGCGAGGTCGTCGAGGCCGGCGCCGACCTGGTCCTGCTGGACAACTTCACCCCCGGCGAGTGCGCCGAGGCCGTGGGCCTCGTCGGCGGGCGGGTCCTGCTGGAGGCGTCCGGCCGCCTCACCCTGGACACCGCCCGGGCGTACGCGGAGACCGGCGTGGACTACCTCGCCGTGGGGGCCCTGACCCACTCCTCGCCGATCCTGGACATCGGCCTGGACCTGCGCGAGGCGGAGTAACGGCCATGCTCCTGACGATCGACGTCGGCAACACGCACACCGTCCTGGGCCTGTTCGACGGGGAGGACATCGTCGAGCACTGGCGCATCTCCACGGACGCGCGCCGCACCGCCGACGAGCTGGCGGTGCTCCTGCAGGGCCTGATGGGCATGCACCCGCTGCTCGGGGACGGCCTGGGCGACGGCATCGACGGCATCGCCATCTGCGCGACCGTCCCGTCGGTGCTGCACGAACTGCGCGAGGTCACCCGCCGCTACTACGGCGACGTGCCGGCCGTCCTGGTCGAGCCCGGCGTCAAGACGGGTGTGCCGATCCTCTTCGACAACCCCAAGGAGGTCGGCGCCGACCGCATCATCAACGCGGTCGCGGCCAACGAGCTGTACGGCGGCCCGGCGATCGTCGTGGACTTCGGCACCGCGACGACCTTCGACGCGGTCTCCGCGCGCGGGGAGTACGTCGGCGGGGTCATCGCGCCCGGCATCGAGATCTCCGTCGAGGCGCTGGGCGTCAAGGCGGCGATGCTGCGGAAGATCGAGGTGGCCCGCCCGCGCAGCGTGATCGGCAAGAACACGGTCGAGGCCATGCAGTCGGGCATCGTCTACGGGTTCGCCGGGCAGGTCGACGGCGTCGTGAGCCGCATCGCCCGGGAACTGGCCGACGATCCGGACGACGTGACGGTGATCGCGACGGGCGGCCTGGCGCCGATGGTGCTGGGGGAGTCCACGGTGATCGACGAGCACGAGCCGTGGCTGACGCTCATCGGGCTCCGGCTGGTCTACGAGCGGAACGTGTCGCGCATGTGAGGCCCCCCGGGCCGCTGACGAGTGCGTTCGCGGGCACGCGCGTGGCGTGCGGGTGGCGTGCGGGCATCCCGCACGCCACACCGCGTGCCCTTATGTCGAATTTGTCTGATTAGCGCGTATCGTCGGCCTATGCCCACGCCATACGGAACCCGCGGCGGCATGGCGTTCGGCGTGGAGGAGCTGCGTGTGCTCCGCCGCGCTCTCGACCTTGCCCTTCATCCCCGTACCGCCTCCGCCGAGGACGTACAGGACTGTCTCCGCCTCACCGAGTCGCTGGACGAGGCGATGCGCGAGGGGGCCCGGCTGCGCGCTTTCCTGGTGGCCGACCTCGCCCGCTACCGCGCCGCCCTCCCCGGCACGGCCGTCGGCTACGTGGCGCGCCTGTCGGAAGCGCTGAGCGCCGGCCACCGGCCCGGCCGCGACGACCTCGCGGCGCTCGGCGCCCTGCGCGGCAACGCGGCCGCGGCGGCCCTCCTGGACCGCTGCCGGGCGCTCGCCGGCCCGGCCGTGTCGGAGCCCCGGGGCGCGCGCCCCGCAGGCGCCGCCCTCCCGCCCGTCAGGGCTCTCCCGGCGGCCCTGGCCGTCCCGGCCTCCCGCAGCCCCTTCCAGGCCCTCCCGGGCGGCCGTACGGGCGCTCTCGGGGCCCAGGCCGGCGACTCCGGCAAGGGCCCCGCCAAGAAGCCGGCGCCGAAGCCCGCCGAGCGCCCCGCCCCGGCCCCCGCGCCGCCGGCTCCCGCGCCCGCTCCCGGGACCCCGCAGCCCGCCCGCCGCCCCATCCCCACACCGGGCGAGGTCTTCCCGCGCCGCAAACCGGCCCCGCCGTCCGAGCGGCCCCAGCAGCAGCTCGCGGCGGTGTGACACTGCGCGGTACCCCGCCCCCGTTTGTCCGGCCGCCCTGGCTACCCTTGAGCTATGGACTACGTCTCCGCGCTCGTGCCCCCGGTCGTGATGGCCGTCTTCTTCGCCGCGCTGGTGCGGGTGATCGTGAGGACCCAGGGCGGCGCCGCCAAGGCCAAGGAGGACGCGGCCGTCGACGCCGCCCTCGCGCGCACGGAGAGCGGCCGGCGGGCCCCCGTGGGCGGCGCGCCCACCGACGCCTGAGGCGGCACGCGGCCTCCGCGACGGCGTACGGCTCCCGCACGGTCGTCCCGTGCCGGGGCGCCGTACGCCCTTTTTGTTCTTGTTCGTTGCTGAAAGTGCACGTCCGGCACGCCATTGACCGGATCTCCCACTATTGTTCTGAGGTGTGCCTCGCCCATTGGGAGAACTCGAAGACGCGGTCATGACGCGGGTGTGGAAGTGGAACCGCCCGGTGACCGTTCGAGAAGTCCTGGAAGACCTTCAGCAGGAACGGTCCATCGCGTACACCACCGTGATGACCGTTTTGGACAATCTCCATCAGAAGGGCTGGGTGCGCCGCGAAGCGGAGGGCCGGGCCTATCGATATGAGGCGGTCTCCACCCGAGCCGCCTACGCCGCCGCACTGATGAACGACGCCTGGTCCCAGAGCGACAACGCCGCCGCCGCTCTCGTCGCCTTCTTCGGGATGATGAGCGAGGAACAGCGGCGGGCCCTGCGGGACGCCGTGCGGATGGTCGAAGGCACTTCGGGAGCCGGAGCCGCGGAGTCCGCCGAACTCACGACGCGCAGCCCGGCCGAAGTCACTCCGGAAGAGTCCGCCGAAGACACGGGCGAAGACGAGGGCGAAGTCCTCCGGGAAGCCCCGGACGAAGTCGGCGGGGAAGTTCCGGATACCGCCGCCGAAACCGGCGACGAGAACCCCGGCTCGGTGCGCGGCGGACGCGGGCGATAGCGTCCGCTCATGTCCGCAGAGCGCCCCGAAGTCTCCGCAAAAGCCCTCACCGTCCGCCGGGCCCGCACCAGCGATGTCCCGGCCGTGCGCCGACTGCTCGACACCTACGTCCGTGAGCGCATCCTGCTCGACAAAGCGACGGTGACGCTTTACGAGGACATCCAGGAGTTCTGGGTCGCGGAACGGGACGACAACGCCGAGGTGGTCGGCTGCGGCGCACTGCACGTGATGTGGGAAGACCTGGCGGAAGTGCGCACTCTCGCCGTGCGGCCGGGCCTGAAGGGCGCCGGCGTCGGCCACCGGCTGCTGGAGAAGCTCGTCGAGACCGCGCGCCGGCTCGGCGTTCGCCGTGTTTTCTGCCTGACCTTCGAAGTCGACTTCTTCGCGAAGCACGGCTTCGTGGAGATCGGTGAGACGCCGGTCGACACCGATGTCTACGCGGAGCTGCTGCGTTCCTATGACGAGGGCGTCGCGGAGTTCCTCGGGCTCGAACGAGTGAAACCGAACACCTTGGGCAACAGCCGGATGCTTCTGCATCTGTGATCGACGAGGAACAGTCCGCGACGGAAGCCGTATTCCGCTCGGCGGGCCTGCCCACGCTCCCTATGTCCGAAACGCGTACGTTTCCCGGCGGGGTTGCCGTTCGGTCTCTCCCAGGGGTTTGTGTTTTTCCGGCAAAAGCGGTTTGCTTTCCGACGTAGTGCAGTACTGCATATAACAGGGGACGGCGAAACGGCGGACGCCTGCGATCCCCGGCCCTCACGTTATCGATGAAAGGAAATCCGGTGGCACAGAAGGTTCAGGTCCTTCTTGTCGATGACCTCGACGGCGGCGAGGCGGACGAGACCGTGACGTTCGCGCTGGACGGCAAGACGTACGAGATCGACCTCACCACCTCCAACGCGGACAAGCTCCGCGGTCTTCTCCGGCCGTACGTCGACGGTGGTCGTCGTACCGGAGGCCGCGCGGCGGGTGGGCGTGGAAAGGCGCGCGCCGCTTCCGGTGGCAGCCAGGACACCGCGCAGATCCGCGCCTGGGCGAAGGAGAACGGATTCGAGGTCAACGACCGCGGCCGTGTTCCCGCGTCCATCCGCGAGGCCTACGAGAAGGCCAACGGCTGAGCGCACGCGCGTCGAAGCCGGATGCGGTGGCACTGCGTCGCCGCCGTGTCCACCACGCGCACGAGATCGGGGGTGCCGCCCTGGCCCCCCACCGCCGACAGAGTCGGCAGCGAGGCCTCGACCTCGCGCCCGGGCTCGGGGGGCCGCAGCCACACGGCGGCCCCCTGCGAACCGGAGCGGCCGTGGGCACGCGGCCGCCCTCCGGCAGGCCCGGCCTCCGGCGGCAGCGGCGCGTCCGTCAGCGTGCCCGCGCCGAGGGCCACCAGGTCCAGCCTCACCGCGCCCCATTCCAGCCACTCCAGCAGCCCCGGCAGCTCCTCCGCGCTCCCCGCGGCCACCAGCAGGCGCATCCGGTCCCCCTGAACGGCCACCGGAGAGTGCGGCCCCAGGTGGCGCAGCGCCGCCCGCCCCGCCTCCGCCGGCACGTCCAGCACGTCGAAGCGGCGGCCCACCACGAGGCGCACCGGCGTGCCGGGCGCCGTGGCCCAGCCCAGTGCCTGCTCGTACCAGTGCCGCGCCCCGGCGCCGGGGTCGAGCGGCCGGCGGGGAGCGGGAACCGGGGGGACGCTGGCTGTCATGCCAGGTGCAACCTCCGAAATTCCCCCCAGGTTACGCTGGGTCGCACCCCGTGCGCGCAGGGTTCTGGAAAGCGCGGGCCGCGGCGGCGCGAAGGGCGTCAGGGTTGTTCGCCCATAGCGGAGGGAACCGATGCGCGCGGCATGGAGTGTCAGCCCCCACGGGTAAGACATCCCTAGTGGGAGGGGGCGACACGCGGGCCCAGGACGTCTCACGTTCGCCATCGGCGTACTGGCGACTGGGGTAACTGCCTGGCCTGCGGGAACATCGTCTCGCACCATCGGGTTGGAGCAGATGTCGGCGTTCGGGGTCAGGAGGCCATCGACGGTGTCGGCAGTTGGAATGAGCGGTCCCCGCTTGCGGGACTAAGCTGCGGAAGGACAGGGAGGGGAAGTTCCCCCCACTGCCTGACCGCTCTGAGGAGCGATTAACGATGTTCGAGAGGTTCACCGACCGCGCGCGGCGGGTTGTCGTCCTGGCTCAGGAAGAAGCCCGGATGCTCAACCACAACTACATCGGCACCGAGCACATCCTCCTGGGCCTGATCCACGAGGGTGAGGGTGTCGCCGCCAAGGCCCTTGAGAGCCTCGGGATTTCGCTCGAGGCGGTCCGCCAGCAGGTGGAGGAGATCATCGGCCAGGGCCAGCAGGCCCCCTCGGGCCACATCCCCTTCACCCCCCGTGCCAAGAAGGTCCTGGAGCTGTCGCTCCGCGAGGCCCTTCAGCTGGGCCACAACTACATCGGCACGGAGCACATCCTGCTCGGCCTGATCCGTGAGGGCGAGGGCGTCGCCGCCCAGGTCCTGGTCAAGCTGGGCGCCGACCTCAACCGGGTGCGGCAGCAGGTGATCCAGCTGCTCTCCGGTTACCAGGGCAAGGAGACCGCCGCCGCCGGCGGCCCTGCCGAGGGCACCCCCTCGACGTCCCTGGTCCTCGACCAGTTCGGCCGGAACCTCACCCAGGCCGCTCGTGAGTCCAAGCTCGACCCGGTCATCGGGCGCGAGAAGGAGATCGAGCGGGTCATGCAGGTGTTGTCCCGCCGTACCAAGAACAACCCGGTGCTGATCGGTGAGCCCGGCGTCGGCAAGACCGCCGTCGTCGAGGGCCTCGCCCAGGCCATCGTCAAGGGCGAGGTGCCCGAGACCCTCAAGGACAAGCACCTCTACACCCTGGACCTCGGCGCGCTGGTCGCCGGCTCCCGCTACCGCGGTGACTTCGAGGAGCGCCTGAAGAAGGTGCTCAAGGAGATCCGCACCCGCGGCGACATCATCCTGTTCATCGACGAGCTGCACACGCTGGTCGGTGCGGGTGCCGCCGAGGGCGCCATCGACGCGGCCTCCATCCTGAAGCCGATGCTGGCCCGCGGTGAGCTCCAGACCATCGGTGCCACCACCCTGGACGAGTACCGCAAGCACCTGGAGAAGGACGCGGCCCTGGAGCGCCGCTTCCAGCCCATCCAGGTGGCCGAGCCGTCCCTGCCGCACACCATCGAGATCCTCAAGGGTCTGCGCGACCGGTACGAGGCCCACCACCGCGTCTCCATCACGGACGAGGCGCTGGTCCAGGCCGCCACCCTGGCCGACCGGTACATCTCCGACCGCTTCCTGCCGGACAAGGCGATCGACCTGATCGACGAGGCCGGCTCGCGGATGCGCATCCGCCGGATGACCGCGCCGCCGGACCTGCGCGAGTTCGACGAGAAGATCGCCGGCGTCCGCCGGGACAAGGAGTCCGCGATCGACTCGCAGGACTTCGAGAAGGCCGCCTCCCTGCGCGACAAGGAGAAGCAGCTCCTGGCCGCCAAGGCCAAGCGGGAGAAGGAGTGGAAGGCCGGCGACATGGACGTCGTCGCCGAGGTCGACGGCGAGCTGATCGCCGAGGTCCTCGCCACGGCCACCGGCATCCCGGTCTTCAAGCTGACCGAGGAGGAGTCCAGCCGCCTGCTCCGCATGGAGGAGGAGCTGCACAAGCGGGTCATCGGCCAGGACGACGCCGTCAAGGCGCTGTCCAAGGCGATCCGCCGTACCCGTGCCGGTCTGAAGGACCCGAAGCGCCCCGGTGGCTCGTTCATCTTCGCCGGCCCGTCCGGTGTCGGTAAGACGGAGCTGTCCAAGGCGCTCGCCGAGTTCCTCTTCGGTGACGAGGACGCGCTGATCTCCCTCGACATGTCGGAGTTCAGCGAGAAGCACACCGTCTCGCGTCTCTTCGGTTCGCCCCCCGGCTACGTGGGCTACGAGGAGGGCGGTCAGCTGACGGAGAAGGTGCGCCGCAAGCCGTTCTCGGTCGTCCTCTTCGACGAGGTCGAGAAGGCCCACCCGGACATCTTCAACTCGCTGCTGCAGATCCTGGAGGACGGTCGCCTGACCGACTCCCAGGGCCGGGTCGTGGACTTCAAGAACACGGTCATCATCATGACGACCAACCTCGGCACCCGGGACATCTCCAAGGGCTTCAACCTGGGCTTCGCGGCCACGGGTGACACGAAGACCAACTACGAGCGCATGAAGAACAAGGTGTCGGACGAGCTCAAGCAGCACTTCCGCCCCGAGTTCCTCAACCGCGTCGACGACGTGGTCGTCTTCCCGCAGCTGACGCAGGCCGACATCCTCCGGATCGTCGACCTGATGATCGGCAAGGTGGACGAGCGACTGAAGGACCGGGACATGGGCATCGAGCTCTCCCAGTCCGCCAAGGAGCTGCTCGCGAAGAAGGGCTACGACCCCGTGCTGGGCGCCCGGCCGCTGCGCCGGACCATCCAGCGCGAGATCGAGGACTCGCTCTCGGAGAAGATCCTCTTCGGCGAGCTGCGCCCCGGTCACATCGTGGTCGTGGACACCGAGGGCGAGGGCGACGCCAAGACCTTCACCTTCCGGGGTGAGGAGAAGTCGGCGCTGCCGGACGTCCCGCCGATCGAGCAGGCGGCCGGCGGAGCCGGCCCGAACCTGAGCAAGGACGCGTAGCCGCCGCGCTCGGCGCGAACCGAAGGGGGCTGCCCCGGGACCTGGAGTCCCGGGGCAGCCCCCTTTTCGCCGCGCTCCGTCAGGACAGCTGCCCGTCGTAGTCCGGCAGCTTGAAGGTCTGCTCGGCGTGGCCGCCGGAGAGGTCGGTGGCGCTGTTGCCGATGTTCGCGATGATCGTGTAGCCCTTGGACTCGATGTCGGCGCGCTGGGCCGTCTTGTAGTCGGCGACGTTCTTGAACAGGTCGAGCAGGCCGCGGACGTAGAGGCCGTCGACGTCGTAGCCGTCGTACTCCAGGTTGTACTTCGTGGGCGCCTTGACGATGCCGGGGCGGGCCGTGACGAAGAACAGGGCGACTCCGTGCTCCTGGGCGTACTCGGCGGCCCTCAGCACGGGCTTGTTGGCCGGCTGGGGGTAGCTGAAGCCGAAGTCGGTCTCCAGGGTCGTGTTGTCGATGTCGAACACGATCGCCTGCTTCTCGCCCGGCCGGGCGTCGGCGATGCGCTCGCGGAGGTAGGGCATCGCCTGGTCCATCACGGCCTGGCAGTCCCTCTGCCAGGCGGCGTAGTCGACGTTCCCGGACGCGGCGGCGGTGGCCGTGACGTCCGTCGTGGCCGGGGTCGGGGTGTTCGTCGCGGCGTGCGCGCCCACGGGGGCGGCGAGCGTCGTGGCGGCGACCGTGGCGACGGCGGTCGTGCCGATGCGGCGCGTCCAGGTGTTTCTGGTCATGGGTGGGGGGTCCTCTCGCGACCGAAACGCTGCGGATTGTTGTGGGCATGTTCATGCGCGAGGGTGGCGGGAGGGGAACCGAATGATTACTTGTCGGTAACTCTCATGAGACGCGGGCCACATGAGGCGCGTCACACCAACAGGGGCCTCGGGGGCTGAAGTCGGTGACAAGCGGCACAGGCGCTTCGAGCGGTACTAGGCGGGATAGTGGGGCCTTTGCCTGACAAAACCGGACTTTTACCCCAATTGGGCGCCGCAAGGCGCGCCGCTGTCCAGCGCTTTTGGGCGATGTGTCCTGGTTGGGCGTTCTGTCAAGACTTCGAGCGTTTTAGGGATCGCGTACTAGTTTCCGTCGTAGTGGGGGTGTTTGAGGGGCTGTGGCGCCCGGGGTTACCAAGGTGGGGCCCGCCCGGCGAGCGCCCCGCGCTCCGGGTGGTTCTCATGTCCCCCACCCCCCATGAGGTATCGATGTTCCAGCGCGTCACGTCCCGTTCCGCCCGTGCGTCCCAGCTCCGTACCCGCGCCGCCGTCGTCGCCGCCGGCCTGGGGGTCTCGGTCGCACTGGGAGCGGGCGCGGCATCCGCCACCGCCGCCACCACGGTCACCACCGTGGCCGCCAAGAAGGCCACCGCGGCGACGGTCGTCCCCGTGGCCGCCAAGAAGGCCAACGCCAAGAAGGCGGCCGCCCCCTCCTGGGTCCACCCGGTGAAGAAGTACGCGCTCAGCGCCAGCTTCATGCAGAACGGCAGCCACTGGGCGCACAAGCACAGCGGTCAGGACTTCGCCGTGCCGATCGGCACCAACGTCGTCGCCGCGCACGGCGGCACCGTCGTCAAGGCCGGCCCCAACGGCGCCGGTGACGGCCCCGCGTACGGCAACGCCATCGTCATCAGGCACGGCAACGGCACGTACTCCCAGTACGCGCACCTGTCGCGGATCGACGTGAGGGTCGGTCAGGTCGTCGCCACCGGGCAGCACATAGCCAAGTCCGGCAACACCGGTAACTCCACCGGCCCGCACCTGCACTTCGAGATCCGCAAGACCCCGAACTACGGCTCCGCCATCAACCCGGTCGTCTTCCTGCGCTCCCACGGCGTGAGCGTCTGACCGACGCCCGCGACGCGCCTCGCCGCCCACCGACCGGTGGGCGGCGCCGTCGTCAGGAGCCCTGGGTGGCCCGGTCCGCCTGGGTCACCAGATCGATCGCGACCTCGAGGACGGCCTTGCGCTTCTCCTCGGGGTCGCCCTGTACGTCCTGCATGACGAACATGCCGGCGTGCAGCGTGAACAGGGCGCTGACGCAGCGGACTTGGTCGGTCAGGCTCGCGTCCGGATCGATGATGATGTCGCGCAGGCAGCGCATCCGGTCCTTGAAGGTGTCCCCGATGCGCAGTTCCCGCACCGTCGCCTGGTTCTCCTGCATGAAGCGGAACAGCGGAGCCGCGCCCGCGAGCGCGTCGCTGTAGCGGCGGACGATCTCCTGCTTGGTCTCCAGGGTGTGCGGCTGCCGCCGGCCCCACTCGATCAGGTCCTCGATCGGCTGCGTCAGATCCTCGAAGAGGCTGACGAGGATCTCTTCCTTCGTCTTGAAGTGGTAGTAGAGCGCCGCCTTGGTGACCTGCAGGTGCTCGGCGATCTCGCGGAGCGAGGTCTTCTCGTACCCCTGCTCGGCGAAGAGTTCGAGCGCCACGTCCTGGATGCGCTGGCGGGTGTTTCCGCGGCGCTGCTGCTTGGTGCCGTCCATGGTGCCGCCCATCCTCGTACTCCTCGCGCTCCCGCCCAAACTTACCGGCCGACCGGCAGGGGAAACTTACTTGACGCCCGGCTAGTTAGCAGGCTACCTTCTCGAGTGTAGTAACTTGCCGGGCGGCAAGTAAGTAGGCGTAGCTGGGGGATGGACCGATGGCGGACACAGTGAACACCGAGGCGGAACCCGCGGAGGGCGGCAAACAGCCCAGGAGCGTGCGGGTCGTGCTGCTCGCTCTCATGATCGCGATGATGCTCGCGATGCTGGACAACATGATCGTGGGCACCGCGATGCCGACGATCGTCGGCGAGCTCGGCGGACTCCAGCACCTGTCGTGGGTGGTCACCGGGTACACCCTCGCCACCGCCGCGTCCACCCCCCTGTGGGGCAAGCTCGGCGACATGTACGGGCGCAAGGGCGCCTTCATGACCTCGATCGTGCTCTTCCTGATCGGCTCCGCGCTGAGCGGCATGGCGCAGAACATGGGGGAGCTGATCGGCTTCCGGGCCGTCCAGGGCCTCGGCGCGGGCGGTCTGATGGTCGGCGTCATGGCGATCATCGGTGACCTGATCCCTCCGCGGGAGCGCGGCAAGTACCAGGGCATGATGGCCGGCGTCATGGCGCTCGCCATGATCGGCGGTCCGCTGGTCGGCGGCACGATCACCGACAACTGGGGCTGGCGCTGGGCCTTCTACATCAACCTGCCGCTCGGCGCGGTGGCCCTCCTCGCGGTCAGCGCGGTGCTCCACCTGCCGAAGAAGCGCGCGCAGGCCCGCATCGATTACCTGGGCGCCGCCCTGCTGACCGTCGGCATCAGCTCCATCGTGCTCGTCACCACCTGGGGCGGTTCGGAGTACGCCTGGACCTCCGCGCGGATCATGGAACTGACCGCGATCGGCGTCGCCGCGCTCGTCGGGTTCGTGTTCCGGCAGACCAAGGCGGCCGAGCCGATCGTGCCGCTGCACATCTTCCGCAGCCGCAACTTCACCCTGATGTCGCTGATCGGCTTCATCACCGGCTTCGTGATGTTCGGCGCGGTGCTCTTCCTGCCGCTGTACCAGCAGTCGGTGCAGGGCGCCTCCGCGACCAACTCCGGTCTGCTGCTCCTGCCCATGCTAGGCGCCATGCTGGTCGTGTCGATGATCGCGGGCCGGGTGACCACCAACAGCGGCCGCTACAAGATCTTCCCGGTCGTCGGCAGCGCTCTGATGATCACCGGGCTGTACCTGCTGTCCCTGATGGACACCGAGACCACGCGGCTCACCTCCGGCCTCTACATGGCCGTCCTCGGCGCCGGCATGGGCTGCCTGATGCAGATCACCATGCTGGTCGCGCAGAACAGCGTGCAGATGAAGGACATGGGCGTCGCCTCGTCGTCCACCACCCTCTTCCGTACGCTCGGCTCCTCCTTCGGTGTCGCCATCATGGGCGCGCTGTTCAACAACAGGGTCCAGGACGTCATGGCCGAGCGGGCCGGCGCGCTCGGCTCGAAGGTCACCGAGCAGTCCGCGCAGCTGGACGCGGCGAGCCTGGCCAAGCTGCCGGCCGCGGCCCGCGAGGCGTACCAGCACGCGGTGTCGGCCGGCACCCACTCGGCGTTCCTGCTGGGCGCCGTCGTGGCGGTGCTCGCGCTGGCGACGGCCGTGTTCGTCAAGGAGGTCCCGCTGAAGGGCGCCGGCCCGGCCGCGCCCCGGCCCGAGGGCCCGGACGCCGCCGCCGACGCGGCCCCGGCGCGCGAGGGCGTGGCGGAGGCCGTCTGACCCCGCACCACCCCGTACGAAGGCCCCCGGCGGTGTCCGCCCCGGGGGCCTTCGCCGTGCCGCCGACGGACGGGAGGGTCCTTCCGCGGCGGGGCTTCTCCCACAGGGGAGCGGGGCTCACTGCCCCGGCAGCGGAAGCATCGGATGGCTGCCCGTGTTCGTCGGCGCGTGCTCCGGCAGCCACAGGACGGCGACCGCGCCCTCGGACGGGACGTGGCCCGGGGCGCCCACGGGACGGACATTGCGGAAGGTGAGGCGGGCGCCCAGGACCCGGGCCTGCCCGGCCGCGATGGTCAGGCCGAGGCCGTGGCCGTGCCCGGCGCGGTCCCTGCTGCCGGTGCGGAAACGGCTCGGGCCGTCCGCGAGCAGGTCCTCGGGGAAGCCGGGGCCGTGGTCCCGCACCCGGATGACCCGGCCCTCGACGGTCACCTCGATGGGCGGCCTGCCGTGCCGGGCGGCGTTGGCGAGCAGGTTGAACAGCACCCGCTCCAGGCGCCGCGGGTCGGTCGTGACCTCCGACTCGTGCACCACCCGCACGGCGACGTGCGGGTCCTTCGCCGCCACCCGCCGGGTGACGAAGTCGCCCAGCATGATGTCCTGCAGCTCGGCCCGCTCCGAGGCGCCGTCCAGCCGGGCCACCTCCAGCACGTCCTCGACGAGCGTGCGCATGGCCTTGGCGCGGTCCAGGACGAGCTCGGTGGGGCGGCCGGGCGGCAGCAGCTCGGCCGCGGTGAGCAGCCCGGTCACCGGGGTGCGCAGCTCGTGCGCGATGTCCGCGGTGACCCGGCGCTCCGCCTCCAGACGCTGCTGCAACGCGTCCGCCATGGCGTCCACCGCACGGGCGAGGTCGTCGGTCTCGTCCCGGACGACACCCCCGATGGCGTCCCGCACCCGCACGTCGGGCTCGCCCATGGCGACCTGGTTCGCCGCGGCCGCGGCCTTGCGCAGCCGGCGCGAGAGCTGGCCGCCGATGAGCACGCCCAGCGCGCTGCCGCCGAGGACCACCGCGATGGAGCCGATGACGAGGGCCTGGTCGAGGTCCTTGAGGATGTCCGTGCTGCGGTCGGTGAAGTGGGTGTGCAGGGACAGCACGTGCCCGTCCTTCACCGGGACGGCCGCCCAGATGTCCGGCAGTCCGCCCGCGTGGTCGGTCACGAAGGTCGCCCGCCGGCCCTCCCCGACCTTCTCCCGCAGCGCCGGCGGCAGCGCCGGGTCGTCGACCTTCACGCCGGGGAAGTTCGGCCGGCCGTCGCGCTCGTAGGCGCGCTGGCCGATCTGGACCCGCTCGTCGGCGAGGTCGCGCGCGTTGTCGAGCATCGACACCCGGGCGGCGTTGTGCACGACCAGGCTGAGCGCGAGCGCCACCAGCGCCCCCACCAGCGCGATGGCCGCGCTGAGCTTCCATCTCAGCCCGGTGTGCAGGCCCGTACGGAGACCGGCGCGCTCCGGGCGCTCCGGGGTCGGGTGCCGCTTCGTCCCGCGCATGCCGGCCCCGCTCAGGCCTTCAGCTTGTAGCCGAAGCCGCGGACCGTCTCGATGCGGTCCTGGCCGATCTTCGTGCGCAGCCGCTGCACATGGACGTCGACGACGCGTGTGTCGCCGCCCCAGCCGTAGTCCCACACCCGCTCCAGGAGCTTGTCCCGCGACAGGACCGTGCCCGGCGCGGAGGAGAACTCCAGGAGCAGCCGCATCTCGGTCGGCGTGAGCGCCACAGGCTGCCCGGCCCGGCGCACCTCCATTCCCTCGGTGTCGACCTCCAGGTCACCGAAGGTCAGCACCCCGCCCTCCACCGCCGAGGGTTCGGCCTCCGCCCGGTCGCCGCCGGCGTGCCCGAAGCGGCGCAGCACCGCGCGGATCCGGGCGACCAGGACGGCCCCGTCGAACGGCTTGGTCACATAGTCATCGGCGCCCGCCTCCAGGCCGAGGACGACGTCGATGGAGTCCGCGCGCGCCGACAGCATGATCACCGGCACCGTGGACTCGTCGCGGATGCGGCGGCACAGGCTGACCCCGTCGAGGCCGGGGACCATCACGTCCAGCAGCGCGATGTCGGGTCTGTCCGCCCGGAACGCCTCCAGGCCCGACAGCCCGTCCGGCATGGCGGTGACCGCGAAGCCGACCCGCTCCAGGGCGAGCTGGGTGGCCTCGCGGATGACGTCGTCGTCCTCGACGAACAGGACGTGGGTCTGCTCTGCCATCCCGGTGCTCTCAGTCCTCGTGTGCTTGTCGTGGTGCGTTCTCGGACGGTGCGCCCGCTCGGGGACGGGCCGGGCGCGCCGGGCGCCCACTGGGTGGACGCGGATGCCGGCCGTCGCGTTCACTCGTGGGGCCTTCACCGGGAGAACGGCCGGGCGGGGCGATCGGTTCACGCCATGGGAATTCTCGCGCGGCCGTCGCGAGCGGCGGGCCGGGGGCCGGGCCGTCAGTTGCCCGGCGGCGGTGTCGCTCCGTCCCCGACGGCGTTGCTGTACTCGTTGCGCGTGCTGTACTTCTTGGCGAACCTGCCCGCCGACCAGTGGTACGTGATCACGTCCTCGCCGGACGGATTCGACACCGGGTCGCCCTTCTCGTACACCTGCTTGGTCACCACCAGGTCTCCGCGGTCTATCTCCGCGTACACGGGAGGCTCCTCGGCCCGGAAGACGCTCTCGTAGCCGTCGCCCTCCTCGCGGTACACGTACGCTCCTACGCCCACCGCGTCGCCGCAGGTCAGCACGTTGACGACGATGTCGTCCACGGACCCGCCGGTCAGGTCGCCGTAGGACACGTCGACCGGGTACTCGTCGGCCGCGCACGGTTTCAGGTCCCGCTTCACCGCGGCCGAGACCCGCGGGTCGTCCTTGATGAGCCGGACCGCGTCGACGTGCTTGGGGGTCTTGCCGGGGCTGAGGGTGCGGGTGGTGCCGCCGCCCGTGACCGAGTCGGCGTGGGCCGGGCCCTCGTCACGGGCGCCGGTGCCGCCGGTGCCGCAGGCGGAGACCAAAAGGGCGAGGGCGGCGAGCACGGACACCGCCGTGATCGCCGCCTGGATGGTCTCTCGGGCCCGGTTGGGCCCGGCGCCGGTCAGGCCGCGCAACGCTCCCGCTCCTCACGCTCCAGCGCGCGTGCGTCCAGATCGCGGGCCTCCAGCTCCTCGCGGAGCCGGGCGAGCGCCCGGTGCAGCGTGCTCTTGACCGTTCCCGCCGACATGCCGAGGGCGGCGGCCGTCTCCTCCGTGGACATCTGCTCCCAGTGTCGCAGCACCACGACACTGCGCTGCTTGGGAGCGAGGACTTTCATGATGTCCATGAGGAGGGCGCGGTCGGCGTGCTGCTCGGTGGAGTCGTCCACGCAGGCGTCCGGGAGCTGCTCGGTCGGAACCTCCTCCAGCTTCCGGGCGCGCCACCACTCGGTCCGCGTGTTGATCATGACGCGCCGCAGGTAGGCGTCCGCGAGCCGCTTGTCGGCGATGCCCTCCCAGCGGCCGTACGTCCGGACGAGCGCCGTCTGGAGCAGGTCCTGGGCGTCGACCGGGTCCGGCACCAGCCGGCGTGCGCTGCGCAGCAGCGCGTCCTGCCGGGTGCGCACGTACTCCTCGAACTCCAGCACCTCGCCCTGCGCCATGTGCAACCGCCTCCGATCCCCGTGTACCGGCCCGCGTGCGGCCGGTTCTCGCCTGTGATGCGGACGGGCTGTGGTCGGCAGCCGTCCGGTGCCGCTCGGGCACGCATCAGAAGGTACGGAGGGGTTGTCACGGCGTTGTCCGAGCCAGCCTGCGGCCAGCCCTCGGCTGTACGTCGGTTGTGTAACGGACGTCGTAACGGGGTAAGAAGGAAAGGCAATTGGGGTGGCTTTGGGGTGATATGTCCGCTTCCGGGGCGCCGCAGGCGTATCACACACCCGCCCGTGGCGCCTCCTGAAGCCTTGATCCGCCTGTGTGTTGGCCGTCGGTCAGGTGAGTGGCAGCCGGTAGAGGCCGCCCGGCAGCGGTTCCACCAGGCCGTCCGCGACGAGACCGTCGAGGGCCCGGCCGCGCTGCACGGGTTCGTGCCAGACCCGGTCCAGGGACGTCTGCGGCACGGGCGCGTGGGCCTCCCGCAGCACCGCGAGCAGCTTGCCGCGGACCTGCCGGTCCGTGCCCGCGTACGTCTGCCCCCGGCGCGGCGGTCCGTCGTGCGCGGGCTTGCCCGCGAGCCGCCAGGCGCACCGCGCGGCGATCGGGCAGTGGTGGCAGGACTCGTTCTTCGCCGTGCACACCAGCGCGCCGAGCTCCATGGAGGCGGCGGCCCAGCGGGCGGCGGTCCTCTCGTCCTCGGGCAGCAGGGTGCGGGCGAGGCGGCGCTCGGCCGCGGTCGTCGCGTTCGGCGGGTACTGCACGCCGGTGACCGCGCGGGCGAGGACCCTGCGCACATTGGTGTCCAGCACCGGGTACCGCTGGCCGTAGGCGAAGGAGGCGACCGCGGCGGCCGTGTACTCGCCGATGCCGGGCAGGGCGAGCAACTGGGCGTGGTCGTCGGGCACGTCGCCGCCGTGCCGTTCCGTTATGGCGACGGCGGCGCCGTGCAGGCGCAGGGCGCGGCGCGGGTAGCCGAGCCGGCCCCAGGCGCGGACCGCCTCGCCCGGCGCCTCCTTGGCGAGGTCGGCGGGGCGGGGCCAGCGGGCCAGCCACTGCTCGTACACGGGCAGCACCCGGCTCACCGGGGTCTGCTGGAGCATGAACTCGCTGACCATCACCCCCCAGGCGCCGGCGTCGGAGCGCCGCCAGGGCAGGTCGCGGGCGTGGTCGTCGAACCAGGCGATGACCTCGCTGTGCAGGATCTCGCCCAGGGGAGAGGCGTCGGTGTCGGTCGGCGTGCCGGTCCGGGGCCGGTGCCGGGCGTCGGTGTCGGCGGCCGGGGCGGAGGAGTTGCCGTGCGGGGGCAGTGTGGGCGCAGTCATGACGGTTCCGATCCTGCCACGTGGCGGGGGAGACCGTGTGTCGTGACGGAGCGTGTCCGTGTGATCGCTTTTCCGCAAGAGGGTTCACCGCCAAGGACGTTGCCGAAATGATGATCCGGAAAAGATGTGCCCGGCGCGGCGGGTGACGCGGGGGAACGCGGCGATCTCTCGTACAGTTTGCGCCGTGGGATCTCTGCGCAATCCGGTCGGGCCGCTTCCCTCCTCCATCTACTGGCGACGGAGGGTCGTACTGCTGTCCGTGCTCGCCCTGTTGGCGCTGGTGGCCGTCTGGATCGTCGTGTCCGGCGGCGGGGGGAGCAACGACAACGGCGGCGGGTCCAACGGAAAGCATCCCGCGCCCTCGACCATCACGCCGGGACCCTCCGGTTCCGGTCCCGCGATCAGTCAACACCCGGGCGGGCGGGACGAGTCGGGCGGCTCGGGCGCCGACTCGGGTGGTTCCGGCTCCGGCTCGGGTTCCGGTTCCGGGGCGGGCGGCACCGGTGACTCCGGCGGCGCGGGCGGGGACGGCTCCGCCTCCGGCGGGTCGGCCGGGGGATCGGACGACGGCGCCCAGGGCGGCGGGGCGGGCGGCGTGCTGCCGGCCGGGTCCACGCTCGCCGACTGCACCACCGGAGCGGTCAAGTTGACCCTGCGCAGCGTCCACAACTCCTACGGACCCGGCGCGAAGCCCACGTTCGAACTGACCGCGAAGAACTCCTCCGGCAGCGACTGCAAGGTGGACCTGGGGCCGAAGTCCACGGTGGTCACCATCTCGCGGTCCGACAGCGGCGGCGACTACTGGTCCTCGGACCACTGCCCGCGGACCGCAGCCAGCGCGCTGTACCGGGTCCCGGCCGGGAGCGGCATCACGTACACCGTGCAGTGGGACCGCAAGCCGAGCGCTCCGCAGTGCGCGACGCCGCCGCCCGGCTCGGCCGGGGCCGGGACGTACCTGGTGGAGGCGAAGGTGCCCGGCTTCCCGAAGCTGCAGACGTCGTTCGTCCTGTCGGCGGACTAGGACCAGGCGGGGCCGGACCGGCCCGTGCGCACCGGAGGGTGCGTACGGGCACGTACCGCTTACGCGTACCGCTTACACGTACCGCTCGAGGATCGACGACTCCGCCAGCCGCGACAGTCCCTCGCGGACGCTGCGGGCGCGTGCCTCGCCGACGCCGTCCACGGTCTGGAGGTCGTCGACGCTGGCGGCCAGCAGTTTCTGGAGGCCGCCGAAGTGCTCGACCAGGCGGTCGATGATGGCGCCGGGCAGGCGGGGGACCTTGGCCAGGAGACGGAAGCCGCGCGGGGAGACCGCCGAGTCGAGGGTCTCGGGAGAGCCGGTGTAGCCCAGGGCGCGGGCCACGGTGGGCATTTCGAGGAGCTCGGCGTGGCTGAGGGCGTCGAGTTCGGCCAGGGCCTCGTCGACGGTGCGGGAGCGCTTGGCGGTCGGCTCGGGCACGTAGTCCCGGACCACCAGTTCGCGCTCCGGCTCGACGCCCGCGATCAACTCGTCCAGCTGGAGCGCCAGAAGGCGTCCGTCGGTGCCCAGCTCGACGACGTACTCGGCGATTTCGGTCGCGATGCGGCGCACCATCTCCAGGCGCTGCGCGACCGCGGAGACGTCCCGGACCGTCACCAGGTCCTCGATCTCCAGCGCCGACAGCGTGCCCGCGACCTCGTCCAGGCGGAGCTTGTAGCGCTCCAGCGTCGCTAGGGCCTGGTTGGCGCGGGAGAGGATCGCCGCGGAGTCCTCCAGGACGCGGCGCTGCCCGTCGACGTAGAGCGCGATCAGGCGCATGGACTGGGAGACCGAGACCACCGGGAAGCCGACCTGCTTGCTGACGCGGTCCGCCGTGCGGTGCCGGGTGCCGGTCTCCTCGGTGGGGATCGTGGGGTCCGGGACCAGCTGCACGCCCGCCCGCAGGATCTTCGACAGGTCCGACGAGATCACGATGCCGCCGTCCAGCTTGCACAGCTCCCGCAGCCGCGTCGCCGTGAACTCGACGTCCAGGACGAAGCCGCCGGTGCACATCGTCTCGACGGTCTTGTCGGAGCCGAGGACGATGAGCCCGCCGGTGTTGCCGCGGAGCACCCGCTCCAGGCCGTCCCGCAGGGCCGTACCAGGTGCCACGGCGCTCAGGGAGGCGCGCATCAGGCCATCGGCGCCGGAACTCCCACCGGACTTTCCGGGAGCTGCCGCCCGGTCGTTGGCTGCCACTGCTCTCCTCCGGTCGCAGGTTCTGGGGCGCTCCCGTTTCGCACCTCGGTTCGTACGGACGGGCAAGACCAGGGCAAAGTCTACCGGCGGTCCTCCTGCTCCCGTGGGGCCTCTCGGCGACGGGACCGGGGGAGGACCCGCAGCGCGTCCCCCATGTCGGCGACTTCCAGGACCTTCATACCGGCCGGGACCTTGCCCGGATCCGCCGGTACCAGGGCGTGCGTGAAGCCCAGCCGGTGGGCCTCGGCCAGCCGGCGCTGGACGCCCGTGACACGTCTCACCTCGCCCGCGAGCCCCACCTCCCCGATCGCCACGAGATTCTTCGGCAGCGGGGTGTCGCTCGCGGCCGACGCGAGCGCGAGGGCGACCGCCAGGTCGGCGGCCGGCTCGGACAGCTTCACGCCGCCGACCGTCGCCGAGTAGATGTCCCGCTTACCGAGCGCGCTGATCCGGCCCCGCTGCTCCAGGACGGCCAGCATCATCGACACCCGGGACGTCTCCAGCCCCGACGTCGTACGGCGCGGGGAGGGGATCTGCGAGTCGACGGTGAGCGCCTGCACCTCCGCGACCAGGGGGCGGCGGCCCTCCAGGGTGACGGTCAGGCACGTGCCGGGCACCGGCTCGTCGCGGCGGGTCAGGAACAGGCCGCTCGGATCGGCCAGGCCCGTGATGCCCTCGTCGTGCAGCTCGAAGCAGCCGACCTCGTCGGTCGCGCCGTAGCGGTTCTTGACGCCGCGGACCAGGCGCAGGCGCGCGTGGCGGTCACCCTCGAAGTGCAGGACGACGTCGACCAGGTGTTCCAGCAGGCGGGGGCCGGCGATCGCGCCGTCCTTGGTGACATGGCCCACGAGGAGGGTGGACATGCCCCGCTCCTTGGAGGCGCGGATGAGGGCGCCCGCCACCTCGCGGACCTGGGCCATCCCGCCGGGCGCGCCGTCGATCTCGGGGGAGGCCACCGTCTGCACCGAGTCGAGGATCAGCAGCGACGGCTTCACCTCGTCCAAGTGGCCGAGCACGGCGGCCAGATCGGTCTCGGCGGCGAGATAGAGGTGGTCGTCGAGGGCGTGGATGCGGTCGGCGCGCAGGCGGACCTGGCTCGCGGACTCCTCACCCGTGACGTACAGCGTGGGGTGCTCGGCGCTCGCCGCCCTGGCCGCCACGTCCAGCAGCAGCGTGGACTTGCCGACGCCGGGCTCGCCCGCGAGCAGGACGACGGCGCCGGGGACGAGTCCGCCGCCGAGCACGCGGTCGAGTTCGGGCACGCCGGTGGAGCGCGCGGTGGCCTGGCGGCCGTCGACCTGGCCGATGGGCAGGGCGGAACTGGTGACCCGGCCCGGTGCCGTCGTGCGCACCGCGGGCGCGCCGTACTCCTCGACCGTCCCCCATGCCTGGCACTCGGGGCAGCGGCCGAGCCACTTGGCCGTCTGCCAGCCGCACTCCGTGCAGCGGTAGGACGGCCGGTCCTTGGTGGTCTTCGTACGGGCAGCCATGGGGAAACCGTAGCCGCCGGCACTGACAGCGCGGGCTCCGGCCGGAGGGAGGACGGCGGGGCGGGGGTGCGGGCGGAGGCCGTGGCCGAGGCGCCCGGGAGGGTGGGCCCGGGCCGCCGCCCGGGCGGGCGGGCCCCCGCAGGCGCCGAGGGAAAGGTTCCTGTCCCCTTATGAGGGATCGTTTCACCCGTACGGATTAAAAGTACCGAAGGGAGAAGAAGGGGCATTCTTCCGCCGCCTACGGTCGCACGGGTGATGAGCAGCAGCCCGGAGACCACGATCCGAACGACCGGCGCACACCGGGCGCACCGGGAGGCGCGCGACCGCGCTGCGGCGCGCACGCTGGCACAGCGCCCTCCCGCGCGCTACGAGCCGTACCTGGACGGCCTGTTCACCTACTGCCTGTCCGTCCTGTGCGACCACGACGCGGCGACCGCCGCCCTCGGCGACGCCCTCGCGCTCGCCGAGCGGCGCGGGCAGCGCGTGCCCCGGACGCCGGGCGAGCGCCGCGCGTGGCTGTACGCGCTGGCCCGCTGGGCGTGCCTGCGCGCGCTGGCCGAGGCCAAGCAGAAACGTCAGGGCACCCATGCCGCGGGCCGGAGCGGCCCCGGCGACGGCCCGCAGCGCGGCGCCGGGCCCGCGGCCCCGCCGCCCGCCGCCGACGAGGCGCGGGAGACGCGGCGACGCGAACTCGCCCTGCTGGCCTGGCCGGAGGCCGCGGGCACCACTCCCGAGCAGCGCGAGGCGCTCGAACTGGCCGTGCGCCACCACCTCCCGCCCCACGAGGTCGCCGCCGTCCTCGGCATGTCCCCGCCCACCGCCCGCGAACTGCTCGCCTCCGCCGCCTGCGAGGTGGAGCGCACCCGCGCGGCGCTCGCCGTCGTCGAGACCGGCACCTGCCCGAGCGTGGCCCGTCTCACCGAGGACAACCAGCTCGTGCTCGGCACCGCCCTGCGGCGCGAGCTCGTCCGGCACGTCGACGACTGCCCGCGCTGCCGCCGCACCGCCGAGCGCGCGGTCCCCGGCCGGTGGCCCGGCGCCACCGTCACCCCGGCCGAGCTGCCGGTGCTGGAGGCGCCCCGGGCGGCCCTGCACGTCGCCATGGCGCACCACCCGCGCGCGCGGGGCACCGTGCCCCGCTTCGACCGGCGCGGATTCCCCATGGACCCCAAGGACCGCGCGGCCCGCAGGGACCGCCTCCGCGCGCGTGCCGTCACCACCACCGTGGTCGCCACCGTCGTCGCCGCCCCCGTGCTGGCCCTGTGGGCCGCCTACCGCGGCACCCCGACCGGGGAGGGCCAGGGCGGCCCCTCCGCCACCGCGCACGACGCCCGGGAACCGGACGCCGTCGACGGCGGAAGCGCGGGCGGCTACGAGAACACCGGCAACGCGCGCACGCGGCCCGACTCCGACACCTCCGCGGGCCACCGGCCCGACGTCTCCGTGGAGGTGCTCAGCGGCCGCGACGGCGGGCACCGGGGCGAGGGCCTGACCGTGACCGCCGCGAGCAGCGGCGACACCACGCGCGTCACCCTGACCGCGTCCGGGCCGGACCCGGTCCACTGGTCCGCGTCCACGGGCGCGTCCTGGCTCTACCTGAGCCGGTCGTCCGGCACGCTCCGGCCGGGGGAGACGGCGACGATCAGGGTGTACGTCGACCCGCTGCGCGAGCCGTCCGGCCACTGGAGCGCGCGGGTGGCGATCGCGCCCGCCGGAGCCGTCGTCTCCATCGAGGGCTACGGCACCGCGCCGAGCTCCTCCGTCCCCGGCCCGGCCCGAACCGGCGACCCCACGCCGACGACCCACCCGCACCCGACGGCCTCCGGCTCGCCGACGCCGTCGTCGCCCCCCACTCCGAGCGCCCCGCCGTCCGCCGACCCCACGCCGACCCCGGCCGACCCGTCGCCCACCGGCTCCGGGCCCTCCACCCCGTCCCCCGGCGGCAGCGGCACCTCCGGCCCGTCCTAGGGCGGGGTCCGGTGCGTGACGGGGGGCCGCGACGCCGGGGGGCCGGTCCGGCCCCCCGGCGGAGACGTGCGCTCAGACCGCCGGGTTCGCCGTACCCGCCGTGTCCGCCGGACCGGACGGGGGCACGGGGTCCGCCGGATGCGGTGCGAGCAGGGGGAGCTGCGCGGCCAGACGCTGCTCGCACAGCTCTACCAGCCGGTCGTAGCCCGCCTTGCCCATCAGCTCCGTCAGCTCGGCCCGGTAGGAGACGTACACCGGATCGCCCGCGCCGTGCGCCGACGTCGCCGAGGTGCACCACCAGTGCAGGTCATGGCCGCCGGGACCCCAGCCCCGGCGGTCGTACTCGCCGATCGACACCTGGAGCACGCGGGTGTCGTCGGGACGGTCGATCCAGTCGAAGGTCCGCCGGACCGGCAGCTGCCAGCACACGTCCGGCTTGGTCTCCAGCGGCTCGCGGTCCTCCCGGAGCGCCAGGATGTGCAGCGAGCAGCCCATGCCGGCGGCGAAGCCGGGCCGGTTCTGGAAGATGCAGGAGCCCTGGTAGGGCCGGGTCTGCCGGGACCCCTCGTCGTCCTCCGCCACCCAGCCGTTCTTCGTGCCCTCGGCGTGGTTCTGCCAGATCTCCGGGGTCAGCCGCGCCACGTGCTCGGCGACCCGCTTCTCGTCGTCCTCGTCGGAGAAGTGCGCACCCAGCGTGCAGCACCCGTCGTCCGCGCGGCCCGCCTGGATGCCCTGGCAGCCGCTTCCGAAGATGCAGGTCCAGCGAGAGGTCAGCCATGTCAGATCGCACCGGAAGACCTGCTCGTCGTCCGCGGGATCCGGAAACTCCACCCACGCGCGCGCGAAGTCGAGTCCCTTCTCGTCGGGCTCCGGACGCTTCTTCGCCCGCTTCGACCGCGTCACCGGCGACGGACCCCCCGCCGAACCGGCTGCTACGACCGGCTCGTCAGTCCTTGCCCTCTTCTTCGGCTTTGTCGCGTCCGCCGCGTTTCCGGTCTTCGCCTTTTTCGTCTTTGGCACCCGTCCAGGGTATGTCGCCCGACGCCGTGGGCGGCAACGTCCCGCGCGGGGTTCCGGGGGCGGAGGACGAGCCGGGTGGCAGTAGCGTTCCGTACATGAGACTCGGTGTCCTCGACGTGGGATCGAACACGGTGCACCTGCTGGTGGTCGACGCGCACCCCGGCGCGTGCCCGCTGCCGGCGCACTCGCACAAGGCGGAACTGCGGCTCGCGCAACTGCTCGACGGAGACGGCTCGATCGGCCCCGAGGGCGTCGACAAGCTGGTCGCCGTCGTCCGGGAGGCGCTCCAGGCCGCCGAGGACAAGGGCGTCGAGGACCTGCTGCCGTTCGCCACCTCCGCCGTGCGGGAGGCTCGCAACGCCGACGACGTCCTCGCGCGCGTGCGGGCCGAGACCGACGTCGAGCTCCAGGTGCTCACCGGGGAGGAGGAGGCCCGTCTCACCTTCCTCGCCGCCCGCCGCTGGTTCGGCTGGTCGGCCGGGAAACTGCTGGTCCTCGACATCGGCGGCGGCTCGCTGGAGATCGCCTACGGCATGGACGAGGAGCCGGACGCGGCCGTGTCGCTGCCGCTCGGCGCCGGCCGGCTCACCGCCGCCTGGCTGCCCGGCGACCCGCCAGAGCCGGAGGCGGTCCGGGCGCTGCGCCGCCATGTGCGGGCGGAGATCGCCCGCACCGTCGGCGAGTTCAGCCGCCTGGGCGCCCCCGACCACGTGGTGGCCACGTCCAAGACGTTCAAGCAGCTCGCCCGCCTGGCCGGTGCCGCCCGTTCGGCCGACGGCCCGCTCGTCCAGCGGGAACTCAAGCGGGAGTCCCTGGAGGGCTGGGTGCCCCGCCTGGCCGGAATGACGGTCGCGGAACGGGCCGAGCTGCCCGGCGTCTCCGACGGCCGCGCGGGCCAGCTGCTGGCGGGGGCCCTGGTCGCCGAGGCCGCGATGGACCTCTTCGGCGTCGAGACGCTGGAGATATGCCCGTGGGCACTGCGGGAGGGCGTGATCCTCAGAAGACTGGACCACATGCCGACGGGGTGACGTGGGGGCGGAGCCGGGGCGTCTGGCCACTGGGCCAGCCAGGGAGCATCTGGCCGCTGGGCGACCCAGGGGCCTCTGGTCACCGAGCGGCCCGGTGGCTTCTGGTCCCCGGGCGGCCCTGCGGCGGGTCTCGCCCCGAGGGCGGCCCCGGCCCACCCCCACCCCCTCGACGTGAAACCCGCCACACCCCGCCCCCTCCGCCCCGGGCGCCCTCCACCGGCGTATCCCCTCATGACGGGCGTGGCCGGATGCCGTACCCCCGCCGGGAGACGAGCGCGACCGAGGCCCCGGCGCGGAGTTCGGCCCCGTACCCTGTCCCTCGTGGCAGAACCAGTGGTGCGCATCCCGGATGCGAAGGTCGCCCTGTCGACGGCCTCGGTCTATCCGGAGTCGACGGCGACGGCCTTCGAGATCGCCGCGCGCCTCGGGTACGACGGCGTCGAGGTCATGGTGTGGACCGACCCCGTGAGCCAGGACATCGAGGCCCTGCGCCGGCTCAGCGACTACCACCGGATACCGATCCTGGCCGTTCACGCCCCCTGCCTGCTGATCACCCAGCGGGTGTGGTCCACCGACCCCTGGGTCAAGCTCCAGCGCGCCAGGGCGGCGGCGGAGAAGCTCGGCGCGAGCACCGTCGTGGTGCATCCCCCGTTCCGCTGGCAGCGCCAGTACGCCCGCGACTTCGTCGACGGAATCTGGCGGATGGCGAACGAGACCGATGTGCGCTTCGCCGTCGAGAACATGTACCCCTGGCGCTACCGCGACCGCGAGATGCTCGCCTACGCCCCCGGCTGGGACGTCACGAAGGAGGACTACCGCCACTTCACGGTCGATCTCAGCCACGCCGCCACGGCCCGCGTCGACGGCCTCCAGATGGTCGAGCGCATGGGCGACCGGCTCGGCCACGTCCACCTCGCCGACGGGGCGGGCTCGAACAAGGACGAGCACCTCGTCCCCGGCCGCGGCACCCAGCCCTGCGCCGAGGTGCTGGAACGTCTCGCCCGCTCCGGTTTCGACGGTCACGTCGTCATCGAGGTCAACACGCGCCGTGCCATGTCCAGCGCCGAGCGCGAGGCGGACCTGGCCGAGGCTCTCGCCTTCACGCGGCTGCACCTGGCGTCGGCGGTGAAGGTGCCCCGGCCATGACCGGCGCGCCCGTACGCCGCCGGGGGCGGCCGCCGCGCACGGAGTCCGCCGACACCCGCGACCGCATCCTGGCCGCCGCCCGCGAGGAGTTCTCCGAGCGCGGCTACGAGAAGACCTCCGTACGCGGGATCGCCAAGGCGGCCGGCGTCGACTCGGCCCTGGTCCACCACTACTTCGGCACCAAGGAACAGGTCTTCGCCGCCGCCATCGAGGTCGCCTTCGCGCCCGCCCTGAACGCCCCCGACGCGCTGGCCGACGGCCCCCTGGAGGGTGTCGGCGAGCGGCTGGCCCGCTTCGTCTTCGGCGTCTGGGAGAACCCGACCACCCGCACGCCCCTGCTGGCGATCGTCCGCTCGGCGGTGAACAACGAGACCGCCGCCGCCGTCTTCCGCCGCCTGATCGCCTCCCAGCTGCTGCGCCGCATCGCCGCGCAGCTCGACCTGCCGGACGCCGAGCTGCGCGCCGAGCTGGCCGCCGCCCAGCTGGTGGGATGCGCGATGCTGCGGTACGTGATCAAGGTGGAGCCCCTGGCCTCGGCGGACCTGGAGCAGATCATCGCGCGCGTGGCGCCGGTGGTGCAGGGACACCTCACGGGCGCGTGAGCCCGCGGTGAGGCGGCGGCCGTCAGCCTCCGCGCGTGCGTACGGGCCCCGAACGCACGTATGCGGAACCCCTGAGACATGCGTCCCGCATCCCGGACACCGCGTCCCGATCCCTGGATGACCGGCGTAGGCTCGACTGCGTCAGATCTCCGCCGGTTCCACCGGCGGAACTCTCCGAAGGAGCGAGCGACGATGCCCGAGCTGAGGTCCCGCACAGTCACCCACGGCCGCAACATGGCGGGCGCCCGCGCCCTCATGCGCGCCTCCGGTGTACCCGGTGCGGACATCGGACGGAAGCCCGTCATCGCGGTCGCCAACTCCTTCACCGAGTTCGTGCCCGGCCACACCCACCTCCAGCCGGTCGGCCGGATCGTCAGCGACGCGGTCCGCGCGGCGGGCGGCATCCCGCGCGAGTTCAACACCATCGCGGTCGACGACGGCATCGCCATGGGTCACGGCGGCATGCTCTACAGCCTGCCCTCCCGCGACCTGATCGCGGACAGCGTCGAGTACATGGTCGAGGCCCACTGCGCCGACGCCCTGATCTGCATCTCCAACTGTGACAAGATCACCCCGGGCATGCTGATGGCGGCCCTGCGCCTGAACATCCCGACGGTCTTCGTCTCCGGCGGCCCGATGGAGTCCGGCCGCGCCACCCTGGTCGACGGCACGGTCCGCACGCTCGACCTGGTCGACGCGATCTCCGACGCGGTGAACGACAAGATCTCCGACGAGGACATCCTCCGTATCGAGGAGAACGCCTGTCCGACCTGCGGCTCCTGTTCCGGCATGTTCACCGCCAACTCGATGAACTGCCTGACGGAGGCCATCGGCCTGGCCCTGCCCGGCAACGGCTCGGTCCTCGCCACCCACACCGCCCGCAAGGCGCTCTACGAGGACGCGGCCCGCACGGTCCTCGACCTCACCCGCCGCTACTACGAGCAGGACGACGAGACGGTCCTGCCCCGCTCCATCGCGAGCTTCGCGGCCTTCGAGAACGCGATGGCGCTCGACATCGCCATGGGCGGCTCGACCAACACGATCCTGCACCTGCTGGCCGCCGCCCAGGAGGCGGGCGTCCCGTTCGGCCTCACCGAGATCGACGCGGTCTCGCGCCGCGTGCCGTGCCTGGCGAAGGTGGCCCCGAACGTCGCCAAGAACCGCACGTACTACATGGAGGACGTGCACCGCGCCGGCGGCATCCCCGCCCTGCTCGGCGAGCTGCACCGCGCGGGCCTGCTCAACGAGGACGTGCACGCGGTCCACAGCCCCTCCCTCGCGGACTGGCTCAAGACCTGGGACGTGCGCGGCGGCTCCCCGTCCGCCGAGGCGGTCGAGCTGTGGCACGCCGCCCCGGGCTGCGTGCGCTCGGCGGAGGCCTTCTCCCAGTCCGAGCGCTGGGACTCCCTGGACGACGACGCCGAGAACGGCTGCATCCGCTCCGCCGAGCACGCCTACTCCAAGGACGGCGGCCTGGCGGTCCTGCGGGGCAACCTGGCGGTCGACGGCTGTGTGGTGAAGACCGCGGGCGTCGACGAGTCGATCTGGACCTTCGAGGGCCCGGCGGTCGTCTGCGAGTCGCAGGAGGAGGCCGTCCAGAAGATCCTCACCCAGCAGATCAAGGAGGGCGACGTGGTCGTCATCCGCTACGAGGGCCCCAAGGGCGGCCCCGGGATGCAGGAGATGCTCTACCCGACCTCCTACCTGAAGGGCCGCGGCCTGGGCAAGAGCTGCGCCCTCATCACCGACGGCCGCTTCTCGGGCGGCACCTCCGGCCTGTCCATCGGCCACGCCTCCCCCGAGGCGGCGTCCGGCGGCACGATCGCGCTCGTCGAGGACGGCGACCGTATCCGTATCGACATCCCGGGCCGCGCCATCGAGCTGCTGGTCGACGACGCCGAGCTGGCCCGCCGCGCGCAGGCACTGCACGGGGTGTACGCGCCGAAGGACCGCGACCGCAAGGTCTCCGCGGCGCTGCGGGCGTACGCCGCGATGGCGACCAGCGCGGACAGGGGCGCGGTGCGGGACGTCTCCAAGCTGGGCTGACCCCGGCGACCGGAGCGACCGCCGGAACGGCTGCCGGAAGGGGCCGCCTCCTCGGAGGCGGCCCCTTCGTCAACCTTCGCGCCCCTTCGCGCGTCCTCGAACGTCACCCGCCCGGCCGGCGCCTCCGTACCTCACCAGTCCGCAGGCGCGCGCCCGTCCACGGCGAAGACGGTCCCGTCGGGGGCGGCCGCGTAGACGTGCTCCCCGGCCATCACCGGCTCGGGCAGCGCGGCGGCGATCCGGTCCGCGTGCGCGCCGAGGCGGGGCGCGGTCTGCCCGGCCATGCGTCCGGTGCGGGCGTCGACCGCCAGCAGCCGGCCGTCGCCGCCGGTGAAGTAGACATGGCGGGCGTCGGCGACCGGCGCAGAACCGCGGCTGACGGACGTCTCCAACTGCCAGCGCACCTTCCGCGCCGCCAGGTCGACCGCCTCCAGTGAGCCGCCGGCGCCCAGCAGATGCACGATCGCGCCCCGCACGCTCGCCTGCGCGCCGTCCACCGGCACGGGCAGCGGGATGCGGAGCGACGCCTTCGACGCCGGGGTGTAGCGGACGACGGCCTCGGCCTGACCGACGTAGGCACCCCGCTGGGCGAGCAGCACGAGCGAGCCGTCCTCGCTGCCGACCGGGGTCAGCGTGCCCCGCAGCCGGGCGTCCCAGCGCACCGCCCCGGTCCGCGCGTCCACCGCGACGACGCGGGTGGCCGATCCGTCGCTCGAGGTGCTCGTGGCGTACGCGAGCGGGTCCCCCGTGAAGGAGGAGAAGGACGAGAAGGAGGAGAAGGACGGCAGGGCCGGCGCCGGCAGCCGCTTGCTCCACCTGATCCGGCCGGTCGCGCCGTCCAGGCCCCGCACCACCCCGTCGGTGCCGTTGAGCAGCACCATGCCGCCGACGTTCCGCACCCCGCTGTACGCGGGAACGTTCCGCTGCCAGCGCGCCCTGCCCGAGGCGGGGTCCAGCGCCTCCAGCAGCCGGCCGTGGTCCGTCATCGGCTGCACCAGACCGCCCGACACGACGGGCGGCCGGCCGACGACCATCGCGGCGACGGAGTGCCGCCAGCGCAGGGTGCCGTCCGCGGGATCGAGGGCGTAGACGAGCCCGGGCCGCGCGCAGACCAACGCGCCCGCCCCGTAGGCGCACTGGGCCGTCCCGTCCGCCCCGTGCACCGGCCGCACGGCCCATCCGGAGAACGCGGCGGATGCGGTCCTGGGCCGGGCGTCGCGCGCCGGCGGCTTCCCGCCGGGCAGGTGCACCGAGGCGAGCACTCCGGCCACGGCCAGGGCGAGCCCGCCGGCGGCCAGCGCCAGCGCCCCGCGCCGCCGCCGGGTGCGCGCCGGGGACCGACCGGCGTGGGACTCCGGCCGCCCGGCGTCGGGCCCGGACCGGCCCGTGCGCGACTCCGGCCGTTCGGCGCGGGCTCCGGACCAGACGGCGCCCGCCTCCGGCTGTTCCGCGCCGCCCTCGGGCCACGCGGGCGACCGGGTCTCCTCGGTCGCACCCGGGAACGGCGGATCCGCCGTGCGCTGCTCCGGTATGAACGCCTGCGTGTCGTACGAGGCCGCCACCGACCGCAGTTCCCGCATCAGCTCGTCCGGCGTGGGCCGGTCCTCGGGCTCCTTGGCGAGACAGCGCAGCACGAGCGGCGCCAGGTTCTCCGGTACGCCGGTGAGGTCCGGCTCGTCGTGCACGACCTGGTAGGCGACGACGTAAGGGCTGTCGGAATCGAACGGGCCGCGCCCGGTCGCCGCGTGCACCAGCACCGACCCGAGCGCGAAGATGTCGGCCGCCGGCCCCACCTCCCGCGGCCGCCGGAACTGCTCGGGCGCCATGAACGGCGGTGTGCCGATCAACTTGCCCGTCTCCGTGCGCAGTTCGCTGTCCTTCGGGCGCGAGATGCCGAAGTCGATGACCTTCGGGCCGTCCTCGGCGAGCAGCACGTTGCTCGGCTTGAGATCCCGGTGGACCACGCCGACCCGGTGGATGTCGCGCAGCGCCTCCGCGAGCCCGGCCATCAGCCGGCGCAACTGGGCCGGTGTCATCGGCCCGTTCCGCTTCACATGCTCCGACAGGGTGGGCCCGGGGATGAACAGGGTGGCCATCCACGGCCGTTCGGCCTCCGGATCGGCGTCGACGACCGGCGCGGTGAAGGCGCCGCTGACCCGCCGGGCTGCCGCCACCTCCTGCCGGAAGCGCCCCCTGAACTCGGGGTCCACCGCGTACGCGGCATGGACGACCTTCACCGCGAGCCTCAGCCCCGAGGTGCTGCGGGCCAGGTGCACCACACCCATGCCGCCGGAGCCCAGCCGTTCTTCCAGGCGGTAGTGACCGGCGTACTCGGGAAGTTCCGCTTCCGCGCTCGCCCCGCTGTTGCGCTGTGGCGTCATGGACCACCCCCGGTGCTGTTCGTCCGCGCGCGCGACGCACGGAGCCTAGTCGATGACTCGAACAGGACAGAGGCGGCTTGCTAGCCTCCGCGTGCGAGTCGCGCCCGTGCGCGCACAGGTGTTTCGCGGCGCGCTCCGAGGGAATCAACGGGGCCCCATGGCAGTCATGGGGTGCAACGGGGGAGGTACGTCATGTCGGTCGAGCGTGTCCAGAGGTCCGTCGCCACGGGGGCGCAGAAGGCGGCGGAGGAGTCCGTCGCGGTCACGGCGCTCGTGCGGTACTACTCGATCGCGCCGGGCGTCCAGCTGAACGTCCGCAGCGGTCCGGGCACCGGTTACAGCATCGTGCGCGTCCTGCCCGAGGGGTCTTCCGTGCCGATCTACTGCCAGACACCGGGCACCACGGTCACGGGCCCGTACGGCACCAGCAACATCTGGGACAACATCGGCAGCGGCGAGTACGTCTCGGACGCCTACGTCCACACGGGCAGCGACGGCTACGTCGCCCAGCGCTGCGGCTGATCCCGGACGGAGCCCGCGGCGGCGCCGGAGCCATAATCGACGCGTGAGCGACGAGAACGGCACCCCGGACACGCCCGCGGGCTCCACAGCCCCCGCGGGGCCCCGCCCCGAGCCCCTCCGCTTCTTCGGCACGACCTGGGTGCACCACGACGACGGCTACCCGGCCCGCCGCGTCGCGGCCGGCGCCGGTTCTCTCGTAGCGGTCGCCGTCTCCTGCCTGGTGCTGCGCTTCGCCTACCAGGGTCTGCAGATCGCCGAATCGGGCACCTTCGTCTCGCTGCTGGTCGTCGTGATGTTCGCGGTGTGCAGCGCGCTCGCCTTCCGGCACACCTGGGACGGCTTCACCAAGCGCCCCGACCCCGAGCGCCAGGCCTCCCTGCGCGGCCTGCTCGCCATCGGCTTCGTCGGCTCCCTCCTCGCCTACTTCTTCCGCTCCCTCACCGAGGCCCCGGGCGAGAGACTGCACCGCCAGGAGTACGAGCGGGCCCGCGAGCAGTTCGCACGCCGAACCACCCGCCGCTCCGGCAACCCCTCCAAGAAGCGCCGCCGCGCCTGACCGGCGAAGCCCAGCCGCCGGGCCTCTGGTCCACCCGGCCCGTCCAACTCGTTCTCCCGGTCCGCCTGGTCGCCTTGTCCGGTCGCCCGCGGGTCGCGGCCGCGACCCTCCTGGCCTGAGACACGTCGGCCAGCCGCCCGCCGACCGCCGACCGCACGATCACGGCCGTACGACCGCATCCCGGCCGCCCGCCATCGGCACCGGCAGCCTCGGTGCCGCCCGAGCGCGGCCTCTTGGGATCCCGCCGGGGGCGGGGTCGGGCACGCCTTTCCCTCGAGCTCGTCGAGCACGAGGTACTCACAGCGGCGCCGTCGCCGGTCGCCGACGTTTCAGGCCCACGACGTACTGCTTCTCGTCACCCCAAGCCGGGCCGGCCCTGACAGGGCCCGAGCCGCACACCCGACGCCCTCGCCCGGCGCCCACCCTCTGCCCGTCAGGCCCTTGACGGCACCCCGTCGCGTGCGCATTATTCATCACATGATGAATAATCCCTCGGACCCACCGCCCCCGGCGGAGACGGACACCGTCCGCGCCGAAGGCCTCACCGTGGTCCGCGGCTCCCGCACGGTCCTGCGCGGCCTCGGCTTCACCGTGCCCCGCGGTCAGATCACCGGACTCCTCGGCCCCTCCGGATGCGGCAAGTCGACCCTCATGCGGGCCATCGTCGGCACCCAGGCGAAGGTCACCGGAACCCTGGAGGTCCTCGGCAGCCCGGCCGGCCACCCGGCCCTCCGCACCCGGATCGGCTACGTCACCCAGGATCCGTCCGTCTACGACGACCTGACCGTCCGCCAGAACCTGGACTACTTCGCCGCGATCCTGCACCCCGGCCGCGCCGCCGCCGACCGCCGCCGCGAGGCCGTCGCCCGGGCGATCGCCGACGTCGACCTCACCGACCACGCCGGCGCCCTCGCCGGCAACCTCTCCGGCGGCCAGCGCAGCCGGGTCTCCCTGGCGGTCGCGCTGCTCGGCACCCCCGAACTCCTCGTCCTCGACGAACCGACGGTCGGTCTGGACCCGGTCCTGCGCCGCGACCTGTGGAACCTGTTCCACGACATCGCCGCGACCCGCGGCGCCACCCTCCTCATCTCCTCCCACGTCATGGACGAGGCCGAGCGCTGCCACCGCCTCCTCCTCATGCGCGAGGGCGAGATCCTCGCCGACGACACCCCGGACGCCCTGCGATCCCGTACCGGCACGGAAACCGTCGAGGCGGCCTTCCTTCACCTGGTCGACGAAGCGGTCGCGGAAGGCCGCGCCAAGGAGACAGCACGATGAGCACGCCGACCGCCCCCGCGCCCACGAGCGCCCTGAACCTCTCCCGCACCACCGCGACCGCGAGCCGGGTCCTGCGCCAGCTCCGCCACGATCCGCGCACCATCGCGCTGATGATCCTGGTCCCCTGCCTGATGCTGGTCCTGCTGCGCTACGTCTTCGACGGCAGCCCGCGCACCTTCGACAACATCGGCGCCTCGCTCCTCGGGATCTTCCCGCTGATCACGATGTTCCTGGTGACCTCGATCGCCACCCTGCGCGAACGCACCTCGGGCACCCTCGAACGCCTGCTCGCCATGCCCGTCGGCAAGGGCGACTTCATCGCCGGCTACGCCCTCGCCTTCGGCATCCTGGCGATCATCCAGTCGGCCCTGGCCACGGGGCTCGCGCTCTGGTTCCTCGGCCTGGACGTCATCGGCTCGCCCTGGCTGGTCCTGCTGGTGGCCCTGCTCGACGCCCTGCTCGGCACGGCACTCGGCCTGTTCGTCTCGGCGTTCGCCTCCTCCGAGTTCCAGGCGGTCCAGTTCATGCCCGCGGTGATCTTCCCCCAGCTCCTCCTCTGCGGGCTCTTCGCGCCCCGCTCCTCCATGCACCCGGTCCTGGAGGGCATCTCCGACGTCCTGCCCATGTCCTACGCGGTCGACGGCATGAACGAGGTCCTGCGCCATACGGACATGACGGCGACGTTCGTCCGGGACGTACTGATCGTCGCGGGCACCGCGCTGCTGGTCCTGGGACTGGGCGCGGCGACCCTGAAGCGGCGCACACCTTAGGGCCTGTCCGGCGGATCATGCCGCAGACGCGGGGTCCGAAACGCTCCACGACCACGGCCCACGCGTTCCGTGATCACGGGCCGGACGTTCCACGACTGCGGGCCGGACCCTCCACCGGACGTCCGGCGTCCCGCCAGCCGGACAACCCGCCCGGGGCCGCCACCCCCGGTGCGAGGATGAATCCATGAGCCAGAAAGTCGCAGTCCTCGGCACCGGCAAGATCGGCGAAGCCCTGCTCAGCGGAATGATCCGGGCCGGCTGGTCCCCCGCCGACCTGCTGGTGACCGCCCGCCGCCCCGAACGGGCCGGAGAGCTCCGCGCCCGCCACGGAGTCACCCCGGTCACCAACGTGGAGGCGGCGAAGACCGCCGACACCCTGATCCTCACGGTCAAGCCGCAGGACATGGGCACCCTCCTGGACGAGCTCGCCCCGCACATCCCCGCCGACCGCCTGGTCATCAGCGGCGCCGCGGGCATTCCCACCGGCTTCTTCGAGGAGCGCCTGGCCGCGGGCACCCCGGTCGTCCGGGTCATGACGAACACGCCCGCCCTCGTCGACGAGGCCATGTCCGTCATCTCCGCCGGCAGCCACGCCACCGCCGAGCACCTCGCCCACGCCGAGGAGATCTTCGGCGCGGTCGGCAAGACCCTCCGCGTCCCCGAGTCCCAGCAGGACGCCTGCACCGCCCTCTCCGGCTCGGGCCCGGCGTACTTCTTCTACCTGGTCGAGGCGATGACCGACGCCGGCATCCTCCTCGGCCTGCCCCGCGACAAGGCCCACGACCTCATCGTGCAGTCCGCGATCGGCGCCGCCGTGATGCTCCGCGACAGCGGGGAGCACCCCGTGAAACTCCGCGAGAACGTCACCTCCCCCGCGGGCACCACGATCAACGCCATCCGCGAACTGGAGAACCACGGAGTGCGCGCCGCGCTCATCGCCGCCCTGGAGGCGGCCCGCGACCGCAGCCGTGAACTCGCCTCCGGCAACAACAACTGACACCGCCCCCGGACGGCGCCGGGCACCCCCGAGCGGGGTGCCCGCCACCAGCGGCCGGACAAGGCCCGACGGCAAGCCTGCCGCCGCCGAACCCTTCCGGCCGCCGAGCGGTCAGGCCGGCAGCAGTCCCATCGCCCGGTACGCGGCGTCCACCGTCGGTCTGGCCATCTCCCGCGCCTTCGCCGCTCCGGCCCGCAGCACCCCGTCCACGTACGAGGGATCGGCGCACAGTTCCCGGTGCCTGGCCCGCACCGGCTCCAGCAACTCGACCACGGCCTCGGCGGTGTCCTTCTTCAAGGCGCCGTACGAGGTGTACTCCCCGCTCAGTGCCTCCGGGTCACCGCCCCCACAGGCGGCCAGGATCTCCAGCAGGTTCGCCACCCCGGGCCGATCCTCCCGGTCGTAGACGACGTCCTGCCCGCTGTCGGTGACCGCCCGCATGACCTTCTTGCGGACCGCCTCCGGCTCGTCCAGCAAGTAGACGATCCCTGGCCCGGAGTCGTCGGACTTGCCCATCTTCGACGTCGGGTCCTGCAGGTTCATCACCCGCGCCGCCACCTTCGGAGGCGTCGCCCGCGGCACCGTGAACGTGTGCCCGTAGCGCTGGTTGAACCGCACCGCCAGATCCCGGGACAGCTCCACATGCTGCGTCTGGTCGTCCCCGACCGGCACCTCGTCCGTCCCGTACGCCAGGATGTCCGCCGCCATCAGCACGGGATACGTCAGCAGCGACAGCCGCACGCTGCCCCCGCCCCGCTCCCGCTCGCGCGCGGACTTCTCCTTGTACTGGATCATCCGCCGCATCTCGCCGTCGGTGGCCACGCACTCCAGCAGATAGGACAGGCGTGCGTGCTCGTCGACGTGGCTCTGTACGAACACGGTGCACAGCTCCGGATCGAGCCCCGCCGCCAGCAGCAGGGTCGCAGCCTGCCGGGACAGCCGGCGCACCCGCGCCGGATCGTGGTCCACGGTCAGCGCGTGCAGATCGACGACACAGAACAGGGCGTCCGCCTGATGCTGGTCGACCTCGGCCCACCGCCGCATGGCCCCCAGGTAGTTCCCCAGCGTCAGATGCCCGGTCGGCTTGACCCCGCTGAAGACCCGCACCATCTCTTCCACCTCCTGGTCGAGGCCGCCGCGCCCGGCCGGCCGACCCTCAGGAGGGAGATACGAGAACGGCCGCCGAGGCGGCGGCCGTTGAGTGCATACGTGAGTCCGGCCGCCGTCAGGCGGCCCACCACTGCTGGTTGCACGTACGCGTAGTCACGTCGACCAGCCTACGCCTCCGGGATGCCGTCCGCCCGGAAGTTGACACGCCCCCACCCCATCCGTAGGGTTCTTCGAGTTGTCCGACGTGAGAGCCGACTCCGGTCGGTCCCCGGACAGCCACTCCGCAGGAACCAACCTCTACTCGACGACAGTCGTGCACTTGTGCCTTCAGTCGTCGTTTCACTGGCGTGCGTATTTGCGGAATACGGAATCCGCGTTCGAAAGAACGCAGCCCCCGATTCGCTCGGGAGCAGGGAATCCGCTAAAGTCTCACTCGTCGGAACGGCCCAACGGCCGGGAAGACAAGCCCCGCTGACTGGGGATCAGGTCGAGAAAGGATCTGATAGAGTCGGAACCGCCGGAAAGGGAAACGCGGAAGCGGGAACCTGGAAAGCACCGAGGAAATCGGGTCGGAAAGATCTGATAGAGTCGGAAACGCAAGACCGAAGGGAAGCGCCCGGAGGAAAGCCCGAGAGGGTGAGTACAAAGGAAGCGTCCGTTCCTTGAGAACTCAACAGCGTGCCAAAAGTCAACGCCAGATATGTTGATACCCCGTCTCCGGTCGTCATGACTGGGGCGAGGTTCCTTTGAAATAACACAGCGAGGACGCTGTGAACCGAGGGGACTATTCCTCCTCTTGGTTCCGCTCTCGTGGTGTTGCACCGGATTACC